>DASPZL010000482.1:0-10804 GCA_035636295.1 Paraburkholderia sp.
TCGCGCGGCAGCGCTTCACGCGCCGCCGCGGCGACCTCACACGCATGCCCTCCCCTGTGCATGCGTTTTTTTTGCCTGTCGGTTGCGTACGGTACAAGGCCTGTGAGCGAAAGTTAGCGTTCCTCTCACGCGCGGCCAAAAAAAATCCCGTCGCCGGAAACCCGGCAACGGGACCCTGACCGAGTAGCGCTCGATCACACTGCGTTAAGCGCTACTCGATCACCGGACACATCATGCGACGTGTCGAAGTGCTTCTGCTTCTACCGCTTACGGACGGCTGCCCGTCGGGAACGGCCACGCCGCTGCCGGGTTCAGCGCGGTCTTCACCGTCGCCGCCGGTGCGCTCGAGACAGTAGTCGCAGCGGGTGCAGGCGCAGCCTTCTTGGCGACAGCCTTCTTCGCAGGCGCAGCCTTCTTGGCAGGAGCAGCGGCCTTCTTCGCGGCAGCCTTCTTGGCAGGCGCAGCCTTTTTAGCGGCAGCCTTTTTAGCAGGCGCAGCCTTCTTGGCGGCAGCCTTCTTCGCAGGCGCAGCCTTCTTGGCAGCAGCCTTCTTAGCCGGTGCGGCCTTCTTAGCCGCAGCCTTCTTCGCCGGCGCCTTCTTTGCTGCAACCTTCTTTGCTGCAACCTTCTTCACAGCGGCTTTCTTCGCCGGCGCTGCCTTCTTGGCCGGTGCCTTCTTCGCTGCAACCTTCTTCACAGCGGCTTTCTTGGCTGCAACCTTCTTGGCCGGAGCAGCTTTCTTCGCTGCAACCTTCTTAGCCGGTGCTGCCTTCTTCGCTGCAACCTTCTTCACAGCGACTTTCTTCGCCGCTACCTTCTTAGCCGGAGCGGCTTTCTTCGCTGCGACCTTCTTCGCTGCGGGCTTCTTAGCTGCGGCTTTTTTTGCAGTTGCCATCATTTTCTCCTTCAGGTTTTCAGATGAGAGTCAGTTCAAACTACACCCTTCGTCAAAACCCGCTTCCCGCGGACGCTTCTCAAGGCGCGCGCTACGAAGCGGGCTATTCATCGGCGTACGCAGGTGCTGCGCGCTTACGCTAATGAATGCGGTAAGGCGCGCCGTGCCCTTGGGCACCGCGCGCCAGATCTGGTCGGCGCTGGATTCCGGCGCCGGCAATTGCTTGATCGAGCCGCCGGCGATCACGCCGACGGCTTTTTCCGGGGGGAAGTTTGCCCATCCCACTGAAGGGTTCGCAAAGTGCCGGTCATGTTTGTGGGCCGCGAAGGCACGCGACGCACTGGGCACGCTTTGCATCAGGCGATTAAGCTCCTAAACATAATTGCCGCGGCCTTGGGCCTACGGCATCCCCATCGATGAATGCATCTGCGACACGAACCCGGCTCACTCCCAGGTCAGCGCGCCGCCGGTTTGATATTCGATCACTCGCGTCTCGAAGAAGTTGCGTTCCTTCTTCAGGTCGATCATCTCGCTCATCCACGGGAACGGGTTTTCCTCGTTCGGGTACAGCGGATCGAGACCGATCTGCTGGCAACGGCGGTTGCAGATGAAACGCAGATAGCTCTTGAACATCGACGCATTGAGGCCGAGCACCCCGCGCGGCATCGTGTCTTCCGCGTAACGATATTCAAGTTCGACCGCTTGCTGGAAGATCTCGCGGATTTCCGCGCGGAACTCAGCCGTCCAGAGCTGCGGGTTTTCGAGTTTGATCTGGTTGATCAGGTCGATGCCGAAGTTGCAGTGCATCGACTCGTCGCGCAGGATGTATTGGTACTGTTCCGCCGCGCCGGTCATCTTGTTCTGGCGGCCGAGCGCCAGGATTTGCGTAAAGCCGACGTAGAAGAACAGGCCCTCCATCACACAGGCGAACACGATCAGCGAGCGCAGCAGAGTCTGGTCTGCTTCGAGCGTGCCGGTCTTGAAGGCCGGATCGGTCAGCGTGTGGATGAACGGAATCAGGAATTCGTCTTTCGCGCGGATCGAGGAGACCTCGTGATACGCGTTGAAAATTTCGCCTTCGTCGAGGCCCAGCGATTCGACGATGTACTGGTAAGCGTGCGTGTGGATCGCCTCTTCGAACGCCTGTCGCAGCAGGAACTGGCGGCATTCGGGCGCCGTGATGTGGCGGTAAGTGCCCAGCACGATGTTGTTGGCGGCGAGGGAATCGGCCGTCACGAAGAAGCCCAGGTTGCGCTTGACGATGCGGCGCTCGTCTTCGGTCAGCCCGTTCGGGTCTTTCCAGAGGGCAATGTCGCGCGACATGTTCACTTCTTGCGGCATCCAGTGGTTGGCGCAACCAGCCAGATACTTTTCCCAGGCCCACTTGTATTTGAACGGCACCAACTGATTGACGTCGGTCTGGCCGTTGATGATGCGCTTGTCGGCGACATTGACCCGCGCTTCGGAAACGGCAGCCGTTCCAGCAGCAGCGTTGGTCACATGAGCCACGGGAGCGACAGCGATGTCGTTCGCGAAGATGTCTTGAGCCGAGTGAGCGTGAGGAGCGGAACGCGTTCCGACTTGCGAACCGACAGCCGATCCCGCAGCGTTGCGCAACACGTTCTGTTGCGTAGCGCTCGAGGGAGTTACGGCAGTGATCTCGTCATCCCAGTTGAGCATAAATGTCACCATCAATTTAGAACGGTTTGTACCATCTTTTCACGAGCGATAAAAGCCTTCGCTGATGAAAAATCCTGTTTTCGATTCGCGTTGCTACGTTCATACAACACTTTGTTCAACAGAGTGTGTGCGTCGCCTCGTGTGAAGCGTGTTGAACGTGTGTCGTCGAGGTGCTTCGCGAACTCGAAGAGCAACGTGTCGAAGCGACGTTTCGCTGCTCTATCTATCTGTATTGCGGAGTGTGCTTGCAGCGTCTTGCGGTTGCTTTCTGCTGCCTCGCGGTTGGCTCGCGGTTGCCACTTCGTCCGCGCCGGCGAGGTGAAGTTCAATGCAATGTCGAACGAGGTATAGGGCCGGCTGTGTTGATCGACCCATCGATCGACGCGTTTGCTGAGCGCGCTGTGCCGCGCGTTTCGTTTTGTGCCGCCGACTGCCGACTGCTGGTCTACCGCGTCACGACTTCAGCTGCTCGCCGTGCTTCGCTGCTTTCGATGAACGGCGCGGCTTCGATTTCAACCGCCGCGCCGCTCATCTCATTCGCTTCTGCTGCACTTTCACCAGGTTCGCTGCTCGCTGCATGCGGGTCATTACCTACAACCCGTTAGCAAACAACGATCCCGCTGTCTGCTTCATGCTTGCCTGGTTGTTACTGGCAAGCCTCGCACTCGTCGAAGCCGGGGTCGCCCGGACGCATCATGCACACCGGACCATCCGCTTCCGGCGCCGCTTCAACCGCGACTGCCGGCACCGCGGGCGCTGCCGCCGCTGCCTGGATGCCACCCGCAGCACCGCCGCTCACGCCGAAGCCACCCGCCGCGCCGCCGCCGACACCGCCCGCGCCTTCACCGCCACCGGAGGACACCGCGTTCAGCGCGCCGTGCGCCACCGTCGACTTCTCGACGTGCGTCGCCGCCATCGTGCGGAGGTAGTAGGTCGTCTTCAGACCGCGCACCCATGCGAGCTTGTAGATCTCGTCGAGCTTCTTACCCGACGCGCCGCCCATGTAGATGTTCAGCGACTGCGCCTGGTCGATCCACTTCTGACGGCGCGAGGCCGCCTCGACGAGCCACACCGGATCGAGTTCGAACGCGGTCGCGTAGATCGCGCGCAGGTCGGCCGGAATGCGGTCGATGCGCGAGAGCGTGCCGTCGAAGTACTTCAGGTCGGCGACCATCACTTCGTCCCACAGGCCGCGCGCCTTCAGGTCGCGCACCAGGTAGTCGTTGACCACCGTGAATTCGCCCGACAGATTCGACTTCACGTACAGGTTCTGAAAGGTCGGTTCGATGCAAGCCGACACGCCGATGATGTTCGAGATCGTCGCCGTCGGTGCGATGGCGACGCAGTTCGAATTGCGCATGCCGTAGGTGGCGATGCGCTGACGCAGTTCGGTCCAGTCCATCGACTCGCTCGAATCGACTTCGACGTAACCGCCGCGCGCTTCGGCCAGCAGCTTCACCGAGTCTTGCGGGAGGATGCCGCGATCCCACAGCGAGCCGCGGTAGCTGGAGTAACGGCCGCGCTCTTGCGCCAGTTCGGTCGACGCGTAGTAAGCGTAGTAGCAGACCGCTTCCATCGAGGTGTCGGCGAACTTGACCGCCTCGTCCGACGCGTACGGCGTGCGCAGGAGGTGCAGGCAGTCCTGGAAGCCCATGATGCCCATGCCGACCGGACGGTGCTTCAGGTTCGAGTTACGTGCCTTGGCAACCGCGTAGTAGTTGATGTCGATCACGTTGTCGAGCATGCGCATCGCCACGCTGACGGTGCGCTTGAGCTTGTCGTGGTCGAGCGCCAGCGTGCCGTCGGCCTGTTCCTTCAGGTGAGCGACGAGGTTCACCGAGCCCAGGTTGCAGACGGCGATTTCGGCGTCGCTGGTGTTCAGCGTGATTTCCGTGCACAGGTTCGACGAGTGCACCACGCCGACGTGCTGTTGCGGCGAGCGCACATTGCACGGATCCTTGAACGTGATCCACGGGTGGCCGGTTTCGAACAGCATGCCCAGCATCTTGCGCCACAGTTGCGCCGCCGGAATCTTCTTGAACAGCTTGATCTCGCCGCGCGCGACCTTGTCTTCGTAAGCCGTGTAAGCCGCTTCGAATTCGGCGCCGAACTTGTCGTGCAGGTCCGGGCAGGTGGACGGCGAGAACAGCGTCCAGTCGCCGCCTTCCATCACGCGCTTCATGAACAGGTCGGGAATCCAGTTCGCCGTGTTCATGTCGTGGGTGCGGCGGCGGTCGTCGCCGGTGTTCTTGCGCAACTCGAGGAATTCCTCGATGTCCAGGTGCCAGGTTTCCAGGTACGCGCACACCGCGCCCTTGCGCTTGCCGCCCTGGTTCACGGCGACAGCCGTATCGTTGACGACCTTCAGGAAGGGAACCACGCCTTGCGACTTGCCGTTGGTGCCCTTGATGTGCGAGCCGAGCGCACGCACGCGCGTCCAGTCGTTGCCGAGGCCGCCCGCGAACTTCGACAGCAACGCGTTTTCCTTCAGCGCTTCGTAGATGCCGTCGAGATCGTCGTCCACCGTCGTCAGATAGCACGACGACAGCTGCGAACGGCGGGTGCCCGAGTTGAACAGGGTCGGCGTGGACGACATGAAGTCGAAGCTCGACAACACGTTGTAAAACTCGATCGCGCGCGCTTCGCGGTCGATCTCGTTCAGCGACAGGCCCATCGCGACACGCATAAAGAATGCCTGGGGCATTTCGATACGCACGCCGTCGTGATGCAGGAAGTAGCGGTCGTATAGCGTTTGCAGACCGAGGTAGCCGAATTGCAGGTCGCGGTTGTTGTCGAGCGCGGCGCCGAGGCGCTTCAGATCGAACTGCAGCAGTTTGTCGTCGAGCAGTTCGGCTTGCACGCCGCGCTTGATGAATTGCGGGAAGTACTCGGCGTAGCGCTCGCCCATTTCGGCTTGCGTGACTTCTTCCTCGAGGATCTCGCGACGGATCGTGTGCAGCAGGATGCGAGCGGTAGCCTGGCTGTAAGCCGGATCCTTTTCGATCATCGTGCGCGCGGCCAGGATCGCCGAGTCGTAGACCTGGCTCATCGGCACGCCGTCGTACAGATTCTTGACCGTTTCCGCGACGATCGGCTCGGCGCTCACGGCGTCGCCCAGATTCGCGCAAGCCGATTCGATGATGCCGCGCAGCGCGGCCATGTCGAGCGGATGCGTGACGCCGTTGTCGGTAACGTTCAGACCCGGCGCACCACCTGCAACCTGGTCGTCATGGCCGCGCGCCTGGGTGCGCTTCTCGCGATACAGCACATAAGCACGCGCGACGTTGTGCTCGCCGCCGCGCATCAGCGCGAGTTCGACCTGATCCTGGATGTCTTCGATATGGAACGTGCCGCCGTTCGGGCGGCTGCGCAGCAATGCGCGCACGACGTTCTGCGTGAGTTGCTCGACCAGTTCGCGCACACGCGCCGACGCGGCGCCTTGACCACCGTTGACAGCCAGAAATGCCTTCGTCACGGCGATGGCGATTTTCGACGGTTCGAACGACACCACGCTGCCATTGCGGCGGATCACCTTGTAGTCGGCGTAGGTCGCTTGCGGCGCGAGCGCCTGTGCGCCTTGTGCCTGGCCGAAGGCCTGGCCAGTCGGTGAACCCTCGTACCGGGTCGTCACGTTGTCGGTGGTTTGCATGTGCAAAGCTCCTGGTCCTGGAAATGTTGCGGCGAATGCCGCGGATTAAAACGAACGCTGCGCCGCCGCGTGCGCAAGCGATGGGATGCAGGAAAAAGGCCGGCTGAGCCGGGTGGCGGGATGCGACAGCGATGAAGCCTGGTTTGAATTGATGACGGTCTTCACCATGTGTGTCGCGATCACTTGCTAAGCCCTTTCCTGAGTGCTTCTGGATGCCGCCGGAGGTCTCTACCGGCCGCGCCGCAGCAATTTTTGTCGCTGCCTGGAATGCTTGCGGCGCCATGCTCGAAGAGCGGGGCGCCGCAAGACAACACAAGATATAGTGCGAAACTGAATTTCTGGCACCAAGTATAGTGGACTTTCGGGACAGGTCAAATCGATTTATTTGCTTTGCGAGGCTTGACTTTTGCATCGCCCGGCGCAAAGCCGTCTTCCCGGAGAACGAGGCTGCGCCTTGCTCTCCTCGCATCGCGCGGCGTCGCGCGAAGGGCCGTTACGGCGTTTTGGAAAACTTGAGATAGGGGAAATACTGAGCGGGAAGCGACGTGTCGCGTTGCAGACGCTGCCAGTCGAAATGAGGCCCTGGATCGGTCTTGCGGCCGGGGGCGATGTCCGAGTGGCCGGCAAGCGCCTCGACCGGATAGCGGGCCTTGAGCGCCTTCACAAGTGCCGTAAGCGTGCGGTATTGCGCCGCGTCGAAAGCAGTGGTGTCGCTGCCCTCGAGCTCGATGCCGATCGAGAAATCATTGCAGCGCTCGCGGCCGAAAAAATTCGACGGCCCCGCGTGCCACGCGCGCTCGTTGCAGGACACGTATTGCTCGAGCGCGCCGTCGCGATGAATCACGAAATGCGCCGACACCCGCACGCCGCGCAGGTGCGTGTCGTAGTACGGGTGGGCGTCGCAGTCGAGCGTGTTCTGGAACAGTTCGGCGATCGCCGCGCCGCCGAACTCATTGGGCGGCAAGCTGATGTTGTGGACGACGATCAGCGTCGGCACCGCGCCTTCGGGCCGCGCTTCAAAATTCGGCGATGGCAGTTTGTGTGCGGCGGCGGCCCAACCGTCGGCATCGACGGTGAACTCGACGCTCATCGAGCGTCGCGGCCCGTGGGTCGCGCGCCGTGGCGCTGCGCGTGCGCGGCGCTGCAGAACGGCTGCCCCGCCACCACGACGGAGTCGCTCTGCGGCGCATGCACGCCGCACTCGACGCAGCGGATCATCGGCTCGGCGAGCTGGGGCTGCGCTTGTGCTTGCGCGGAGCCGGACGAGCGCGCGCCGCCATTCGGGCCTTTGGCGCCGGCGGCGCCGTTCGCGCCCGCTCCGGTGCGTTGCGACGTCTGCGCGTCATGACGGCGCAGCGCCTTCACCAGCCACTGGCCGACGATGAACAACAGGATCAGCAGAAATATTTGTCGCATGGCACACGCTCACACTACAGCACGGTGCAACAGCACCTCGAAAACAAAACGGCTGCCGACGTACGCCAGCAGCAGCGCGACGAACGACGCCAGCACCCAGCGCAATGCCGCACGGCCGCGCCAGCCGGATACCTTGCGCGCCGTCAACAGCGCGCCGAACATCACCCAGGAAAGAATCGCGAACACGGTTTTATGATCGAGACTCAACGCGCGGTCGATCAGTTGCTCGCTGAACACGATGCCCGAGACCAGCGTCAGCGTCAGCAGCACGAAGCCAGCGCCGATCAGGCGGAACAGCAGCTTTTCCAGCGTGAGCAGCGGCGGCAGCGTATCGAGCCAGCTCGACAGCCAGCCGTTGCCGGCCGCGGCCGCATGCCGCTGCGATACACCGCCGCGCATGGCATGCAGACGCCGTTCGACCAGCAGCATCAGAATCGCGTGCAGTGCCGCGATCGCAAACAGTCCGTACGCGATGTTGGCGATCAGAAAGTGCAGCTTGAACATAGGCGCCGCCGAATACGGCAGCACGCGCACGCCGTTGAACGCCAGCGGCAACAAGGACGCGACGCAGGCGAGCGGCAACACCAGCAGACGCAAGCCGTCGAGCGGAAAGAAAAAACTCTCGATCCAGTAGATGCCCGCGCCGAGCCAGAACATCGCCGACAGCGCGAACGCGAACCCGAACACCATCGCGTTCTGGGGAAAGATGGTGGTATGCAGCAACATGCCGTGCGCGAGCAGCGCGACGAAGAGCAGCGCGCGGCCCGGCGCGCTCATGCCCGAAGCGGCCGACACGCCCGCGGCGGCCGGCGCGTGGGGCACGGGCGGCACGCTCTCGAGCATGGGGCGCACGGCGGCGTGCCGGTGCGAGCGCCAGCCGGCCACGGCGAGGCCGCCGTAGAGGAGCGCAGTGAGGGCATACAGTACAATATCCATATTCGAAGTTTACACTAGGCCCCTACTCCGCGACGTCTTCCACTTCGCGCGCTGCGCGGGCCGCACTGTTCATCGCTCCCCATGCTCGACAATCTGACTCAACGGATGGCGCGCGTCGTCAAGACGCTGCGCGGCGAAGCCCGGCTCACCGAGGCGAACACCCAGGAAATGCTGCGCGAAGTGCGCCTGGCGCTCCTCGAGGCGGACGTGGCGCTGCCCGTCGTGCGCGAATTCATCGCCAAGGTGAAGGAAAAAGCGCTCGGCGAGGAAGTCATCAGCAGCCTCTCGCCGGGCCAGGCACTGGTCGGCGTGGTGCAGCGCGAGTTGACCGCGATCATCGGCGGCGACTATGAGGGCAAGGCAGTCGAACTGAACCTCGCCGTCACGCCGCCGGCCGTCATCCTGATGGCGGGTTTGCAAGGCGCCGGTAAGACGACCACGGTCGGCAAGCTCGCCAAGCTCCTGCGCGAAAAGTACAAAAAGAAGGTCCTGACCGTTTCGTGCGACGTCTACCGTCCCGCTGCTATCGCGCAGTTGAAGACGGTGACCGAGCAGGTCGGCGCGGACTTCTTCCCGTCGGAACCGGATCAGAAACCGGTCGACATCGCGCGCGCCGCGGTCGACTGGGCCAAGCGCCATTATCACGACGTGCTGCTGGTCGACACGGCCGGCCGTCTCGGTATCGACGAAGCGATGATGCAGGAAATCGCCGCGCTGCACAGCACGCTGAAACCGGCGGAAACGCTGTTCGTCGTCGACGCGATGCTGGGCCAGGACGCGGTGAACACCGCCAAGGCCTTCAGCGATGCGCTGCCGCTCACCGGCGTGGTGCTCACCAAGCTCGACGGCGACTCGCGCGGTGGCGCTGCGCTCTCGGTGCGTCACGTCACGGGCAAGCCGATCAAGTTCGTCGGTGTCGCCGAAAAGCTCGACGGCCTCGAAATCTTCTATCCGGACCGCATGGCGAACCGGATTCTCGGCATGGGCGACATTCTCGCCCTCGTCGAGGAAGCGCAACGCGGCGTGGACGTGCAAGCCGCGCAGAAGCTCGCCGACAAGGTCAAGAAGGGTGGCGACTTCGACCTCAACGACTTCCGCGCGCAGTTGTCGCAAATGAAAAACATGGGCGGCCTCTCCACGCTGATGGACAAACTGCCCGCGCAGTTCCAGCAAGCCGCCGCCGGCGCGGACATGAGCCAGGCCGAAAAGCAGATGCGCCGCATGGAAGGCATCATCAATTCCATGACGCCGCTGGAGCGCGCCAAGCCCGATCTGATCAAGGCCACCCGCAAGCGCCGCATCGCCGCGGGTGCGGGCGTGCAGGTGCAGGAAGTCAACCGCATGCTGAACCAGTACGACCAGATGCGCACGATGATGAAGAAGCTGAAGGGCGGAAACATGCAGAAGATGATGCGCGGCATGAAGGGCATGTTGCCCGGCATGCGCTAAGCTTTAGCAAGACGGCGGGCGCGCGCGGCTCGGTGCATGAATAACGGCACGCGCGGCTGACTCCGGTTCGTGCGGGTTTATTCTGTACCACACGCCGCCGTTCCCCAAGGGAACTTCCTTCGGGGCGTCCCCACCACACTATGTATACAGTTACCGCCCGTCAGACGTCATGAACCGCGAAGAAGCTCTCCACATTTTTAGCCACTCCGAAGAAATCGTTTCGGCCGACGACGTCAACGCGTCGATCAGCGGCATGGCGGCCGCCATCCGCGACGAGATGAGCGAGGACTTCCCGCTCGTGCTGTCGGTGATGGGCGGCGCGGCGGTGTTCACCGGCATGCTGCTGCCGCACCTCGATTTCCCGCTCGAGTTCGACTACATCCACCTCACCCGCTACCGCAACACTACCAAGGGCGGCAGCGAGATGCAGTGGCGCGTGGCGCCGGCCGAGTCGGTGAAAGATCGCGTGGTGCTGGTGCTCGACGACATCCTCGACGAAGGCGAGACGATGGCCGCGATCCGCGACCGCATCCTCGAGATGGGCGCGAAGCGCTTTCTGAGCGCGGTGCTGTGCGAGAAGACCATTCCGAAGGCGAAGCCGCTGCGCCCGGATTACTGCGGTTTCGAAGTGCCGGACCGCTATGTATTCGGCTGCGGGATGGATGCGAGAGGTTACTGGCGCAATCTGCCGACCATTCGCGCGCTGACCGACGGGGCTTGAGCCTTGGCAGCCGCCTTGGTGTAGGCGCGAAGCGATATGCAAAAAGCGGCCCGCGGGCC
>DASPZL010000483.1:0-7357 GCA_035636295.1 Paraburkholderia sp.
TCACGGACGAAGGCGGTTTTCCGCTCGCCATGGAACGCATGGACGGCGGCCGCGTCACCGGTCCGCAAATCGCGTGGAACAAGGCGTTCACCGCGGCGGGCCACAAGCGCTCGACGCATCTGTTCAACACGGCGCCGAACGGCCCCGCTCTGCCCGGCAACGAAGCCTTCGGCATTCAATGGAGCTTTGACGGCAAGTTCGCCGTGTTCGTCGGCGGCTTTCCGATCGTGGTCGACAACCAGGTGGTGGGCGGCATCGGTCTGAGCGGCGGCAACGGCGAGCAGGACACCGCCGCGGGCCTCGCCGGTCTCGCCGCGCTACGTGACCTGCTGCGCGAGTCGGGCCGCGAGGTCCTCGTTCAAAGCGATATCAAGCTGTAACTGACGCGGAGGCGCAGCCGTGAATCATCAGGTAACCTGGCTCGAGGAAGGATGCACGTTCGACGCCGCCGAGGGCGAGACCGTGCTCGACGCCGCCGTGCGCGCCGGTGTGATGTTGCCTTCCGAATGCTGTTTCGGCGCGTGTGGCACCTGCCGCGTCAAGCTGCTGAGCGGCGCCGTGCGCTACGACGAGATGCCGCCGGGGCTCTCCGAACAGGAGGCGGCGGAAGGCTATGCGTTGGCGTGCCAGGCACGCGCCGCCTCGGCCCTCGTCGTCAGCACGGACCGGCCGCTTGTCTCGCCGGTGCCGGCGGCGAGGCACAGCGCTTCGGTCGTTGCGCTCGAACACGCCGCCGACCACGTGGTCAAGCTCACGCTTGCCATCGACGGACAGGAGCGCATCGCTTTCCGGCCGGGGCAATACATGCATGTGCATCTCGGCGAAGCTGGGGTGCGCAGCTTTTCGATGGCCTCGTCTCCGGATCAGGCGACGGTCGCGTTCCACATTCGCAGGATCGGAGGCGGCTATTTCACCGACGAACGCCTCGCAACGCTCGTGGTGGGCGACACGCTCGACGTGGAATTGCCGTTCGGCGGCTTCGGCTATCACGAAGAGGACTACCGCCCGATCGTGATGATCGCGACCGGCACCGGCATCGCACCGCTCTACGCGATGCTGGGCGACCTGCTCGCCGATCCGGACCGCCCGCCGATTGCACTGTTCTGGGGCGGACGCACGCCGCAGGACCTGTATCTGCATGACACGCTCGCGGCGCTCGCCGCGCGGCACGACGACTTCGACTACACGCCGGTGCTGTCGCGAGCGGATGCTTCGTGGACCGGCGCGAGAGGGTACGTGCAACAGGCAGTCAGCGCGCAGTTTCCCGACCTGTCGGAGCACGCGGTCTATGCCTGCGGTTCGCCGGACATGATCGCCTCGGCCAGGCGCGCGTTCGCCGAACTCGACGTCAGCGCCCGTTATTTCTACGCCGACGGATTCACGTTCCAGCAGGCCACGTCGGACGTGCAGGCCTGAACGGCGCTGGCCGCCGGGCGTAGCGGCCGGCGCCAGGCTGCCGTAGCGAGCCGGCATAACAACACGAAAACGGCGACAAGCAGGGACAGATTAATTTAGTCATCCAAATCAATTCGCGACCGACTCCGGATGATTTCCAGTTCCGCACCACGAAAAAAGACGTCCTGCTTTTTTGACATTCATCAAGCTGCACATAGTATACCGAAACAACCACTCTTATCCCTCTTACAAACTGAGGTTCCCCCCATGCACCTCCTTTCGTCACTTACGCCGGCCCATTACTGTTATTTGATAGGCGTGGTTGCCATCATCGCGACAATGATTTTCCGGGCCAATGTCGTCGTCCCTGCGATTCTTGCTACCTTCGCGGTGGCTGTCGCCTCGTCGGGCAAACTGCTGACGGGCCTGCAGGCCATTTTCATGGGCAGCCTTACGGCCGCGCACGAACTGTTTAACATTTTTCTCGTGATCGCGCTGATGACCGCGCTGCTCAACGGCCTGCGCGAAATCGGCGCCGACGTGCGCATGGTCCGTCCGTTCAAGCGGATCATGGTCAATGGTCACGTGGCATTCTTTATCCTCGCGTTGATCACCTATCTGATCTCGCTGTTCTTCTGGCCGACGCCGGCCGTGCCGCTGGTCGGCGCCATCCTGATTCCTGCCGCGATCTACGCAGGCCTCTCGCCGCTGGGCGCGGCGGCCGCCATCGCGATTGCCGGCCAGGGCATGGCACTTTCGTCGGATTACGTAATCAAGGTCGCGCCCGGCATCAGCGCGAAGGCCGCCGGCACCGATATGCTGGCTGTCGCCAACATGGCCTTTCTGCTTTCGGTCGTGGCGGGCGTGGTCGCGCTCGGCATGACCTGGTTCCTGACCGTGCGGCGCAGCGTGCGCAAGCCCGGCACGGCCAATCTGATCGCATGGGAAGCGCAAGGCGAACCGGGCGCGGCAGAGACCGAGGCGCAACTGCACCAGGGCAGCTTCGCCAAGGCCGAACTGGCTCGCAGCACGAACGGCGGACTCCTGAACGAGCCGCAACCGGCGCTCGCATCGGCAGGCGGTGGCGCGGCGCTGGCCATGCCCGGCATGATGAGCGGCGCCGCGATGTCGCGCCAGGAAATGTGGTCCAAAATCTTCTCGATCGTCACGCCGCTCGCGTTTCTCGCCGTGGTAGTCGTCATGACCCGTCCGCAGATCATCGGCGCGGACGCGATCCGCGGTGGCGACGCAGCCGCGCTGATCGGCGGCATGGCCGCGATCCTGATGATGCTGACGACGCTTTCGAACGGACGCCGCGGCTTTCTCGACCGTACGGCGGAACACATCATCGACGGCCTCGTGTTCGCCTTCAAGGCGATGGGCGCGGTGCTGCCGATCGCGGGCTTCTTCTTCGTCGGCGACAGCAGCACGGCGGGCACGATCCTCGGCATTGCGCCGGGCCAGCATGTGCCCTCGCTGCTGTTCGAACTGGTCCAGGCATGCAGCCAGTTCATTCCGCAAAGCCCGGTGTTCGTGTCGTTCGGGGTACTGCTGACCGGCATGGTGACCGGCATCGACGGTTCGGGTTTCGCGGGACTGCCGCTCACGGGTTCGCTCGCGGGCGCGCTCGCGCCGATGGCGCACATGCCCGCGGCCACGCTTGCGGCGATCGGCCAGATGGGCGCGGTTTGGACGGGCGGCGGCACGCTCATCGCATGGTCCTCGCTGATCGCGGTCACCGGTTTCGCCCGGGTGCCCGTGCTCGAAGCCGTGCGTGCGCTTTTCCTGCCGGTCGTTTGCGGCCTGATCGCGGCCACTGTCGTCGCAATTGCGATCAGCTGAAGGAACACATTTCCGATGACGTTCCCCGGCTTGCCGGCCCCGCTCGCTCACGACGGCTGGGCCGTTCTGCAAATCGTGTTCTTCAATGTGCTGTTAGGCGGTGACAATGCAATCGCCATCGCGATGGCCTGCCGCTCGCTGGCGCCGCGCCAGCGGCGCATCGGCATCATGCTCGGCACGGTCCTCGGTATCGTGCTTCGGCTGTTGCTGATCGGCGTGATCGGCGCGGTGCTCGCCGTGCCGTACATGCACGTGATCGCCGCCGCGCTGCTGGTGTGGATAGGCGTGCAGATGCTCCGGCATCAGGACGACGAGGAGACCACGCACGCCGCCTCGGCGCTGTGGCGCGCGGTTCTCGCGATCGTCTGCGCCGACTTCGCAATGAGTCTCGACAATGCGCTCGCCACGGCGGCTATCGCGCAAACGCTGCCGGAAGCATCGCGGCTGTTCTACGTGTTCGCGGGTCTCGCGGTCGGCGCGCCTGTCATTGCATTTGGCAGCAACGCGATGATCGCGCTTCTGCAGCGCGTGCCTGCGCTGACCTACGTAGGCGCGGCGCTGCTCGGCTGGGTCGCGGGCGACATGGCGCAAGCCGACCGCCACGTCGATAACGCGCTGCAGCAGATCGGCGGCGGCACGGCGGTCGCGCAGCTCGGCATCGATGCGGGATTTCTGGTCAGCGTGGCGGTCGCGGTTCTGGTGCCGCTTCTTGGCCACCTGCTCATGCGGCGTCAGGCGCAACAAGGTTGAGGGGCGGTGGAGCGCGCCGGCAATTCACCCGCTTTGACCGACACGTCCGCTGTCAGCGCCCTTCTCTCTCGCAACCAGCTCGATCAGCGGCAAGCGCGCGACAGCCACACACGCCACGACCATCAATCCTGCAATCACGATTAATGCATGTTCGACCGATGCAGCGAGCGCATGGCGTGCGGCAAGCATGAGCGGCCCGGCCGCGACGCCGGCCGCGCGTGCATGCGCGACGACGGCTGCGCCCTGCGCCGGATCGAGCAGCGACTGCGGATCGAGCAGCGCCGCGCCCCATCCTTCGCGCGCGCCCGAGGCTGCCCGCGATCGCCGTGCCAAGCATGCCGCCCACCATGCGCGCGGACTGGATCATCGCCGTGGCAATGCCCAGATGCGTCTTGCCCGCTACCTGCTGCGCGAACACAGTGAGATTCGGCATCATGAATCCGATCCCGAGGCCGACCGCGAGCATCGATACGATGAAACCGGCGCCGTGGCGATCGCCGGTGGCGTAAAGCCCCGCGCATGCGGCGCCGAGCAGCGCAAAGCCGGCATATAGCATTACGTTCGGCCGCTTGAGCCGGGTGACGATCCGCGTATTGGCGATCGTGCCCACGGTGATGAACGTGACGAATGGCGTGATCGAGAGACCCGCCACGCTGGCCGACATCCCGAGGCCGCCTTGCAGCAGCAACGGCACGTAGAACAGCAGTGCGAACATGGCGACGCCCAGCAGCGCGGAAAGACCGAGCGAGGTGCCGATCGCGCGCCCACGCAGCAACGGCAACGGCAAGACCAGATCTACGGCGCGCGCCTCCTCGCGCAAAAGCAGCGCGACCGCGCCCGCCGACACTGCCGCGAGTAGCGCGATGCACCACAGCGATGCGCGCTCCGATAAGGATTCGACCAGCATCTGCGAGGCGCCCAGCGAAACCGCGATCAGCAGCGCACCGCGCCAGTCGGGTTGGAGCGCCGCGCGGCGGCACGATGCGCGGCAGATAGCGGCTCACCAGCAGCAGGCTCGCCAGTCCCACCGGAAGATTGACGAGGAACGCCGAGCGCCAGCCATAGTGCTGACTCAGAAAACCGCCGAGCGACGGCCCGAGCGCATTGGCCACCCCGAATGCGCTCGAGAACAGAACCTGCCAGCGCAGGCGCACCACCGGATCGGGAAACAGATCGGGAATCGACGCAAAGCAGGTGCCGACCAGCATGCCGCCGCCAATGCCTTGCAACGCGCGAAACAGCACGAGCTGCGTCATGCTGCAGGCCACGCCGCACAGCACGGACGCCAGCGTGAACAGCACGATCGCCGTGACGACCGGCGGCTTGCGGCCAAGCCGGTCGCCCAGGCGTCCGAAGATCGGCACGGTGATGACCGAAGTCAGCAGATAGGCTGTCGCAACCCACGCATACAGATCGAAGCCATCGAGTTCGGCGACGATGGTCGGCAACGCGGTGCCGACCACGGTCTGGTCGATGGCGACCATCATCACGACCGTGGACAGCCCGAGCACGGCGAGCAGCGACTGTCGGAACGTGCGTGGCGCGCCGGAAACGGCCGGGACGGCCAGCTCACGGGAGACGTTCATAGGTGTCACGCCAACGTTGAAGCAACGCCCGGTGCGGCACTTAGGCCGGTCGCGCGCGCGTAGGCCAGCGCGGCCAGCGCGACGTCCTGCAAGCCGATGCCGACCGCTTTGTACAGCACGATGTCGCTGTCGTCGCGGCGCCCCACGGCGAAGCCTTCGAGCACCGCGCCCAGTTCGACCACGTCGTCCCAGACAAACGTGCCCGGTGCGCTCTGCACCAGATCGCCCGCTTCCTCGCGCGCCTGCTCGCGCAACTCCACCACGATCCGCGACGCGCTCGACACCGTCGTATCGTCGAGCTCGCGCGTGTGCGGCAGACTCGATCCGATCGCCGCGATCGTCGCGCCGGGCGACAGCAGATTGCCGTCGAACAGCGCGCCAGTCGCACGGGTCGCCGTGACGACGACGTCTGCGCCTTCAATGGCGTCCTCCGCGCTGGCGGGACGCGCTTGGACGCCGCGCTGCGCATAAGTGCGATTCAGTTCGCCGGCAAGTTCAGCCGTTCCCTCCAGTCCGACGATCCGAAAGTCTCTGAGCGATGTGAACGCTGCAAGCGCGTGGGCGTGGGCGCGTCCCTGCACGCCGGTGCCGAACAACGCAACGGAGCGCGCGCCAGGTTTAGCCAGCGCCCGCAGCGCAAGCACTGTCGTCGCCGCCGTGCGCAAGCGGGTGATCGCGTTCGCTTCGAGCGTGGCGAGCGGCCGGCCGTCGTCGGTGGAAAAAAGGATGATCGAAAAGTTGAAACGCCCTGCAATGGTCGAATAGACCTTGGCGCCCGCCACGCCTAGTTCGGGCACGACGGCGCCGAGCGTGGACAGCTTCACGCCGCCGGCCTCGGTGCGCACGCGCCGCTGCACCGCGGCGTCGCCGCGCGCGAACGCGCGGAAGGCGGTGTCGAGCGCGGGGATCGCTTCGTCAAAGCCGATCAGTGCGTCGATCTGCTGGTCGGTGAGATGAATCATCGGAAACCACTCCTGAAAGAATGAAAGGGACGCCGGCCGCCGCGACCGTTGGGCGACGCCGGCGGAAATTGGCAACTTGACGCTCCAGCTAAAGTATACGGTATACTATTATGAATAGTTCGCGGACGGTATGTCACTTCTACGAGTAATTTGACAGTCCCTCCAGCGGGCCGAACGCGGCGACCTGTCGATCTGAAGGCGTCGATTGCTCGTTTAACTGTATACGATGTACTTTTTATGTGTAAGCTCGCCTATCGCCGTACCAGCGGTAGCGCGGGCAAGGAGAAAGCAATGCCAAACGTGGTCTTTCACAAGAACGGCGAGACCTACCGCGACTCGGTCAAGGACAACACCAATCTGGTGGTGCGCGCCGGCATCCGGCAGTTTCCCTATCCGCACCTGCGTTACGAGTGCGGCATGGGGAAATGCTCGCAGTGCGCGTGTGTCGTTATCAGCGGCGGCGAGTATCTGCCGGAACCGAACTGGAAGGAGCGCAAGCAACTGGGCGAGCGTTTGACGCAAGGCTATCGCCTCGCCTGCCAGTTGTGGATCGATCACGACATCGAACTCGCCCAGAACGACACGCCGCCTGACGGCACGTCACCCGCCTGACTTCAACGATCGCACCATGTACATCATTCTCACCAGCAAGCCCGGCCAATACCGCAGCGAAGCCACCGACGGTCTGCAACCACTGGAGTCGTACGTTTATCGCTACGACGGCCGCCACGTCGCCACCTTCACGATCGCCGCGCTGCAGTACGAGACGCGCGTGAAGATCGTCGACGAAGGCACACCCGCTAACGTCAATCTCGTGCCGAC
>DASPZL010000484.1:0-5015 GCA_035636295.1 Paraburkholderia sp.
AAAACTCCGATCGAAGATGACCAGCGTACGCGCGCGGATTTCGCCCGGTTGCGACAGGTCCAGCGACGCGCCGAAGGGCAGCGCACGCAGTCCCGCGATCACGCGCTCGACGCGCGTTCCCGGCTGCATGGTCACGGCCACATCGGTCGCGTTCGTGTCGGCGGTCAAGCGCCGGTAATCGGCAAGCCGTATCTGGATCGCGCCGGTCTGCCGCACGTAATCGCGCCATACGCCGGCCACGACGAACTCATGACCGTGCTCGCCAAGCGGCAATTGCACGCGCTGGCCAAGCTTATATCCATACAGATCGATCATTGCTTCGGATACCCAAATAGGTGTTTCGTCTCCGTGAAACTCGGAAGGAGCCAGCACCGCGCCGGTCATTTGCAGATTCGCGCCCGGATCGGCGGCGTCGATTTCACGTGCGAGCAAGGCGATGTCCGGGCGTGCGGGATCGAGTGTGAGCCGCGAGGTGCGGGCGAATGCGGCCCTCCTGATGCCTGGCACGGCCGCGAGCAGCGTCTGTTCAGCGGGGCGTAAGCCACCCGTATCGCCATTCGGCGCGGCACGCACGTACAGATCGGCCGACAGAAGATGGCCCAGCCAGTCCTCGACGGAAACGCGAAAGCTGGCCACCATGATCGCCATCGCGACGATCAGCGCGAAACTCGACAACACGCCGCCCATCGCGATCGAGGCGTGGCCCGGCGCATTCGCGAGACGCGCCAGCGCGAGCGTGCCGGCCGCGCCCACGCGACGTCGCGTGCCGAAAGCACGGCTCGCCGCGCCGAATATGAGCGCGGTCACGCGTGGCATCAGCGCGATCCCGCCGAGCAACAACAGCGCGACGGCGAGATAGCCGCCAATCGGCGCGTCGAACAATGGCGGCAACTGCGTGAGCACGGCGGCCACCAGCAAGCACAGTAAAGCGGGCCATGGCGTGGCGAGCCGCGCCAACGCGCCTTCTTCGGCGCCTGCCTTGAGCGCCGCAGCCGGCCTTGCGCGGGCCGCCTCCAACGCGGGTGCGAGGCTGCCCAATACCGCCACCGTGATTCCCAGCGTCAGAAACAGTGCGCTTGCGAGCGGTTCAAAGCCAACTTGTGGCTGCACGCCGGGAAAATAGCCACCCCCAAGGTCGCTGCCGAAAAAACGCAGCGCGCCGCTCGCCATCGCATAACCGAGCGTGAGACCGGACAGCGAACCGATCAGCCCCAGCAGCGCGCCTTCCATCAGGATCTGGCGCAGCAACTGGCCGCGCGTCAGTCCGAGTACGCGCAGCATCGCGAACTGCGCGCGCCGCCGCACGACGCTGAGCGCCTGCGTCGAAAACACGAGAAACGCGCCGGTGAAAAGCGCCACCAGCGCGAGCACGTTCATATTGATTCGATAGGCGCGCGACAGACGATCGGTGCGGCTCTCGGCGTCGCGCGTTTCGGAGATCACCCACTGGTTGCCGAGGCGTGCTTGCAGCTCACGCCTGAAGCGCTCACGATCGACGCCGCGTTCCAGCAGCAAGTCGACGCGCGACAGTTTGCCTACCTTGCCGAACTTCCACTGAGCGGCGGCGATGTCCATCACCGCGAGCCGCTGACCCGGACGCGTTCTCACGAGGCCGCCGGCCACGCGCAAATGCACGATCGAGGTACCGCTTCGCAGTGCGATCCGGTCGCCGGTTTTCACCTTCAACCATTGCTGCGCCGCCGGGGAGAGAAACACCGTATCGGCCGCGAGCGCATCGAATGGCCGTTCCGGCGACGGCACGCCGATCAGATCGGGCGCAATGCGGCTCGCTTTGAAGACGTCGATGCCGAGCACCGGCAGCGCGGCGCTCTGGTCCGGCACGGTGACGTCGAGTACAAGTACGGGACTCGCCAGCGCCACACCGGGCTCAGTCGCCAGCCGCGGATAAAGGGACTCGTCGAATGAAGCTTGTGCGCCGCGCACCTGAAGATCCGCAACGCCCGAGAGACTGCGGGCCGCCGCGGAGAATTCGTTGAAGGCCGCGCTATTGATCAATTGCACCGCGTAACCGAGCGCGACGCCGAGCGCGATCGTTGCTATTGCAACCAGTGCGCGGCCGCGATGACTGCGCCATTCCGCGCCGAGCAGCCAGCGCGCGAGCACGCGGTGTCCTCGCATGCGCAGCAGCGAACGTGGGTCAGTGCGTATCATCGCCTGATCGCGCCTCGGATCGCGCAGCGTGCCTGGACGATGCGTGCAAACCGCGATCGCTCAGAATCAGAATGCGGTCGGCAATTACCGCGGCGGCTTCCGAGTGCGTGACCATGATCGTGGCCGCACCCGTTGCCTTGCTTTGTGCGCGAAACAGGCCGAGCACGTCGTGCGCGGTATCGGGATCGAGATTGCCCGTAGGCTCGTCGGCGAGAATCAGCTTTGGGTGATGCACGAGCGCGCGTGCGATCGCGACGCGCTGCAATTCGCCGCCGGAGAGTTGGCGCGGAAAATCGTCGCCGCGGCCGCTCAAGCCGACCGCCGCGAGCATATCGAGCGCGCGGGCCGTCGGCAAATCGTTCAATAGCAATGGCAGCGCCACATTTTGTGCAAGCGTGAGATGCGGAAGCACGTGGAATGCCTGAAACACGAAGCCGAGTTTTTGCCGGCGCAGACGCGTGGCCGCATTGTCATCCAGACGTGAAACGGCGCTTCCGTCGATGATGACGTCGCCGCTATCCGCACTGTCGAGACCGGCAATCAGATTCAGCAGCGTCGATTTGCCGACGCCCGAGTCGCCCATGATCGCGACGAACTCCCCCGGCTCGAGCGTGAAATCGAGTTGCGCCAGCACGATGCGGCCGGCGCCATAGCTCTTGCTCAGTCCGCGGCACTCGAGCGCGGGAACGGAGGTTTCCTTACCAGGCATGCGGTATCCGATCAGTCTTGCAAAAGAGGGCGGCCTCGGAGGGTGCCGATGAATATGCGCGCCGCGCACGCACGTCGCCCACGAACCGCCGCAGTATAGCGGCTTGTCAGAGTAGAGCAGGCTCGCCGCACGCGATCTGATGCGAGCCTCTTTATCGTCCGACGCCGAGTGTCAATGGGAACAGCGCTTGCTGCGATGCAGCGGCGGTCGACGGCTGATCGCCAGCCTCCACGCGGCGAAAAACCGTCCCTTCCCGGAGCGCATGATGAACAGCCTGATCTCGCAGCAATTTATCGACACACAGAGCGCCGGCATCGCCGCTTGCGGCGACCTCGCGCAAAGTGCGTTTGAAGGTTTCGAAAAAATAAACTTTCAAACATATAACAAAGACAAGGCCTGGCGCGCCTCCATCTTCTCTTCATGCTCCGTTTTGGGGCGTGCAGTCCTTCTCCCATGCCATTTCTCAACGATCGGAATGTGCGTCTGCACATTTCGCCTTTTCCTTCAAGAGCGTTCCTGGCAATGGCGCTTTTCGATCGGTACTTTTTTGTCTTGATGCGCTGCAAAATCTTTTAGATAAGGGTAATCTCCTATTCCTTGCTGATTTGCCTCAAAGAAACGTCGCTTAGCACCTCTCGACTTCCTCAGCGAACCAAAGCCTTCAAATCCTTTTCGATGCTTTCTTTTTTGAAGGCATTGGCGGGGTGTTTTGCACTCGTTTTGCACACCAAGTACCCAAGAACACATGCCATTGCCTCCGCTTCTCAGTCTTCTCATCTGGATCCCCATTATTGCCGGCCTGCTAGTGCTGCGTGCCGGATCGGACAAGGCGCGCGGCCGCACCCGCATGCTCGCTCTCGCAGGCGCGGTTGCGGGCTTCCTGCCGGTCATTCCGCTGGTCGCGAATTTCCGCAACGACGTCACGTCGATGCAGTTCGTGGAGAACGTACGCTGGTCGCCCACCTTCGACATAGCGTGGCATGTGGGGGTGGACGGCATCTCGCTGTGGCTCGTCGCGCTGACCGCGCTCACCACGATCATCATCGTGGTCGCTTCGTGGGAGTCGATCACCGAGCGCACCGCGCAGTACTTCGGCGCGTTCCTGATGCTGTCCGGTTTCATGCAAGGCGTGTTCACGTCACTCGACGGCATGTTGTTCTTCATCTCGTTCGAAGCGACGCTGATTCCGCTCTATCTGCTAATCGGCACGTGGGGGCAGTCGAACCGCTCGTACGCCGCGGTGAAGTTCTTTTTCGTTTCGTTCCTCGGCTCGCTGATGATGCTGATGTCGATGCTGTACCTGTACAGCCAGACGCACAGCTTCGACCTCGCGCTGTGGCGTGAAACGCGCCTCGGCACCATGCCGCAGGTTCTGATCTTCCTGGGCTTCCTTGCCGCGTTCGGCGTGAAGGTGCCGATGTGGCCGCTGCACACGTGGCTGCCGGACGTCCACCTCGACGGCCCGACCGGCGCCGCCGTGATGATCGGCATGCTGAAACTGGGCGGTTATGGTCTGCTGCGTTTCGCGTTGCCGATCGCACCGCAGGCAAGTCATTTCTTCGCGCCGATGATGATTACGCTATCGCTCGTCGCAGTGATCTATGCGAGCCTGCTGGCACTCGTGCAGACCGACATGCGCCGTTTGCTGGCGTATTCGACGGTCGCGCACATGGGCCTCGTGACGCTCGGCCTGTTCGTCTTCAACCGCATCGGTCAGGCCGGCGCGATCGTGCAAATGCTGTCGTACGGCGTGGTGTCCGGCGCGATGCTGTTGTGCACGGGCATGCTGTACGACCGCACGAAGACCGCGTCGATCACCGAATACGGCGGCGTTGCCAACACCATGCCGCGCTTCGCGGCGTTCGTGATGCTGTTCTCGATGGCCAATATCGGCCTGCCGGGCACGTCGGGTTTCGTCGGCGAGTTCATGGTGCTGATGGGCGCGATCCGCTTCAACTTCTGGATCGGCGCAATCGCGGCTTCCACGTTGATCCTGAGCGCGGCCTACACGCTGTGGATGTACAAGCGCGTGATCTTCGGCGGCGTCGCCAATGACCACGTCGCAAAGCTGAAGGACCTCAACCCCCGCGAGTTCATCGTGCTCGGGCTGCTCGCGGCGGCGGTGCTGTGGATG
>DASPZL010000485.1:0-4101 GCA_035636295.1 Paraburkholderia sp.
CAGCGCCGGTCAGGTCTGCACCAACGGTACGCGCGTGTTCGTGCAACGCGGCGTGCTCGAACGCTTCGAAGCGCTGGTGCTGGAGCGTGTGAAGCGCATTCGCGTAGGCGCGCCCACCGCTGCGGACACCAACTTCGGCCCGCTCGTGAGCGCCGCCCAATTGCAGAAAGTGCTCGGCTACATCGAGAGCGGCGTACAGGAAGGCGCGCGATTGATGGCGGGCGGCAAGCGCATTTCCGAGGGCCACTTCGGCAACGGCCAATACGTCGAGCCGACCGTGTTCACCGGATGCCGTGACGACATGCGCATCGTGCGCGAGGAAATCTTCGGCCCGGTAATGAGCATCCTCGTATTCGATGAAGAAGACGAAGCGATCTCGCGCGCGAACAAAACCGCCTACGGTCTCGCGGCAGGCGTCGTGACGGAGAACCTGTCGCGCGCGCATCGCGTGATTCATCGGTTGGAAGCCGGCATCTGCTGGATCAACACGTGGGGCGAATCGCCCGCGGAAATGCCGGTGGGCGGCTACAAGCAATCGGGCGTCGGCCGTGAGAACGGCATCACCACGCTCGAGCACTACACGCGCATCAAATCCGTGCAGGTCGAACTCGGCCCATATCAACCGGTGTTCTAAGGAGTGGCGGCGATGGCTTCGAACGAATACGACTACATCATCGTCGGCGCGGGTTCGGCGGGCAACGTGCTCGCCTCGCGGCTGACCGAAGACGCGGGCGTGACCGTACTGCTGCTCGAAGCAGGCGGCCCCGACTACCGTTTCGACTTTCGCACGCAGATGCCCGCGGCGCTCGCATATCCGCTGCAAGGACGGCGCTATAACTGGGCGTATGAAACGGACCCCGAGCCGCACATGAACAACCGTCGCATGGAATGCGGCCGCGGCAAGGGGCTTGGCGGTTCGTCGCTGATCAACGGCATGTGCTACATACGCGGCAATGCGCTCGATTACGACGGCTGGGCCACGCGCCCCGGTCTGGAAAACTGGACCTATCTGGATTGCCTGCCCTACTTCCGCCAAGCCGAAACGCGCGATGTCGGCGCGAACGCGTATCACGGCGGCGACGGTCCGGTGCATGTGACCACGAGCAAGCCGGGCAATAATCCTTTGTTCGCCGCGATGGTAGAGGCCGGTGTGCAAGCGGGCTTTCCGCGCACCGACGATCTGAACGGCTATCAGCAGGAAGGCTTCGGTCCGATGGATCGCACGGTCACGGCGAATGGCCGCCGTGCGAGCACGGCACGCGGCTATCTGGATCGCGCGAAGACGCGGCCGAATCTGACGATCGTCACACATGCCATGACCGATCGCGTGCTGTTTTCGGGCAAGCGCGCGGTGGGCGTCGCCTACCTGCATCATGGTAATGCGGTGAATGCGCATGCGCGCCGCGAGGTGCTGGTGTGCAGCGGCGCGATTGCGTCGCCGCAATTGCTGCAGCGCTCGGGTGTGGGTCGCTCGACGTGGCTGCGCGAACTCGACGTTCCGCTGGTTCACGATCTGCCGGGTGTCGGTGAAAATCTGAAGGACCATCTGGAGATGTATATCCAGTACGAATGCAAGGAGCCGGTTTCGCTTTATCCCGCGCTGCAGTGGTGGAATCAGCCTGCGATCGGACTCGAATGGATGCTCAACGGCACGGGTATTGGCGCGAGCAACCAGTTCGAAGCGGGCGGCTTCATCCGCACTCGCGATGAAGACTTATGGCCGAACATCCAGTATCACTTTCTGCCGGTCGCGATCAACTACAACGGTTCCAATGCGATCAAGATGCACGGCTTCCAGGCGCACGTCGGCTCGATGCGCTCTCCAAGCCGTGGCCGCGTGAAGCTCACGTCACGCGATCCGGCCGTGCATCCGAGCATTCTGTTCAACTACATGGCCGATCCGCTCGACTGGCGCGAGTTCCGCGACGGCATTCGCATTACGCGCGAGATCATGCGGCAACCGGCGCTCGACCGTTATCGCGGCCGCGAGCTGAATCCTGGCGCCGAGTTGACGACTGATGAACAGCTCGATGCTTTCGTGCGGATGCGAGCGGAAACCGCGTTTCATCCGTCGTGTTCGTGCAAGATGGGGTATGACGACATGGCCGTGGTCGATAGCGAGGGACGCGTGCATGGCATGGACGCGCTGCGCGTGGTCGACGCGTCGATCATGCCGCGGATCACGACCGGCAATCTGAACGCGCCGACCATCATGCTCGCGGAGAAGATCGCGGATCGGATTCGCGGGCGTGAAGCGTTGGCGCGAGTGGAGACGCCTTACTTCGTGGCGAATGGGGTGGCGTCGAGGAAGCGGGAGGTGGCCGCGGTTTAACAGCCGCGCCAAACCCAGTCCAGCTTCCAACGAGAAAGCCGCGAGAAACTCGCGGTTTTTTTTACACCTTGCTTGCCCGGCAATCCCTCATTCCCGCACCGGACTCAACACCCCCTGCGCGTCCGACTCAACCGCTTCCGACACCAGCGTCTCCAACGCCAATCCGCGCGTCTCGATACCCAGCACCCAGACCGCCGCTGCCGCAATCACAAAACACATCGCACCGAGCGAGAACACGCCGCCTTGACCGAACACCGGCAGCACGACACCGACCACATACGGCCCGATCAATGAGCCCACACGGCCAATGGCCGACGCGAACCCGGAACCTGTTGCCCGCGCACCCGTGCCATAAAGCTCAGGCGTATACGTATAAAGCACGGCCCACATTGCAAACAGAAAGAACTGCATCGCGAGCCCCGCGCAGATCAGCAGCGTCGGCGTCTGCGCATGCAACGCGGTCTGCCCGTAGACATACGCCATCACCGCGCTGCCCGCGAGCGACGCGATACACGTCGGCTTGCGCCCCCAGCGTTCGACCAGCCACGCCGCGCAAATGAAGCCCGGAATCCCGCCGAGCGAAATCAGCACCGTGTACAACACCGACTTCGTCACCGCAAAACCGGCCTGCTGCATCAACGCGCCGAGCCACGACGTCAGCCCGTAAAACCCGAGCAACGCGAAGAACCACAGCGTCCACACCATGATCGTGCGGCGCCGGTAGGCAATGCTCCAGATCTCGCGAAACGCGCCGCTGCCCTTCGCCGCAGCCGGCTCCGCCAGCATCACCGGCGCGCGCAATTGGCTCAGACCCGCCGCCTTCATCACTTTCACTTCGATCTGGGCGAGCACCTTGTCCGCTTCGGCAATGCGTCCGCGATGTTCGAGCCAACGCGGCGATTCCGGCACGACGCGGCGCACGACCAGCACGAACACCGCCGGAATCGCGAGCAGCGCGAACTCCGTGCGCCAGCCGAAGGTCGGCAGCACGAAATACGACACCACGCCCGACGTGATGAAGCCGAGCGGCCAGAAGCCGTCCATCAGCGCGATCAGGCGTCCGCGCGAGCCTGCCGGCACGAATTCCGACAGCAGCGTCTGCGCGATCGGGAACTCCATGCCCATGCCGAAGCCGAGCAGCACGCGATAAAAGATCAGCGCTTCAACGCTCTGCGCGGTCGAACACAAGTACGACGCAAGCCCCCACAACACCATGCTCCACTGAAACACGGGCCGCCGTCCGAAGCGGTCAGCCAGCAATCCGGCAATCGCCGCGCCCACCACCATGCCGAAGAAGCTCGCGCTCGCAACCAGCCCCGTCGTCGCGGTCGACAGATGGAACTCCGTTTTGATCGAGCCAAGCACGAAGGTCATCGTGCCGAGATCGACGGAATCGAAGAAGAACGCGATCGCGATGATGATGAAGATGGTCCGGTGATAACCGGAAAACGGCAGGCGCTCGAGTCGGGCGGCTGCGCTTGCGCGAAAAGCGGTAGACATGTCATCCCCTCGTTGATGCGGCGGCTGCCGCGTGGGTGTTCCCGATCAGTGTTTTCAGTAGACGCCGACATAAATCGGCCATATAGAAGAAATACGTCATCGGGATGGAACGGGGGCGTCGTTCCAGGCGTGCATGCAACTATGAATTTTCGCCAGAAACGCAGATGGGCGTCGGCGTGGGAGCCGCGCAACCGCCGGGGCAGGCCCAACACCTCGCTCGACTACGCCCGCAGCCGCGCACGCGCCGCGCCGGCAATGCGTGCAAGCGT
>DASPZL010000486.1:0-22663 GCA_035636295.1 Paraburkholderia sp.
CGGCGCCGATCGGCACCTGCAACGGCACCGGGTACGCGCCCAGGCGCGACTTCAGCTGCTCGACGACCTTCGTGAAGTTCGCACCGGTGCGGTCCATCTTGTTGACGAACGCAATGCGCGGCACCTTGTACTTGTTTGCCTGGCGCCACACCGTTTCAGACTGCGGCTGCACGCCGCCGACCGAGTCGTACACCATGCAGGCGCCGTCGAGCACGCGCATCGAGCGTTCCACCTCGATGGTGAAGTCGACGTGGCCCGGGGTGTCGATGATGTTGATCCGATGTTCGGGATAGTTGCCGGCCATACCTTTCCAGAACGCGGTGGTGGCCGCCGACGTGATGGTGATGCCGCGCTCCTGCTCCTGTTCCATCCAGTCCATCGTCGCCGCACCGTCGTGAACCTCGCCGATCTTGTGGGTCACGCCGGTGTAGAACAGGATGCGTTCAGTAGTGGTGGTTTTGCCGGCATCGATGTGAGCGCTAATGCCGATATTCCGGTAGCGCTCGATGGGAGTCTTGCGGGGCACGTGAACCTCCTTGGAATGGCGCGCCTGAAACGCTGGCCGGGCGGCAGCCTGTGCTGCCCGGAGAGCTTGAGTGCTGCTTTTGCTAAGACTACTAGGATAGCGCGTCGGCCCGGCTTTTGCAGGAATCTTGCCAGCCGGGCGTGAACGCCTGCTGGCGGGGACTTCGGCCGACGGAACGGGGGTGCGGCGCGCCCGGCGCACTCGGCCCCGCCAATGAAAAAAGCCGGCGCCTCGTGAAAGGCGCCGGCTTTTCCGAAAAAGCGGCGGGCGAAGCGGCGGCGTTCGCCGCCATGGCCGCTGGCAACTATTGCGCCGCCGGCAACCCCTGGATCTTCATCCCCGGTTTGATGCCTTTCGACGTGAACCAGCCCTTGCTCATTTCCAACACATACACGCCGTTGTTCTTCGGGCAGTGATTGTTGGTGGTCTCGGCCTGCATCTCGTCGATATCGGTGACCGTGCCGTCGGCGCGGATGAAGGCGATCGACAGCGGGATCAACGTGTTCTTCATCCAGAAGCAATGCACGGCGTTCTCGTTGAAGACGAACAGCATGCCTTCGTTCGGCGCGAGGCTCGTGCGGTACATCAAACCTTGCTCGCGATCCGCATCGTTGGCGGCGACGGCGGCGTCGATCACGAACATGCCCGCGGTCAGCTTCGCGCGCGGGAAGTCGCCCGGCTGCTTCGCGCCGGCCGGCATCTGCTGCGCGTGAGCGGGGGCGGCGGTCGTGGCGGCAAACGACATCGCGGCGAGCGGCAGTGCAACGGCAACAGCGAAACGCGCAATCAACGAGCGCATGAAAAATCGCACGGCATGACTCCTTGCTGGAAATTAACCCGCGAATGTTACGCGAGCGCGTCAAAAACAAAAAGGCAGAAAGCCTTGCGGCGATCTGCCTTTCAACGCCGTAAGAACGGCAATGAAGCTAGTTCTTGACTGCGTTTTTACAACAAACTTACTCCGAAGCGCCCGAAGCTGCAGCAGCAGCTGCTGCCTTCTTGTGCGACTTCTTGTGAGCGTGCTTCGTGGTCTTCTTTGCCGACGAAGCTGCTGCTGCCGGAGCTGCCGAAGCGGCTGCCGGAGCTGCCGGTGCCGAAGCTTGTGCGAATGCTGCCGTTGCGAAGAGGCCAGCGACCAGAGCGGCGATCAGTTTGTTCATTTTGAAATCCTCAGCTTTAGTTAATTAACCAAATGACCCGGTTATATATGGAGTCATGTCGGTAAACGTGCCATCCACCTTTCGGTTGACAGCCGCATCGAACAAATTTTTCGACGCGTCTGCCTAGCGCTCAGACTCCCTGCGCTTTACCGCGAGAGCGGCTTGCGCAAAGGCCCTTAGGGCTGAATGCCGGATAGCTTCGGGCGGCATCTGCGTCGAATAACGCGTGAGCTCGCGCACCGGTTGACGTGAATTTTGCGGAAAATTTATTTGCGAATGTATCGATGCGAAGGCTCGCTGCCGCATCGCGGCGCATGCATTTGTTTCACGCGTTTTTCATGATGGTTTCACGCGTGCTTTTGACTGCGGATACAACGGCTTAGCTTTTTCTTGTCGCCACTGAGCACATGCGTTGATGCGGATTCTTGTGAGCTCCTCGCGCATCTGCACGCGTTCAAACGACGCCTTCCCATGGCGCCTTCAACGGCAATTCGACGCTTTCGCCCGGCTGAAGTCCCAGCGAGAAAATGTCGAGCGCGCCGATGCCCGCGCGCACGAGACGCAATGTCGGAAAACCGACCGCCGCGGTCATGCGTCGCACCTGGCGGTTCTTGCCTTCGGTGATCGAGAGTTCGATCCATGTCGTCGGAATTGCGGCGCGAAAGCGGATCGGCGGCGTGCGTGTCCAGAGCGAGTCGCCCGGTTCCACGTATTCCGCGCGGCAGGGCCGCGTCACGTAATCGCCGAGATCGACGCCACGCGCGAGCTTCTTCAACGTGGCCTCGTCGACCGCGCCTTCCACCTGCGCCCAATAACGCTTGACGAGCTTGTGACGCGGCTCGGCTATGCGCGCTTGCAGCGCGCCGTCGTCGGTGAGAAGCAGCAGTCCTTCGCTATCGGAATCCAACCGTCCCGCCGGATAGACGCCGGGCACCTTGACCCAGTCGGCCAGCGACGCGCGCGTTTCATGCGGCGAGAACTGACAGATGGTGCCGAACGGTTTGTTCAGAGCAAGAAGACGCATAGGGAATCGATGAAAGGCGAGTTGCGCGGGCCGCGGCGGAAGCCACCGCTCAGGCCAGGGGCGCCGCCGGTTCAGTAGCGAATGGCGGGATAATAATGCATAAGCTGTGACGGCAAGTTCCTGGTCTTATATAAGAGACGAACGCAACCGCCTCGCCGGCTCGCTTTGCCGCCATGTTGGGAAAACCCCGAGCCGTTGCGGCCTCGTTGCAGCACCCGCGTGGGCTAGAATAGCGGCCAGGCCGCTTGCGGGCGTCCGGCATTGCGCGTAGCGAGGAGCGCCCATTTTCGCAGTCTCCCATCAGCTTTCAGCACAGCCTTCACTGGAGTCCGATCATGCCGTATCAGCACATCAAGGTTCCGACCGGCGGTGACAAAATCACCGTCAACGCAGATTTCTCGCTCAACGTCTCCGACCAGCCGATCATTCCGTTTATCGAAGGCGACGGCACGGGCCTCGATATCACGCCGGTGATGCTCAAGGTGGTGGATGCCGCGGTGGAAAAAGCGTACGCAGGCAAGAAGAAAATCCATTGGATGGAAATCTACGCCGGCGAGAAGTCGACCAAGGTGTACGGCCCGGACGTGTGGCTGCCCGAAGAGACACTGCAGGTGCTCAAGGAATACGTCGTGTCGATCAAGGGTCCGCTTACCACGCCGGTGGGTGGCGGCATCCGTTCGCTGAACGTCGCGCTGCGCCAGGAACTGGACCTGTATGTGTGTTTGCGTCCGGTGCAGTATTTCAAGGGTGTGCCTTCCCCGGTGCGTGAGCCGGAGAAAACCAACATGGTGATCTTCCGCGAGAACTCGGAAGACATCTATGCCGGCATCGAATGGCCGGCTGAATCGGAACAGGCCAGGAAGGTCATCAAGTTCCTGCAGGAAGAAATGGGCGTGAAGAAGATCCGCTTCCCGGAAACCTCGGGGATCGGCATCAAGCCGGTGTCGCGCGAAGGCACGGAGCGCCTGGTGCGCAAGGCGATCCAGTATGCGCTCGACAACGATCGCCGCTCGGTCACGCTGGTGCACAAGGGCAACATCATGAAGTTCACGGAAGGCGCCTTCCGCGACTACGGTTATGCGCTGGCGCAAAAGGAGTTCGCGGCGGAACTGATCGACGGCGGCCCGTGGATGAAGATCAAGAATCCGAAGACGGGTGGCGACCTCGTGGTGAAGGACGTGATCGCCGACGCGTTCCTGCAGCAAATCCTGTTGCGTCCGGCTGAATACGATGTGATCGCCACGCTGAACCTGAACGGCGATTACGTTTCGGACGCGCTCGCCGCGCAAGTCGGCGGTATCGGTATTGCACCGGGCGCGAACATGTCGGATTCGGTCGCGATGTTCGAAGCCACGCACGGCACCGCGCCGAAATACGCGGGCAAGGATTACGTGAATCCGGGTTCGGAAATTCTCTCAGCGGAAATGATGCTGCGGCACCTCGGCTGGATCGAGGCGGCGGACCTGATCATCAAGTCGATGGAAAAGTCGATTTTGCAAAAGCGCGTGACGTATGACTTCGCGCGCCTGATGGAAGGGGCGACGCAGGTGTCGTGCTCCGGCTTCGGGCAGGTGCTGATCGAGAATATGTAAGCGGCTCGCGCCGGGCTGACCCGGCTCGCATCGACGACCCCGGCGCCGTGAGGTGGCCGGGGTATTTTTTTGCGCCGCCGGCGCCGGAAAATCGATTGATCACCCGGTATTTGGGACGCTCGCGCGTCAGGACGGCCATCAGGGTGGCGCCCAAAAAAAGAAACCCGGCGCGGAGCCGGGTTTCAAAGGACGGGTATCGAGCAGTTTCAGGCAGGTGCCTGGATGTTCGATGCCTGTTTGCCTTTCGGGCCTTGCACGACCTCGAAGGTGACCTTTTGACCTTCCTTGAGGGTCTTGAACCCATTCATCTGGATGGCCGAGAAGTGTGCAAACAGATCCTCACCACCCTCGTCAGGCGTGATGAATCCGAAACCTTTTGCGTCATTGAACCATTTGACCGTACCAGTTGCCATTCCAACTTCCCCTGTAACTCATGTCACTACCACGAGCCCTCGAAAAGCTCGACGACCGCGCGATGCAGCCGCTCCCTCCTCACAAGCTCACCATCGGCATTTTTTCGAAATTATGGCTCAGTGAAAAAAGTGCCAGCTTGATTGTTGGGGCTCTTTATTCGAGTGTCAAGAAAATTTTAAGATGCCGTTGCCGCGTTGCAAACAGGCACTTTCCAGGGTTTTTCCCGCTTCCGTTGTGTGCGGTTGCGCAAGCGGGCCGTCTTGAAAAGTCGCATAATCCACTCACATGCTGTTCTGCGGGTCGCCCGCCGCCGGCTGGACTCCGGCGAGCGTCCCAGCCAGCCGTGGCAGGTTGTGCGATACTCGATCCGACTGCGGCGCGGCACTGCCGCGACGCATCACTGGATAGGGGCCGGCTCCGCAATCGGCTCGTCGAATGACGCACGCCTGGAGGGTGATTTCCCATCATGCGGTAGCGAACGGGCTCACCGGCCGGTCGGCCGGGTTTTGACAGGATTGCGGGCCTGTCCTAGTTGTTTAGAATGGGTGTATGGCGATTATCCCGGACAAGCAGGACAGCACCGTACTGGAGCGGCAGGAGAAAAAGCTCAAGCCGCCATCCATGTATAAGGTGGTGCTGCTGAATGACGACTTCACGCCAATGGAATTTGTGGTGATGATCGTGCAGGAATATTTCAATAAAGATCGTGAAACCGCAACACAGGTTATGTTGAAGGTGCATCGCGAGGGCAGGGGAGTTTGTGGGGTCTATACGCGGGACATCGCGTCGACCAAAGTCGAGCAAGTCGTTACCCACGCACGGCAGGCCGGGCATCCGCTGCAGTGTGTGATGGAGGAAGCATGATTGCCCAGGAACTGGAAGTCAGCCTGCACATGGCGTTCATGGAAGCACGCCAGGCGCGGCACGAGTTCATAACGGTCGAACACCTTTTGCTGGCACTGTTGGACAATCCGACAGCGGCGGAGGTGTTGCGTGCATGCGCGGCCAATATCGAGGATCTGCGCCAGAACCTGCGCAACTTCATTCATGACAACACGCCTACCGTGCCCGGCACGGACGACGTGGACACGCAACCCACGCTGGGTTTCCAGCGTGTGATCCAGCGCGCGATCATGCATGTGCAATCCACGTCGAACGGCAAGAAGGAAGTGACCGGCGCGAACGTGCTGGTCGCGATCTTCGGCGAGAAGGATTCGCATGCGGTGTACTACCTGCAACAGCAGGGCGTGACGCGGCTGGACGTGGTGAATTTCATCTCGCACGGTATCGCCAAGACCAGCAGCACGGACGCCGCGAAAGCGAGCGACGCGAATGCCGAGTCAGACGACGCCGCCGCGCAGAAGGAAACGCCGCTCGCCCAGTTCACGCAGAACCTGAACCAGATGGCGAAAGACGGCCGCATCGATCCGCTGATCGGGCGCGAGTTGGAAGTCGAGCGCGTGGTGCAGGTGCTGTGCCGGCGTCGCAAGAACAATCCGCTGCTGGTGGGTGAGGCGGGCGTCGGCAAGACGGCGATCGCCGAAGGGCTCGCCTGGCGCATCACGCGCGGCGAAGTGCCGGATATTCTGGCGGACGCGCAGGTGTATTCGCTCGACATGGGCGCGCTGCTCGCCGGCACCAAGTATCGCGGCGACTTCGAACAGCGTCTCAAGACGGTCCTCAAGGAATTGAAGGAACGTCCGCACGCGATCCTGTTCATCGACGAAATTCATACGCTGATCGGCGCGGGCGCCGCATCGGGCGGTACGCTGGACGCGTCGAATCTACTGAAGCCGGCGCTGTCGTCGGGCACGCTCAAGTGCATCGGCGCCACCACGTTCACCGAGTATCGCGGCATCTTCGAAAAAGACGCGGCATTGTCGCGCCGGTTCCAGAAGATCGACGTGACCGAGCCGACCGTCGAGCAGACGGTGGCGATCCTGCGCGGCTTGAAGTCGCGCTTCGAGGAGCATCACGGCGTGAAGTATTCGTCGGGTGCGCTGTCGGCGGCGGCTGAGTTGTCGGCACGCTTCATCACGGATCGTCATCTGCCGGACAAGGCGATCGACGTGATCGACGAAGCGGGCGCGGCGCAACGCATTCTGCCGAAGTCGAAGCAGAAGAAGACCATCGGCAAGAACGAGATCGAGGAAATCATCTCGAAGATCGCCCGTGTCCCGCCGCAAAGCGTGTCGCAAGACGATCGCAGCAAGCTGCAAACGCTTGACCGTGACCTGAAGAGCGTGGTGTTCGGGCAAGACCCGGCTATCGACGCGCTGTCGGCCGCGATCAAGATGGCGCGTGCGGGTCTCGGCAAGCTGGACAAGCCGATCGGCGCGTTCCTGTTCTCCGGCCCCACGGGTGTCGGCAAGACCGAAGTGGCGAAGCAGCTGGCGTTCACGCTGGGGATCGAGCTGATCCGCTTCGACATGTCGGAATACATGGAGCGTCATGCGGTCAGCCGGTTGATCGGCGCGCCGCCGGGCTATGTCGGTTTCGACCAGGGCGGTCTGTTGACCGAAGCCGTCACGAAGAAACCGCATTGCGTGCTGCTGCTCGACGAAATCGAGAAGGCGCATCCGGACATCTACAACGTGCTGCTGCAGGTGATGGACCATGGCACGCTGACGGACAACAACGGCCGCAAGGCGGATTTCCGCAACGTCATCATCATCATGACGACGAATGCGGGTGCCGAGGCGATGGGCAAGTCGGTGATCGGCTTCACGAATCGCCGCGAAACCGGCGACGAAATGGTCGACATCAAGCGCATGTTCACGCCGGAATTCCGTAACCGTCTGGACGCGACGATCAGCTTCCGCTCGCTTGATGAGGAAATCATCATGCGCGTGGTCGACAAGTTCCTGATGCAGCTGGAAGATCAGTTGCATGAGAAGAAGGTCGACGCGCTCTTCACCGACGCGCTGCGCAAGCATCTCGCCAAACACGGTTTCGATCCGTTGATGGGCGCGCGGCCGATGCAGCGTCTGATTCAGGACACGATCCGTCGTGCGCTCGCCGACGAGTTGCTGTTCGGCAAGCTGATGAACGGCGGCCGCGTGTCGGTGGACGTGGATGCGGAAGACAAGGTGCAGCTGACCTTCGACGAGCATCCGGCGCCGCGTAATCCGAATCCGGAAGCGGTTGAAGTCGAGTAACGTTCAGTCAGTCAGTGGTAACAAAAAAAACGGCGCGGGCTCAAACCCGCGCCGTTTTTCTTTGTGCGTCTTTTGCGTTAGCGACAAGACCGCGTCGCTGCCTAGACGTCAATGCGCGTCAATGCGCGTCAATGCTTGCCGGTGCTGCCGAATCCACCCGCACCGCGCTCGCTGGTTTCGAAATCATCGACGATATTGAACTCGGCCTGTACGACCGGCACGATCACGAGTTGCGCGAGGCGCTCCATCGGATTCAGCACGAACGTGGTCTCGCCGCGGTTCCACGTCGAGATCATCAGTTGCCCTTGATAATCGGAATCGATCAGGCCGACCAGATTGCCCAGCACGATGCCGTGCTTATGACCCAAACCCGAGCGCGGCAGAATCAACGCCGCATAACCCGAATCACCGACGTGAATCGCCAGACCCGTCGGCACCAGTGCGGTGTCGCCGGGCGCGAGCGTCAATGGTTCGTCGAGGCAGGCGCGCAGGTCGAGGCCCGCGCTGCCGGTGGTTGCGTAGGCCGGGAGTTGGTCGCGCATCCGCGCATCGAGAATCTTCAGGTCGAGTTTCATGCAGGTTCGAAGGTTTAAGAGGTAGGAGTCTCGCGTCCGGGTTGGAACGCGTCGGCGAGGAGTTCATAGGAGCGCAGCCGCGCGCGATAACTGCCTGCGACGGTGAGCACGATCAATTCGTCGGCCTGGAATTCGGCCTGTAAGTCGTGCATGCGCGCGGTCACGCGTTCCGGCGTGCCGACGATGCTGCGCGGTTTCTCGCGGTCGATCACCAGTCGCTCGCGTTCGCCGTATTCCTGCGCAACGCCTTGTGCGATGGTCGGAATGGGTTCGTTTAGCCCATAAGCCATTTGCACGCGACGCAGATCGACGGCTTTCTCCAGATCGGCGGCTTCCTGTTCGGTGTCCGCGCAAATCACGAAGACAGCGGCGGCGAGGTACGGCTGCTGCGTTTCCTGGCTCGGTTTGAAGCGCTCGCGATAAGCCTGCGCCACCTGATGCCCGAAATGCGCGTTGATGAAATGCGCGAACGCGAAGCGGATGCCGAGTTGCGCCGCCAGCAGTCCGCCGAATTCGCTCGAGCCGAGCATCCACAATTGCGGACGCGTATCGACTTGCGGTTGCAGCAGCGCACCGTGCGCGATGTGATCTTCGGGCAACGTACCGTGCATCAGCCCAAGCAGGTCGGCAACCTGCTGCGGGAAAATATCGCCGCGATTGTAGGCGCCCGCGGCGACCGCTTGCGCGGTGCGCATGTCGCCGCCCGGCGCGCGTCCCACGCCGAGGTCGATACGGTTCGGAAACAGTGCCTCGAGCATCATGAATTGCTCGGCGACCTTAAAGGGGCTGTAGTACGGCAGCATCACGCCGCCTGAGCCCAGGCGAATGCGTTTCGTGACACTGCCGAGCCGCGCCAGCATCACTTCGGGGCAAGGGTTCGATACGCCACGCAAGCCGTGGTGTTCGGCGCACCAGTAGCGCGTGTAGCCGAGGTCGTCGGCGAGTTGCGCCAGTTCGACGGTGGCGGCGATCGCGTCCGCCACCGTGTGCCCGTCGATCACGGGCGTTTGATCAAGCACGGAAAGTCGCGTCATGGCAGTACTGCTCCAGATGATTCAGTTTCGCCAGGACTCGGCGCTTCGGCAGGCGTTGAGCGGCCTTCAGCGAATCAGACTCGTGTCGGGCAGGCGCCTGGCAATCTCGGCGATCAACGCGCGCGCGAGCGTCTGCTTGTCGGCGCGCGGCAGCTTCGTGGCGCCGCCTGCTTCGAACAGGATCACCTCGTTATCGTCGAGGCCGAAGGTGAGCGGGCCCAGATTGCCGATCAGAAGCGGCACGTTTTTGCGGACGCGCTTCTCTTCGCCGTGCACTTCGAGCTCGCCGCTTTCCGCCGCGAAACCGACCGCGAACGGTGGATGCGGCAGCTTCGCCACAGCAGCCAGTATGTCCGGATTCTCGACGAACGCGAACGTCGGCATCGCGCGATCGGCGGCCTTCTTGATCTTGTGCTCGCTGGCGTGATCGACGCGCCAGTCGGCCACCGCAGCAACGCCGATGAAGATGTCGGCGTCGGCGACCGCGCGCATCACCGCGTCGTGCATCTGCTGGGCAGTCTGCACGTCTTCGCGGACGACGCCCCACGGCGTTTCCAGCGCGACGGGGCCGGCGACCAGATGCACGTCGGCGCCCGCCTGCTGCGCGGCACGTGCCAATGCAAAGCCCATCTTGCCGCTCGAACGATTGGTGATGCCGCGCACGGGGTCGAGCGGTTCGAAAGTCGGGCCTGCGGTGAGCAAGACGCGCCGGCCGGACAGGATCTTCGGCGCGAAAAACGACGCGATCGCTTCATAAGTGGCGGACGCTTCGAGCATGCGCCCGTCGCCGATTTCGCCGCACGCTTGCGGACCCGAATCGGGGCCGAGCACTTCGATACCGTCCGCGCGCAATTGCGCGACATTGCGTTGGGTGGCCGGGTTCTGCCACATCTGCCGGTTCATCGCCGGTACGACGAGCAGCGGACAATCGCGCGCGACGCATAGCGTCGACAGCAGATCGTCGGCCATGCCGTGCGCGAGTTTCGCGAGGAAGTCGGTCGAGGCGGGCGCGATCACGATCGCGTCCGCTTCACGCGACAGATCGATGTGCGCCATGTTGTTCGGCACGCGCCCGTCCCACTGGCTGGTGTAGACCGGGCGGCCGGACAGCGCCTGCATTGTGACGGGGGTGATGAACTGCGTGGCCGCTTCGGTCATGACGACCTGCACGGTCGCGCCGGCCTTGGTCAGCAACCGTGTGAGTTCGGCGATCTTGTAGCAGGCGATCCCGCCCGTCATACCGAGGACGAGGTGTTTTCCTGCGAGTTCTGCGGTTGCCAACGAAAGCCTCCGACAAAGCGTGGTGACGGGCGAGCGGTGCTTGCAGCGCACCGCCGCGATCCGCCTAAAACCCAACCAGGCGCGGCCGTCCGCGCGGATAACGACGCGGACAAGCGCCCGTCCGCGGACCGAAGCGGCGTTACCGCGAACCGCGCACGCGCCGCAACTCGTCGAGCACGAGCAGCACCGCACCGATCGTGATCGCGCTGTCGGCGAGGTTGAACGCCGGCCAATGCCACGCGCGCACATGGAAATCGAGGAAGTCGATCACATGGCCGTACGCGAGCCGGTCGATCACGTTGCCGAGCGCGCCGCCGAGAATCAGCGAGAGCGCCGTGCAGAACATCTTCTGTGCGCCATGGCGCTTGAGCAGATAGCAGATCACGAGCGCCGCGACCACGCCGAGCGCGGTGAACGCCCAGCGCTGCCAGCCGCCCGCCATCGCGAGGAAGCTGAAGGCGGCGCCGCGGTTGTACACGAGGATCAGATTGAAAAACGGCGTGATCTCATGTGCAACACCGTAGGCGAACACCTTCTGGACCGCGATTTTCGTCAGCTGATCGAACAGGATCACGATCAGCGCGACGCCGAGCCACGGCGCGAGCGAACTGTTTCCGGACGACGATTTCGACAGGCTTCTGGCCATTATGCCGCGCTCCTCGTTTCACCGTTGCCGAACAGATTGCTGAAGCAGCGCCCGCACAGCGTGGGGTGCTCGGCGTTTATGCCGACGTCCGCGCGGTAATGCCAGCAGCGTTCGCACTTCAGATACTTCGAGGCGATCACGTCGACGCCTTCTTCCGCTTCGCTGCCGACCTTCACCACGCTCGCCGCAGACGTGATCAGCACGAACTTCAGGTCGTCGGCGAGGCTCGCGAGCGCGTCGTAACGCGCGCCGCTCGCGCGGATTTCCACCTCCGCCTGCAGCGACGAGCCGATCAGGTTTGCCACGCGCGCTTCTTCCAGCGCCTTGGTGACGTCGCCGCGCGCGGCGCGCAATAACGTCCATTTGTCGAGCAGGGCGCCGGCGTCCGGCACTTGCGGGAACGCGTGGTAGGTTTCCGTGAAAATTGTTTCGCTGTTCGGCGAGAAAATCTTCCACGCTTCTTCGGCGGTGAACGACAGGAACGGCGCCATCAGACGCAGCAGACCATGCGCGATGTGATACAGCGCGGTTTGTGCCGAGCGACGCGCGACGGAATCCGCTGCCGTGGTGTACAGACGATCTTTCAGCACGTCCAGATAGAAGCCGCCGAGGTCTTCCGAGCAGAACGTCTGCAGCTTGGCGACCACCGGGTGGAACTCGTACTTGTCGTAGTGCGAGAGGATGTCGTTTTGCAGATTCGCGGACAGCGCCACCGCATAGCGATCGATCTCGAGCCAGTCCTCGGCCGGACGCGCGTGTTGCGCGAAGTCGAAGTCCGACAGGTTCGCGAGCAGGAAGCGCAGCGTGTTGCGGATGCGGCGATAGCCTTCCGTCACGCGCTTCAGGATTTCCTCGGAGATCGCCAGCTCGCCCGAATAATCGGTCGACGCGATCCACAGGCGGATGATTTCCGCGCCGAGCCGGTTCGCCACTTCGTGCGGATCGATGCCGTTGCCGAGCGACTTGCTCATCTTGCGGCCCTCGCCGTCGACGGTGAAACCGTGCGTGAGCAGCGCGTTGTACGGCGGGCGTCCGTCGAGCATCGACGCGGTCAGCAGCGACGAATGGAACCAGCCGCGGTGCTGGTCCGAGCCTTCCAGATACAGATCGGCCGGGAATTGCAGTTCGTCCTTGTGCGAGCCGCGCAGCACGTGCCAGTGCGTGGTGCCCGAATCGAACCACACGTCGAGCGTGTCGCGATTCTTTTCGTACATGTTGGCGTCGTCGCCGAGCAGTTCGCGCGGATCGAGCGATTGCCACGCTTCGATGCCGGCCTTCTCGACGCGTTGCGCGACTTCTTCGAGCAATTCCAGCGTACGCGGATGCAGTTCGCCGGTTTCCTTGTGCACGAAGAACGCCATCGGCACGCCCCATTGGCGCTGACGCGACAGCGTCCAGTCGGGGCGATTCGCGATCATGCTGAACAGACGCTGTTTGCCCCACGACGGATAAAACGCGGTGTTCTCGATGCCTTCGAGCGCGGTTTCGCGCAGCGTCTTGTCGGTATCGTTCGGCTTCACGTCCATGCCCGCGAACCATTGCGAGGTCGCGCGGTAGATGATCGGCGTCTTGTGGCGCCAGCAGTGCATGTAGCTGTGCGTGTACTTCTCGGTGCGCAGCAGCGAGCCGGCTGCCTGCAGCGCTTCGACGATCTGCGGATTGGCCGCCCAGATCGACAGGCCGCCGAACAGCGCAAGCGACTCGATGTAACGGCCGTCGCCCATCACCGGGTTGATGATGTCCGAATCGGCCATGCCGTGCGCCTTGCACGACACGAAGTCTTCCACGCCGTACGCCGGCGACGAGTGCACCACGCCCGTACCCGTTTCGGTCGTCACATACTCGCCGAGATAGACCGGCGCCGTGCGCTTGTAACCCGGATGCGCGGACGCAAGCGGGTGGTGAAAGCGCAGGTTCGCGAGCTTCGCGCCCGGCGCGGTGGCGACGATCGCGCCTTCCAGTCCGTATAGTTTCAGGCACGCTTCAACGCGCTCTTCGGCCAGGATCAGCAGGCCGCGCGGCGTATCGACCAGCGCGTAGGCGATTTCCGGATGCAGGTTCAGCGCCTGGTTGGCGGGAATGGTCCACGGCGTGGTGGTCCAGATCACGATGCCGCCTTCGTTGCGCGGCAGCGCCTTCAAACCGAAGGCCTGCGCGGTCTTTTCCGGCTCCGCGAAGCCGAACAGCACGTCGATGGTGGGATCGGTCTTGTCCTTGTACTCGACTTCCGCTTCGGCCAACGCCGAGCCGCAGTCGAAACACCAGTTCACCGGCTTCAGGCCGCGGAACACGTAGCCCTTTTCCATGATCTTCGCGAGCGCGCGGATTTCGCCGGCTTCGTTCGCGAAGTTCATCGTCCTGTACGGATTGTCCCAGTCGCCGAGCACGCCCAGACGCCGGAAGCCGACCTTCTGCTTTTCGATCTGCTCGGTCGCGTAGGCACGGGCCTTCTGCATCACTTCGGCGGCCGGCAGTGATTTGCCGAACTGCTTTTCGATCTGGATTTCGATCGGCATGCCGTGGCAGTCCCAGCCCGGCACGTAGACCGCGTCGAAGCCCGCCAGATTGCGCGCCTTGACGATCATGTCCTTGAGGATCTTGTTCACCGCATGGCCGAGGTGGATGTCGCCGTTCGCATACGGCGGGCCGTCGTGCAGAATGAACTTCTTGCGGCCACGGCTGGCGGCGCGGATCTTCTCGTAGACTTTGCGTTCCTGCCATTCCTCGACCCATTGCGGTTCGCGCTTGGGCAGGTCGCCACGCATCGGGAACGGCGTGTCGAGCAGGTTGACCGGATAGCGTGACTGCGGTTTCGAATCGGCTTTCTTGTTGCTCATGATGAGGTCGCGGTGAATTCTTTCTATGCGCAGCGGTGCGCGGTATGCGCACGATGCGCGAGGGCGTTGGGCGCGCCCGGCAGGCATGTCGCGTGATCCACGGACGCCCTTCGATGCGCGCGGCGAGGGTACGTGCGGCGCCGGCGGCGCTCGCGCGTACCGCGGCGGTTATCTAATTCGGTCGGTGGCCGAGGTGGCGAAACCGGTGGAACGGCTGCCCGGCGTGCCGGCGCCGACGGCCGCGAACCACGCGCGCGCGTTGGCGACGTCGCGCGCAATCGCGGCGGTCAGCGTTTCGAGGTCGACGTACTTCTCCTCGTCGCGCAGCTTCTTCAGGAATTCGACGCGCACGAGTTTGCCATACGCGTCGCCGTGCCAGTCGAGCAGATGTACTTCGAGCAGCACGCGGCCGGAATCGGAGACGGTGGGACGCAGGCCGAGGCTCGCGACACCGGGTAGCGGTTCGTCCGTCACGCCGTGCACGCGCACGACGAAAATGCCGGCGAGCGCCGGGCGCTTGTGGGCGATCGGCAGGTTGAGCGTGGGGAAGCCGAGATCGCGGCCGAGCTTCATGCCGTGCACGACGTGGCCGCTGATCAGATAATCGCGGCCCAGCGCGGCGCGCGCCGAATCCAGGTCGCCCGCCACCAGCGCCGCGCGCACGCCCGAGCTGGAAATGCGCGCGCCGGACGGATCGGCCACCGTCGCCATCTGCTCGACTTCGAAACCGTAGTGCTGCCCCGCTGCCTTGAGCGACCCGAAGTCGCCCGCGCGTTTCGCGCCATAGCGGAAGTCGTCGCCGATCATCACCCAGCGCGCGTGCAGCCCGTTGACGATGATCCGTTCGACGAACGCATCCGGCGACTGGCTCGCGAACGTGTGATTGAAATGCTCGACCACCACCCGGTCGACGCCGTTGGTGCGCAGCGCCTCGAGCTTGTCGCGCAGCATCGCGATGCGCGGCGGCGCGCCGGCCGGGTTGAAGAACTCGCGCGGGTGCGGCTCGAAGGTCATCACGCAGACGGGCAGGCCGCGCGCATCGGCCGCGGCCCGCACGTGGGCGAGCAAAGCCTGATGGCCGCGGTGGACACCGTCGAAGTTGCCGATGGTCAGTGCGCAGGGCGCACGGCTTTCAGCATTGGGAAGACCGCGGAAGACTCTCACGATAGCGGGTTGGAGGTAGGCGGCCGGGGTGCCGCAAAACAAATGATTATAAACGTTCGGCGCTTGAGACGGCGGCGCCTCGCGGATTCAGTGCCCCCGAATGATAAAATCCGCGGATGAAAAAACTCGTCATCCTGATTTCCGGGCGGGGAAGCAACATGGAAGCGATCGTTCGAGCCTGCTCGAACGAAGCCTGGCCGGCGCAAATCGCCGCCGTGATTGCCAACCGTCCTGACGCAGCGGGCCTTGCGTTCGCGGCGTCGCACGGCATTGCCACGGCGGTGATCGACCACCGCCAGTTTCCCGATCGCGAGCGCTTCGACGCCGCGCTGGCGCAAGAAATCGACAGCTTCGCGCCGGATCTGGTCATACTCGCCGGCTTCATGCGCGTGCTCACGCCCGGTTTCGTCGACCATTACGCCGGGCGCATGCTGAACGTGCATCCGTCGCTGCTGCCGAGCTTTCCTGGGCTGAAAACGCATCAACAGGCGCTCGACGCGGGCGTGCGGCTGCACGGCGCGTCGGTGCATTTTGTCACGTCGCAGCTGGACCACGGGCCGATCGTCGCGCAGGCGGCGGTCCCGGTGCAGGCTGGCGACACTCCGGCCATGCTCGCCGAACGCGTGCTGGCAACCGAACACATTATTTATCCACGCGCGGTGCGTTGGTTCGTCGAAGGGCGTCTTGCCCTCGACGGCCTGCGTGTCACGCTTACGCCGCCGGAGCCGCAATGGCTCTTTGCCGGTCACACCGCCGGAGAGGGCGCATGAGATTACATGGTTTTTTGATTGGACAAACTGAGACTTTGCTGGCTGAAGTCCTAAAACTGAACGGCCCGGCTGACGCCACCACCAGCCGTTTTTTCCGCGCCCACCCGAAGCTCGGGCACGGCGAGCGCGGCGTGATCGCTGAGGCGGTGTTCGCGGTGCTGCGCCGGCGCATGGAATTCGCCCATCTGGCCGAAAGCGGCGCGGGCAGCCCGGCGCGCCGCATGGCTTTGCTGGGTCTGATGCAGACGGCGGGCCGCACGGCGCTCAAGCCGTTCGTGTCCGATTCCGAGTCCAAATGGCTCGAACACGTCGCGATGATCGACCCGGAGAGCCTGCCGCTGCGCATTCGCCTGAATCTGCCCGACTGGATCTATCAGGCGCTCTCCAGGCGTTTTGAGGCCGCGGAGCTGGCGCAACTGGCCGCCGCGCTGAACTATCCGGCGCCGCTGGACCTGCGCGCGAACCCGATCAAGGCAAGCCGCGACGACGTGCTGAACGCGCTGTCGAAGGCCGGTATCGAGGGCGGCGCCACGCCGTTCGCGCCGTTCGGCGTGCGGGTGGTCGGCAAGCCGCCGCTCACCAAGCTCGACGCGTTCCAGCACGGCTGGGTCGAAGTGCAGGACGAAGGCAGCCAGCTGCTGTGCTCGCTGGTCGCGCCCAAACGCGGCGAGATGATCGTCGACTTCTGCGCGGGCGCGGGCGGCAAGACGCTGGCGCTGGGCGCGGCGATGCGCTCCACGGGGCGTCTCTATGCCTTCGACATTTCCGAGCGGCGCCTCGCCAAGCTCAAGCCGCGCCTTGCGCGCAGCGGCTTGTCGAACGTGAATCCGGTGCTGATCGACAGCGAACACGACGCCAAGATCAAGCGCCTCGCCGGCAAGATCGACCGCGTGCTGGTCGACGCGCCATGCAGCGGTTTGGGCACGCTGCGCCGTAACCCGGACCTGAAGTGGCGCCAGTCGCCGGAATCGGTCGCGGAACTGGCGCCGAAGCAGGCGTCGATTCTGGCGAGTGCGGCGCGTCTCGTAAAGAAGGGCGGCCGGCTCGTCTACGCTACCTGCTCGATCCTTGAAGCCGAAAACGAAGCGGTCGTGCAGCAGTTCCTCGCCGATCATCCCGATTTTGCCCTGGTGCCCGCGCGTGACGTGCTGGCCGAGCAGCGCATCGACATGGAAATGGGCGATTACCTGTCGCTGTGGCCGCACCGTCATGCAACCGACGGCTTCTTCGCCGCCGTGCTCGAACGCCAGAGCTGAGCATAAGAGGCTTTATGCCGGCGCGCGGGTTCGTCTCCTGAACCCGGCGCGCCGGCGATTTCGTCAACATCATGCAAAACCGCCTTTTTTCTCATATGTTCGGCGACCTCGCGCGCGACTTCGGTGAACCCGTGATGCTGTGGCAAGTCGGCGTGCTGCTCGCGACGCTCGCCGTGGCATGGCTGCTTGCGCGTCTGTTGCGCAGGACGCTCGATCTGCGCCGGCAAACGCGCTACCAGACGCTGCGCTTCGGCGCGGAAAGCCTGAACCGCGCGTTCTTCCCGCTGATCGGTGCGGCGCTCGTGTGGCTCGCGCGGGCGGTCACCGCCCAGTTCATGCACACGTCGCTGCTCGATCTGGCCTTGGTGCCGCTCTTCGGCATCGGCTTGATTTACATCGTGTTTTTCTTCGCGCGACGGGTCTTTAGCCACGACGGCGAGACGCATCCGTGGCTGTTCCTCGTCGAAAAGATCGTCTCGTTGGCGGTCTGGATCGGCATGGTGCTCACTGTGATGGGCATTCAGGACGACGTGATCGCGTGGATGGCGAGCGTGAAGTTCCGGGTCGCCAATGCTCACCTGACGCTGCTTTCGCTCACCACGGGCCTGCTGTGGGTGTGCGTGACGATGATCGTCGCGATGTGGCTCGGCGCCGCGTTCGAAGACCGCCTGATGCGCGCGAAAACGCTCGACGCCAATCTGAAGGTGGTGGTGGCGCGGGTCGGCCGGGCGGCGTTCGTGCTGGCCGCTGTGCTGATCAGCTTGTCGCTGGTCGGCATCGACATCACGGTGCTGGGTGTGTTCGGCGGCGCGCTCGGCGTCGGCCTCGGGTTCGGGCTGCAGAAGATCGCCAGCAACTACGTGTCGGGCTTCATCATTCTGATCGACCGGTCGTTGCGGATCGGCGACACGATCAACGTCACCGGTCTGCAAGGCATGGTCACGCAGATCCGCACGCGTTACACCGTGGTGCGCGGGCTGGACGGCATCGAAACGCTGATTCCGAACGAAAAGCTGATTACGGACGTGGTGCAGAACCAGTCGTCGTATCTGACGCGCGGGTATGCGAAAGCCGCCGTGCAGATCGCTTACGCGTCCGACGTCGAACACGCCATGACGCTGCTCGCCCAAGCCGCGCAAGGCGTCGCGCGGGTGCTGCAGGAGCCGGCGCCCACGCCTTACCTGGCAAGCTTCGGCGCCGACGGCATCAATCTCGAACTGGGCTTCTGGATCGAGGACGCGGCAACCGGCACGTCCGCCGTGCGCTCCGCCGTCAACCGGAACATCTGGCGGCTCTTTTCCGAACATGGCATCTCGATTCCCTTCGCGCAACGCGAAGTACGGATTGTCGGAAACGTCAGCGACATCTTGCCGCAACCGGTAACAATAACCGCCCCTGCCGCGAACCAGGCCGACAAGGCCAATTGACGGGCATTTGCGCGCGCCCGCTGGTCTCAAAAAAGACGGCGGCGCGCCGCGGGCCGTTGATGCGGCACAAAAAATCCCTATTTGTTACAAACACTTGGAACGCTTCCAGTAGAATGTCGTCCAATCCCGCTGTATGCTTTCACTTTCTTGACACGCGCATTTTGCGTGTGTCTCGTGTCTCTCGTTCCACAGGTAAATTGCCTTGTTGAATTCCTTGCTTGATTTCCTTGCCCACGGCCTGCTGCGCTTCTCATGGTGGCAACTCGTGGCGTACACACTGGTCGTGACGCACATCACGATCATTGGCGTGACGGTCTATCTGCATCGCTGCCAGGCGCACCGCGCGCTGGAGTTGCATCCGGTCGTCAGTCATTTTTTCCGTTTCTGGCTGTGGATGACCACGGGCATGTTGACCGGCCAGTGGGCCGCGATTCACCGTAAGCACCACGCCAAGTGCGAGACCGAAGAAGATCCGCACAGCCCGCAAACGCGCGGCATCTGGAAGGTGCTGCTCGAAGGCGCGGAGTTGTACCGCACCGAAGCGAAGAACGAAGAAACGATGCGCAAGTTCAGTCACGGCACGCCGAACGACTGGATGGAACGCAACGTCTACACCAAGTACCCGATTCTCGGCGTGAGCCTGATGATGGTGCTGAACGTCGGACTGTTCGGCGTTGTCGGCCTGACGATCTGGGCCGTGCAGATGGTATGGATTCCGTTCTGGGCAGCCGGCGTCGTCAACGGTCTGGCGCACTTCTGGGGCTACCGCAACTTCAACTCGTCGGATGCCAGCACCAACATCTTCCCGTGGGGCATCATCATCGGCGGTGAAGAGTTGCACAACAATCACCATACATATGCGACGTCGGCCAAGCTGTCGAACAAATGGTACGAGTTCGATATCGGCTGGATGTACATCCGCATCATGTCGGCGTTCCGCCTCGCCAAGGTGAAGAAGATCGCGCCTACGCCGCGTCTGACCACCGGCAAGATGGTGCTCGACGAGGATACGTTGCAAGCCGTGCTGGCAAACCGCTATGAAGTGATGGCGCGTTACGGCAAGGCGCTCAAGCGTGCCTATCGTCAGGAACTGGCGCATCTGAAAGAAGTCGGCGCGCGTGAAAAATATCAGCTGATGCGCGGCGCGCGTAGCTGGTTCCACAAGGAAGAAGCGGGTCTGGATGAGCCGCAGAAGCGTCAGTTGCCGCAAATCTTCGCGAGCAGCCAGAAGCTGAAGACGTATATCGACATGCGCAACGAGCTCGCGGCAATGTGGGAGCGCTCGAATGCGTCGCGCGACCAGTTGCTGGTGCAGTTGCAAGACTGGTGTCATCGCGCGGAGCAGAGCGGTATTAAAGCGCTGCAGGAATTCGCCATGCGTCTGCGTCGCTATGCTTGACCGCGAAATCCATTAAAATTTCGTTACGTCACAAAACCCCGCGTTGGCGGGGTTTTGCTTTTTGGGCTGCGGAAACTGCAACGACGTGCGATTGACAGTCCGCGGCGGCAGAGCGAGGGCAGAGGAGATCATGGATCAGCAGGCGATCAGGACCGTCGAATACGACCGGCCACAGGCGCAGGGCACCACCTGCGGAATCGGGCAGGCGTGGGCGAAGGTGCCCGACATGCCGTCGGCGGAAGAAAAGGTGGCGTTGAAGGCGCGCATCCGCGCATTGCTCGAGCGCGAGAAAGCCGTGCTCGTCGCACACTACTATGTCGACGCGGAACTGCAGGAACTCGCCGACGAAACCGGCGGCTGCGTGGCCGACTCGCTAGAAATGGCGCGCTTTGGCCGCGATCACGAGGCGCAAACGCTGGTGGTCGCGGGCGTGCGTTTCATGGGCGAGACCGCGAAAATCCTCAGCCCGGACAAGCGCATTCTGATGCCGGATCTCGACGCGACGTGTTCGCTCGATCTCGGCTGTCCGGCGGACGAATTCTCGGCTTTCTGCGACGCTCACCCGGATCGCACGGTGGTCGTGTATGCGAACACCAGCGCGGCGGTCAAGGCGCGCGCGGACTGGATGGTGACGTCGTCGATCGGATTGGAAATCGTCGCGGATCTGCATGCGCGCGGCGAAAAGATCATCTGGGCGCCGGATCGGCACCTCGGCAGCTATATCCAGAACAAAACCGGCGCCGACATGCTGTTGTGGCAGGGCTCCTGTCTCGTGCACGACGAATTCAAAGGCATCGAGCTGGATCTGCTGCGCGCCGAATATCCGGGCGCGAAAGTGCTGGTGCATCCGGAGTCGCCGGCTAATGTGGTCGCGCAGGCGGACGTGGTCGGTTCGACCACCCAACTCATCGACGCCGCGCAAAAACTCGACGCGACGCATTTTATTGTGGCAACCGATCTCGGCATTCTGCACAAGATGCAGCTCGCCGCGCCCGGCAAGACCTTGATTGCCGCGCCGACGGCCGGCAACAGCGCAACCTGCAAGAGTTGCGCGCATTGCCCGTGGATGGCGATGAACGGCCTCGCGAATCTGGCCGACGTGCTCGAGCGCGGCCATAACGAAATTTTCGTCGACCGTGCGATCGGCGAGCGGGCGCGTCTGCCGATCGACCGGATGCTGGACTTCGCCGCGCGTCACAAGAAACGCGTGCAGGCAAGCGGTGATCTCGCGCGCGACGCGCAACTGTATTCGAACGTGGGGGCGGCGTAATGGGGGCGATCGAGCGCAATCAGGCCGACGCGGTGTCGCCGCTGTTCGCTGAAATTCACGCGCAATACGGTGCGGCATTCGATACTGCGTTGGCTCGCAATGTTGCCGATGCGCTGGCCGAAGACGTCGGCGCAGGCGACCAGACCGGCCGCCTTGTTCCCGCGGGCGACGTGCGCGACGCGCGCATTATCGTGCGCGAGGATGCGGTGCTGTGCGGCGTGCCATGGTTCAACGCGGTGATGCGCGAGGTCGATCCGCGGATCGAGGTGCGGTGGCGTTATCGCGAGGGCGATCGCATGACGGCGGACACCACGGTTTGCGAATTGCGCGGTCCGGTGCGTGCGTTGTTGACCGCTGAACGTAACGCGCTGAATTTCCTGCAACTGCTCTCGGGTGTGGCAAGCGCAACGCGTCGCTATGTCGACGCAATCGCGCATACGCGAACGCGCATTCTCGATACGCGCAAGACGTTGCCGGGCTTGCGGCTCGCGCAGAAATACGCAGTGCGTGTGGGCGGCGGAGCGAATCAACGGCTCGCGCTGTACGACGGCATCCTTATCAAGGAAAACCACATTGCCGCGGCCGGGGGCGTCGGCGCGGCGATGGACGCGGCGCTCGCGCTGAATGCGGGCGTATCGATTCAGATCGAAGTCGAGACGCTCGAACAACTGGAAACCGCGTTGGCGCATCGTGCGCAATCCATTCTGCTGGATAATTTTTCGTTCGATGCGATGCGCGAAGCGGTCCGCATTACGGCGGGCAGGGCGGTGCTGGAGGTATCGGGCGGCGTGAACTTCGAGACGGTGCGGACGATCGCGGAAACTGGCGTTGATCGTGTGTCGATCGGTGCGCTGACCAAGGACGTGCGCGCAACGGATTACTCGATGCGGATCGTCTGAGGCATTGCTGGTAAGTGGTTGGATCCAACGATAAAAGGCCATCGCCGGGATAAAACCGGCAGTGGCCTTTTCATTTAGCCCATATCGATCACACGTTGCGGTTGCGCACGTGTTCCGGCGAGAGAACCGTCGGCAGCGCCTTTGGCAGGGTCGCGGGCCAGTCACGGCTGAAGTGCAGGCCGCGGCTCTCTCGCCGCGAACGCGCATTCTCGATACGCGCAAGACGTTGCC
>DASPZL010000487.1:0-7488 GCA_035636295.1 Paraburkholderia sp.
AGTTCGTTGGCGGCCGGTCTGCCACGGTGGGCGCCGGCTGGTCCGAGTGCGGCTCGGCGGATGGCGGCGGCCTCGTGGGCCGCCTCTCGCCCCGCAGGAGGCGCGAAACGTTCAAGGCGCATTTCACGCCAGATTTACGTAAGCGTCAATAGGTATTTTTGAGTGTCACTCAGAAACTGAGTTTGGCGGTTTAAAAGCGTTCATACCGTGATACGATCGCCGTCATCGGGGTTTTTCGCCTCACCAATCTGAACTGGACTCATATGACGGTTGCCCTGAAGGCTGAGTTACCCGCCTCGCGCCGCCAGCCGGCCGGACGCAAGTCGCAGCAGCGTGTGAAGGAGATTCTCCAGGCGGGCCGCGACGTGTTCTCCGAGAAAGGCTACGAGCGCGCGACGACGGCGGAAATCGCACAGCGCCTCGGCATCTCCGAGGCGACCGTGTTCAGCTATTTCCGCGGCAAGCGCGAGCTATGCGCGCGCGTGATCGGCGATTGGTACGACGAGATCATCGAAGCGATCGAGTCCGGCTTGCCGCGCGACGGCAATGTGCGGCAACAGTTTGCTTTCATCGTGCGCACGCATTTGCGGTTGATGCTGGTGAACGGCACCGACCTGTGTGCGCTGGTGTTGTCGGAAGGCCGCGCGCGGCATCATGAACTGAGCGAGGCGCTGACGGAACTGCAGCGCCGCTATACCGCCCCGTTGATGCGCGTGCTGGCACAAGGCCAGGAGAGCGGACAGATTCGCACCGACATGCCGTTGCGGCTATTGCGTTCGATGGTGTTCGGGCCGATGGAACATGTGCTGTGGGACGCCACGCTTGCGAACCGGCATATCGACATCGACGCGACCGCGGATCAGTTGATCGAGGTTTTGTGGGCCGCGCTCACGCCGCCGGATCTGGCGGTTAGTGCGTTGCAGCAGTTTAGGGTGGAGGTGGCCGAAGCGAATCGGCGATTTGAGGAGGCGGCGCGGCGTGCTGCGGGCGAGGCTGGCGGTGAATAGCCGTTGTCGTGCTGGGTTCTTTCGTCGGCGTTTTCTTGATTTGTTTCTGGTTTGTTGGTGTTGCGCCTGTGCGGGTAAGCGTGAACGCTGAACGCAGTGAAATCGACAGACTGACCACGGAGGCCCCCCAATGCCGTCACCCAAAAGCAACCCGATCAGAATCGGCATCGGCGGCTGGACCTACGCCCCCTGGCGGGGCACCTTCTACCCGTCCGACCTCACGCAAAGCCGTGAACTCGACTATGCGAGCAAGCACCTCACATCGATAGAAATCAACGGCACCTTCTACGGTTTGCAAAAACCGGCGAGCTACGAAAAGTGGTATCAGGAGACCCCCGAGGATTTCGTCTTCTCGCTGAAAGCTCCGCGATACGCGACCAACCGAAAAGTCCTCGCGGACGCCAATGAAACGATCGAACGGTTCTTCGCGAGCGGCGTGTTGCTGCTCAAACAGAAACTCGGGCCGATCAACTGGCAATTCGCACCGACCAAGAAATTCGACAAGGAAGATTTCGAAGCCTTCCTGAAACTGCTGCCGGCCAGCATCGAAGGCCAGAAGCTGAGACATGCCATCGAAGTCCGCAACGACACCTTCAAATCGCCGGAATTCATCGCACTCGCCAGAAAATATAAAGTTGCGGTCGTGCTGGCCGGCGACAGCGATTACCCGCAAATCGCCGACATCACCGCACCATTCGTGTACGCCCGCATCATGGGCACGACCGACAAGCAGGCCAAAGGCTACTCGGCCAAGGCACTCGACGCGTGGGCCGAACGCGCCCGCCAACTCGCTGCAGGAACGACCCCGGACGACCTGGAAACATGCGCTGCGCCGCCCGCGAAAACGGTGGCACACGACGTCTATCTCTACGTGATCAGCGGCTTCAAGGAGCGCAATCCGGCAGCGGCAATGGGGTTGATCGAGCGTCTGTGACGCGCGTGTAGTCCCGGCCTCGGCACGCGAGTGTCATAATCGCGGCAGCTGAAAACGCAGCGACACTTAAACATTCAGGCCGTCAGGCCACTTCATCACAAGGTTCCGGGAGAACATTTTGAGCGCCATCGACAATCCTTTGCACGATCAGGAAGTCGGCTCGGCCGACGCCACCCAGGACACTACGCGCATCGACGACGTTCGGATCGGCGCGGTGCGTCCGCTGATTTCCCCTGCGCTGCTGCAGGACGAGTTCCCCGTACCGCCTTCGGTGCAGACGCTCGTTGAAAAAACCCGCGCGGAAATCGCCGACATTCTGCACGGCCGTGACGACCGGCTCGTGATGATCGTCGGCCCGTGTTCGATTCATGACCACGACCAGGCGATCGAGTACGCGCGTAAGCTGAAGGTCGCGGCCGACACCTACAGGAACGATCTGCTGATCGTGATGCGAGTCTACTTCGAGAAGCCGCGCACAACGGTAGGCTGGAAAGGCTATATCAACGATCCGCGTCTGGACGGCAGCTTCCGCATCAACGAAGGCCTGCGTCTCGCGCGGCAACTGCTGCTCGACATCAATGGTCTGGGCTTGCCCACGGCCACCGAATTTCTCGACCTGCTGAGCCCGCAATACATCGCCGATCTGATCGCATGGGGCGCCATCGGCGCGCGTACGACGGAGAGCCAGAGTCATCGGCAATTGGCTTCTGGGCTGAGCTGCCCGATCGGTTTCAAGAACGGCACGGACGGCGGCGTGCAAATCGCGGCCGACGCGATCGTCGCCGCGCGCGCGAGCCATGCGTTCATGGGCATGACCAAGATGGGGATGGCCGCCATCTTCGAAACGCGCGGCAACGACGACGCGCATGTGATCCTGCGCGGCGGCAAGCAAGGGCCCAATTACGACAGCGCTTCGGTGGAAGCAAGCTGCGCGGCGCTTAAATCAGCGGGCTTGCGCGAGCAGGTCATGGTCGACTGTTCGCACGCGAACTCGGGTAAATCGCATTTGCGTCAGTTGGAGGTCGTGCAGGATCTGGCGCAGCAACTCTCGCAGCGCGAGCGCCGCATCATCGGCGTCATGCTGGAAAGTCATCTGGAAGAAGGCCGTCAGGATCTGAAAGCCGGTGTGCCGTTGCGTTACGGCGTATCGATCACGGATGCCTGCGTGAGCTGGGTGCAGACTGAACCGGTGCTCGACACCCTCGCCGAAGCAAGCCGCAAACGCCGCGCGGGCTGACCTCGCGCCGAAAATCGCAACCGGGAGCCGCACCCCACAATCGCAACGCAAGCACACGCGCCGCACCAGCCACCGATCGGGCTACATCATCGGGGTTGGGCAGCGCGTGGTTCCTTACGCCCGAGACATCGTTCGCCGCGCGCTATCGCAGCGCGCGTGGATGCTCCGGCGCGAGGCGCGTTGCATTACGACGCGTTGACGGCTTCCTTGAATGCCTTGCCGGCGGTGAACTTCACCGTCTTGGCTGCGGCGATCTGGATTTCGGCACCCGTCGACGGATTGCGGCCCACGCGTGCTGCGCGCGCGCCGGTCGAGAAAGAACCGAAACCGACCAGTTGCACCGTATCGCCACCCACCACCGCTTTGGTTACCGCTTCGACGATCGCGTCGATGGTTTGGCCGGTGGCCGCTTTGCTTTCGCCCGTCGCTGCAGCGACTGCATCAATCAGTTCCTGTTTGTTCATAGCACTTCCCGTATGGTAATCATGGAACCGGCGCCACATCTGTTGCGCCGGGACCGACACACTAACGCATAGGCGCGTATTCGCGCAAACCTTGGTGTAAGCCTTGTATCACCCGCCCAGCGGCAATTTGACGATTTTTTGTCGCAAAGTGCCATAAGAATCGCGCGCTTACGTTTTTCTCCCGCTTGACGGCGGCCCGCGCCGTATCACAATCCGTTGCAATTTCAGTGCTTTAGCGAAAGGCTACGCGGTGCGGACAGGCTTTTTTGCCATGTTATGGTGCACCGTCGCGATTTGACATTCCCGAGGCGCCGTGCCCGGCAATAAAGAATCGGGGGAAATAAAAAAGGTCGAATTTCGCCATATTTGCAACAGGCGCGGGGCTCGCCGGACCGTTGTACGCCGTCTACCCGCACTCCATTACGCGGCACAAATGACGCATAGCCGATCGCTGACAGGTCGTACTTACCTCACGCCCTGTGCGCGATTGGTTTCAACTGAAACGCTCTCAAGGTCCCACCGGCACTGCCGATATATAAAGCTGCGTGTGCGGCGCAAACACTAAAGGACGGGAATGGTTCGGTTAGCCAGATTGAAGGAAGCGCTGTCTGTCGCGGAAGACGATCCCGAGCTCGTGCGTTCGCAGCTTCAGGCATTTGGCCACCAGATACCGCTGCTCTACTTCATCCTGCTCGTCAATACCATGGCCGTTTCCGTCACGCACCTGAGAAGTGCGCCGGCGTGGTTGTCCGTGTATGTTCCCGCGATGCTCTGCGCGCTGTGCATCATCCGTTGCATACGATGGTGGCGCGGGCGGCGCCGGGTTCTCACGTACGACAAAGCCGTGCCTGAACTACGCAAACGGATCTGGCTCGCCGGCATCTTCGGCATAGCGTTCAGCACCTGGTCGCTCCTGCTGTTCCCGTACGGCACCGCTTACGAGCAGGCCCAGGTCGCGTTTTATATGGCGACCACCGTGGTCGGCTGCGTGTTCTGCCTGATGCACCTGCGCACGGCCGCCCTGCTTCTGCTGTCGATCGTCATCCTAAGCTTCTCGACGTTTCTGGTTTACACCGGCTATCCCGTCTTCATTGCGATGGCCGTCGACATGACGCTGGTCGGCCTCGCGCTCGCCTTCATCATTGAACTGTATTACCGGACGTTCGCCGGCGTGGTTCACGCGCAGCGTGAATTGCAGGCGAGCCAGCAGAATACGCAGAGACTCAGCGACGACAACTTCCGCCTCGCGAGCATCGACAGCCTGACCGATCTGCCGAACCGGCGCAGCTTCTTCGCGTCGCTGCGCGCGCTGTCCGAACAGACGCTCGGCAGCGGCGGCGGCTTCAATGTCGGGCTGATCGATCTCGACGGATTCAAACAGGTCAACGATATCTACGGACACGCGAGCGGCGACCTCGTACTGCAGGAAGTCGGCTTGCGGCTGCTCGCGCTCGCCGAGCCCGGCATCTTCTTCGCGCGCCTCGGCGGCGACGAATTCGGCGTGCTCGCGCAGCACAAGCTCTCGAACGGGACGCTGGAGGAGTTGGGACAGCGCATCTGCGACGCGCTCAGTCAACCGTACCAGGTGGCCGGCAATGTCGCTGAATTGTCCGGAACGATCGGCTGGGCCGCATTTCCCGAGGCCGGCACGACCGTCGCGCAAGTGTTCGAACGGGCCGACGCCGCCCTGTACGTGGGCAAGGAAAGCCGCCGCGGCACGCCGGTGATTTTCTCGACCGAACATGAAACGCGGATTCGCCGCTCGAGTCTCGTGACTCAGGAACTGCGCCATGCCGAGCTCGAGTCGGAACTGTTTCTGGAGTTTCAGCCGATCTACGATGTGCTCACGCAGCGCACCATCGGCATGGAGGCGCTCGGGCGATGGCATAACGCGCGGCTCGGCGCGGTCAAGCCGGAAGAATTCATTCGGATTGCCGAGCGTACCGAACTGATTCTGCGCATCACGGAAGTACTGCTGCGCAAGGCGCTCGACGAAGTATCGCGCTGGCCCTCCGAGCTGTATCTGTCGTTCAATCTGTCCGCGATCGATATCTCCACGTCGGCGCGCGCTCGCCGCCTGATCGATATCGTGCTGGCGAGCAGCGTGCCGCCGTATCGCGTGTCGTTCGAAATCACGGAGACCGCCGTGACGCGCGATTTCGAGCAGGCCCGCAGCTCGCTCACGATGATCAAGCAAGCCGGCTGCCGCGTTTCGCTCGACGACTTCGGCACCGGCTATTCGAGCCTGAGCTACGTGCATCGCCTGCCCTTCGATACGATCAAGATCGACCGCAGTTTCATGACCGACGTGGATTCCAACAGCGCGTCGAAGAAGATCGTCAAGTCGGTGCTCGACCTGTGCGGAAATCTCGGGCTCGAATGCGTGGTGGAAGGGCTCGAGACATCATCGCAGGCCGAGGTCGTCAAGGCGCTCGGCGCTCGCGCGGTGCAGGGCTATCTGTTCGGCAGACCGATGCGGGCCAGCGCCGTCCGCGCATATTTGCAAACGGCGCTCGGGCCAGGTTATGCGTTCGGCGCGCGGCCGTAGTTCGAGCGCGCCTTTGCGAAAGCCGGATTAACGCGGCGCGGTTTCGTATTCCAGCTTCGGATACCAGTCCTGGCCGCGGCCACCGGGCGTCATGTCGAGCACGGTCCAGATCGGCATCACATCGGGTGCGCCGCGCGGATCCTGGCCTGGGTCCGCTGTCGACGGTCCCATCTCCTCGGCCCAGAAGTGCCGAATGGTGCCGCCGGAACACGTAAAAACGTTGAACGCGGGATTGTCGTCGCCATCGGGATCTTCTGCCGCGTAATCGCGATTGAAGGTGTTGCCGGCCGACGAATACAAGCGCAGATGCCGCCAGCCGCGTTCTTTTTTGAACGCGACCAGCTTCTCGATCGGCGAACGGCCGATTACCGCGAACGCGACGCGCTGAAGAATGTCGGGCATTTCGCCGTCGTACGCGCTCAGCAGCGACGTGCACATCGGACAGGGCCGTGCGCGCCTGGGGCCGAACATCCAGTTGTAGGTGACGAGCGTGTCATGCGCGCCGAACATTTCCGAGAGCGTCACGGGGCCCGCTTCGCCCTCGAAGCGATAATCCTCGGGCACGACGCCACCGGGCGGCAGCGCGCGGCGCTGGGCGGCGACGCGTTCGATATGGCGGCGCAACTCGATTTCCTCGGCCAGCAACTCGTTGCGCGTGCGGCGATATTCCGTGCTCTCGCCGGGAAAGCGCGGAGGGGAATCGGCCAGCAGACGGGCCGGTTTCAGCGTCTGTGCGGATGCGTTCAGATCAGTCATCAGCCATCTCCTCTGATGGAAAAAGGATAAAGGGCGATAGCGGCGCGCCGCGACGGCGGGCGCAATTTTGTCCCTTATATGGCTACGACGAACGGCGTGCCGTCAAATCGACAGCGTCGATAGAAATTATAGGGCTCGTGTTCGCCGTCGCGTTCGCGGTTTCGTTAACTCGCACCGCTACGAGAACCCGGACGACAACCGAAATCGCATTGCAAGGTATGCTTTGCCGAAACAGCATGCACACGCGCCCGCGGCAATGACACCGCTATAGCGCGCACCGCGCCGTCCTTGGGGATGCACCATGCCACTTCGTCTGCCGCCTTTGCCGGCGCTTCGTTTTTTCGAGGCGGCCGGCAGACATCAAAGTTTCAAGCTCGCCGCCGCCGAACTGAACGTGACGCCGAGCGCCGTCAGTCATGGAATCGTCGGTCTGGAGCAAGCGCTCGGCGTCGAATTGTTCGTACGCGAGCCGCGCGGTATTTCGCTTACGGCGACGGGCGCTGATTATTTGTCATACGTCTCCGAAGCGTTTTCACTGATCG
>DASPZL010000488.1:0-4914 GCA_035636295.1 Paraburkholderia sp.
GACTTCATCGCCGTCATGGCGCTCGATAAGCGGTTCATCAGGACCACCTCGTCAGGAATGGCATGCGGGGGAGGGACGCCGGACTTCGCAAGGAAGACGGCGTGCGGCGGCGGCTTTTTTATCGTAGGCGGTGCACGATGACAAAAAAAGGCGCATCGTACAGGGCGCGCGAGGTGTGGGGCACGTGAGGGATGAGGCGCGGCTCCCGCTCGCCCACGCCACTCGGTCGCCAGCTGTTACGCGGCCGCTTCATTCATTTCGCTGTCGCTCGATTCGGCGGCGAGCAGGTTCAGCGCGAGCAGAATCGCCGCGCGGTTGTCGACGTCGATCGCGATGCCGAGCACGTCGGTCAGCCAGCGGCCGATCTTGGTATTGGAAAAATCCTCGGCGCCGGCCGTCTTTTTCATGGTGACGCCGAGTTTGACGGCGCGATAGTGATACGAGGGCACCCGATGCTGAGCCGCGACTGCCGACAAACCGCCTTTGCCTTCCGAACACCAGCCGAGGCTGCCGGCCAGCACGATGCGCTCGGGCTCGTCGAGGTTGTCGATAAACGTGCGCGCCGCGAGCCGCACGCGCTGTTCGTCGAGGCCGTATTGCAGCAGCACGCTTTCCACCGGGTCTTCCAGCGCCTGGGCGTGCAGATCGATTTCCTGCGCCATGCCTTCGTTTTCCATCGACACGTTGCGCTGATGGCCGGCGCTGCGCAGGCAGTCGATCAGGTAGCGGCGAAAATACGCGCACAATGCGTAGCCGTTGGACGGCGCGCTGTCGGCGCAGGCATGGGTTTCGGTGTGGCCGGGCGCGAGGCGCAGCACTTTCGAATAGATGAACTGGGCGACCAGTTCTTCCTTGTCCTCGCCGAGCGCCTGCAGTTCGAGCGGATGGTAGGTCCGCAGCGCCCGCTTGACCAGATCGACCATCGACACCATTTCGTCGGCGGACAAGCGGGTACGCCGGCGCCACAACTCGGGCAGGATCGCATCGTCGAGATTGCGGACGAACTCGTGGCTCGGAACTGCGCCCATGAAAACCTCCATAAGGGGGAAGGCAGGAGCGCGGCGAGCCTCGACGGCAGGCGGTGAAGAGTGGCTGGAGTTTTGAAGCCGCGCTGAATGTGAGGCCAGTATGAATTCCGCAAACGGCTTCGCCTATATGGATTAAGTGGTAGCTGATGGGTAAACTGCCGGGTAAACCATCCGGCGCGCGGCACGTCATTCGTCTGAAGAGTGAGGATGCGTGAGCCGCGGCACAACGCTGCGACGCAGTGGCGAAACAGGCAGCATCCGATGCAGTCCCTTCGCGCCGCACGCCCGGCCCGCTATGCCCGCGCCGCTGAGCTCCCGCGCCTTATCACCGAATTTGCCGTGCCCGATGCTGTGCATGGGACCGGAGTAAGCGCTGAAGCGCCAACTCCGATCGACAAAGGAGACCGCGCAATGCGGGCCGAGCCTATCCAGCGTGCAATCGACGAAGATCTGGTGCGCGTGCTGTACGCGCAAGATCCGATCGCTTTCTTTTCGCACTGGTTCTCGATCGCGGTGCTGGTGGCGATCTACTGGCCGGCGATACCGTCGCCGCCGCTGTTCATCGCGTGCTTCGGGTTTTATGCGGCGGCTAATTGCGGCAGCCTCGCGCTGTGGATCTGCAACCGGCGCTATCCGCAACTCGTCTCGCCGCGCGGCTGGATCTATCTGCACGCGGTGCGCGGCGTGCTGCTCTACAGCGCGCCGGGCATCGCGGTATGGTTCGCGTTCCAGAGCCCGCAAACCGATTTGCCGCTGCTGCATACCGTGTTACTCGTCACGCTGGCAGCCGGCGTGTTCATGTCGAACGGCTTCGATCTGCTGAATTTTTCGACGGCCATTCCGTTCCTGTTGTTTCCGTCGATCGTGCTGCATTTCGGCACGCATACGTTCGACCGCACGATACTCGCCATCGTCCTCGCGTTTTTCGTCTTCGCGATCAACGTCTATGCGCTGAGTTACCGCAAGCTGTTCCAGCAGGTCGTGCAGGCGCGGGTCGATCAGCAGTATCTGGCGGAGTCGCTGGCCGCGCAAAAGCACGTCGCCGAAGAGGCGAGTCTTGCCAAAACCCGTTTTTTCGCCGCCGCGAGCCACGATTTGCGTCAGCCGCTGCACGCGATCGGTCTGCTGGCGGCCTCGCTCAACGACGCGGCGGCGACGCCCGCGCAGCATGCCAGGACGGCCGAGCACATCGTCTACAACGTCGAGGCGTTGAATCAGCTGTTCAACCAGGTGCTCGATCTGGCGCGGCTCGAAAGCGGCGTGACCCAGGTGATCCGGCTGCATTTCCGGCTCTCCGAACTGTTCGAGCGCGTCGGCAGCCAGTACCGGCCGCAAGCCGCGGCCAAGGGGCTTGCGCTGCGGATCGCGCCGACCACGATGGTCGTGCACGACGATCCCGTGCTGCTCGAACGCGTGCTGAGCAATCTGCTCTCGAACGCCGTCCGCTATACCGAGGAAGGCGCGATCTGGCTAGGCTTTCGCCGCGCGGGGCGGGAATCGGGCGGGTATATCGAAGTGCGCGATTCAGGCATCGGCATTCCCGCCGAGGAACATGAACACATCTTCGAGGAGTTCTACCAGGTCGCCAATCCGCAGCGCGATGCCCGTCAGGGGCACGGCCTGGGCTTGCCGACGGTGAAGCGGCTGGTCAGCATGCTCGGCGGCGAGTTGCAACTACGTTCGGCGCCGGGGCGCGGCTCGGCGTTTCGCTTTCCGGTGCAGGCGGGCGACGCCCGCGGCATTGTGGCGAGCCTGAACGAAGCGGTGGCGGGTGGTCCGTCGGCGCAGGGGCGGCGCGTGCTGTGCATCGACGACGAACCGTCGATTCTCGAAGGCCTTGCCAGTTTGCTGGGACGCTGGGGGTGCACCGTGCGCGGCGCGCGCGACGAAGCCGCCGCGCTGGCGGCGCTCGAAGACGGTTTCGTGCCGGATGCCGTGTTGTGCGACTACCAGCTGGCGAATCACCGCACTGGCGCGCAGGCGTTGACTGCTGTGCGCAACATGCTCGCGCGCGCGGGGCACGAAGGCGTGGTGACGCTGCTGATCACGGGGGATATGGCATCGGCGGAACTGGCGGCGCTGGCCTTGCAAGGGATTCCGGTGCTGCATAAGCCGGTCACGCCGGCGCGCTTGCGGCGCACGCTGGAAATGCTGTGGCAGCAGGCGGAACTGGACAAGGGGCGGGCGGCGGGCACGTTGGATTTGCGCGCGGATGAGGCCGGATATGAGCCCGGTGGTTGGGCGGCGCCGGACGGGGTGGCGCAAGTGGCGAAGCAGCCGGCGGGCGGAGCGAGGTTGGGCGCGCAACCTTAAACACCGCGCCCCTCGCCGCCCCTCGCCGACCATTTACCTACAGCGTTTTCCCCGCTTCGAGCCACCCGTTGATCACAGCAATCGCCGTCGACCGGTTGTGTACGCCGAGCGCCCGGAAGATCACCGACAGATGCACCTTGACCGTGCCTTCCGCGACTCCCAGCTCACGCGCGATCATCTTGTTGGTCCAACCGCGATGCACGAGCCGCATGATGTCCTGCTGACGCGGCGACAGGTTCTCCAGCAAATGCTGCTGATGCGGCTGCAGCGCCGGGAGTTGCGTGATGGGCTCCGTGAGCGCGGCACCGCCCGCGCCCGCCTGAGCGGCAATCGGCGCCGCGCCCTGAATCGGCGATCCGGCAGCCGCATCGGCGCACGCGGGTGCGGCTTGCGCCTCACGCGAGCCCAGCAGGCTGAGCGCTTCCATCGGCACATAAGCGCCGCCGGACAGCACCAGTTCGATCGCCTTGAGCATGACGCTGGCCGGCTGCCGCTTCGGCACGAAGCCGAGCGCGCCGGCGGCCAGCACCGCGCGCATCTCGTCGGGCGACTCCTCGGCGGACAGCACGACCACCGGCAACGCGGGGTTCGCCGCCAGCAGCGCCTCGAGCGACGAAGCGCCGCTCATGCCCGGCATATGCAGATCGACGATCGCCAGATCGTGATCGGCGTCGGGCCGCGCGGCGGTGGCGAGGGTTTCCCAGCTATCGGCTTCGTCGAACTGGGCGTCGGGATCGAGGCCGCGCAGCATTCCCTTGACGCCTTGCCGGATCAGTTCATGGTCGTCGGCCACAAGAAACTTCATGATGTCTCCGCGAGTCGAGCCTGCGCGTTATGGGCTGCCGCCGTTGTAGAGCCTCGTTTTACTTCTATTCTCGTGAATTGCATCATTGCCGGCTACCCCGCGATCCTATACCGATCGGTGGCGCGGCGCGCCTTTCGGCTGGCCGCGCATGTGACTATTTATTTATACGATCGCCGGCTGGTTCGATGCACCACGTTGTGGGTAAGGCAGGTCTCCCGCGCACAGGTTCCGGCTTGCTAGGTAGACGAGCCGCAAGCGCCGTTTTTGAAGCCGTCCATCAAGGATTCCGAAGGTTATGCGCGCCGGATCAAAGCACGCAACAGCGGTCTCTATTTGACGGCAAATAACGTCGCATTCATCAGGAGCTTGAACGCGAAGCCGAGCGATACCGCCGCGGTCACGCCGAAACACCACAGCGCGATGAACCATAGCCAGCCGGGCAGCTTGCGCGCCGGCGGTTGCGAGCCGGCGCGGGCCTCCGTGTGCCGAGCCGCTTGCTTAGTGATAGTGATGTTGGTCGCCATGACGCACCTTGCCACGAAATACCCAATAACCCATCGTCGTATAGGCGATGATGATCGGCAGAATCACCGAGGCGCCCACCAGCGTGAACATCTGGCTCGAGCGCGGCGCGGCGGCCTCCCACAGCGTCATGCTCGACGGAATCGCATACGGCCACAGGCTCACCAGCAGCCCCGCGTAACCGAGCAGCACCAGCAGCAGCGCGAGCGCGAACGGCGTGTTGTGATGCCGTTCACGCACCGCGCG
>DASPZL010000489.1:0-21371 GCA_035636295.1 Paraburkholderia sp.
CAGTTCTTCCGACGACTCGATCAGGATCGCGCGGTCCGCGCCGATCGCCAGCGCCGTGCGCAGCGTTTCCTGCGATTGCGTGACCCCGCAGGAAACCGCGATCACTTCAGTCGCCACGCCCGCTTCACGCAGACGCACCGCCTCTTCAACCGCGATCTCATCGAACGGATTCATCGACATCCTGGCGTTGGCCAGATCGAACCCGCTGCCATCGCTTTTGACACGCGGCTTGATGTTGTAGTCGAGCACCCGCTTTACCGCGACCATCATCCTCATGTGTTACCTCTCCATCCCGATTCTGGTTTCATCCCGCTTCTCGCGCGTCTCGAGCCGCACTCACGCGACCTCAACGCCGATTCACGTACTGAGCAACCGGCGCGCGACGATCAGCCGGTGAATCTCATTCGTGCCTTCGATGATCTGATTCAGCTTCGCGTCGCGCATCATCCGCTCGACGGGAAACTCTTTCGAATAGCCGTAACTGCCCAGCACTTGCACGGCCTCGGTCGTCACTTCCATCGCGATGTCGGTGACGAAGCACTTGGTCATCGACGCCAGCATGTTCAGCCGTGAGTGATCGCCTGAATCGATTTCATCGCAGCAGTTGTAGAGCAGGTTGCGGGCGGCTTCGACCTTGATCGCCATATCGGCAAGCTTGAACTGCATGCCCTGAAACTCGGCGATCGCGCGGCCGAACTGCTTGCGCTCCTTCGCATACGCCACCGACACATCAAGCGCGCCTTGCGCAAGCCCGAGCGAGGTTGCCGCAATCGTCGGCCGGTTCAGGTCGAGTACCTTCATGCAGGCCTTGAACCCTTCGCCTTCGGCACCGATCATGCAGTCGGCGTCGACGCGCATGTCGTCGAAGAAGAGTTCGTGATTGGGCGCGCCGTGCCGCCCCATCTTGTGTTCCTTACGGCCCAGGCGAAAACCCGGCGTCTTCGTGTCGACCAGAAATGCGCTGATGCCGTCCGAGCCGCTCGCGTCCGAGGTACGTGCAAACAGCAGCACGTAATGCGCATGGCCGCCCCACGTGATCCAGTTCTTCTGACCGTTGATCACGTAGGAGTCACCGTCTTTCCTCGCTCGCGTGCGGATCGACGACACGTCGGAGCCGGCCTGCGGCTCGGTGACCGCAATCGCGGAAACGAGCCGCCCTTCCGCTGCGAGCGGCAACCAGCGCTTTTTCTGCTCTTCGGTGCCGAAGTGCAGCAGCGGCAGCACGAACGAAATTGAATTGTTGCCGCACAACGTGGCCGCCGCGAGCGAGACCTTGGCGATCTCCTCCTTAACGATGCAAACCGTCTTCAGGTTGCCGCCCGGACCACCGTATTCCTCGGGCAGCCACAACTGCAGCAACCCCATATCGCCCATCACCGGCACCAGTTCGGCCGGAAAGCGGTCCTCCGCCTCCATCCCGGCCACCAACGGCACAATATGCTTCTGAACCATCCGGCGGACCGAATCCTGAATTGAAACCTGCTCTTCACTTAGCCGCATAATCACTCCCTCTTTCGGTACTGTTGGGTTTCGCTGTCAGTAGCTCGGGAACGACAGGCCGCCATTGATGCTCAGGGTGGATCCCGACACCTGATCCGACTCCCTGCTCGACAGGTAGAGGATGTATTCCGCGAGGTCCTCAGCCGAATTCAGCTTGAACTTCACGCGCTGCTCGGCTTTGGTGAAGGCCTTGACGATCACCTCCTGCGAGCCGGCTTCTTTCGCCGCGAGAAAGCGGTCATGCGCCGGCGTGCCGGTAGTGAGCGTGGTCGCCACTGAATTGATGCGGATCCCCAGTTGAGCGAGTTCCGCGCCGAGCGCGCGGGTCAGAAACATGATCGACGCGCCGGCTGCACCGATCATCGATTCGCTCGGCGTCGGAATGCGCGCGGCGTCCGTGGTGATCAGGACGATCTTTCCGTATTGCTGATCGCGCATGAATTTGGTCGCCGCATGCACAGCGTTCAGACGCGGCATCAGGCGGCTCGTCAGGCAGGCAATCCCTTCATCCGGCGCCATGTCGACAAAGAGCTTCGGTTTGGGCTCGCGCGGACCGCCGCTCGCCACCACGATATCGACCTTGCTGAAGCGCTTTGCCGCGGCGGCAACCGCCTGCTCGATACCGTCGTAAGTCAGCAGATCGCTATTGACGAACACCCGCTCGCCTTCGAACCCGCGGCACTCGTCGATCAACGATGCCGCCGCCGCTTCGTCGCGCCCCTGAATCACGACGCTCGCGCCGCTTTGCGCGAGTTTCAGGACGCTGGCGCGCCCGATTCCTTTTGTTCCGCCCAGCACGACTGCGGACGCCCCTCTCAGATCCGTAAGCATGGTGTTACCTGTCTCCCGACAATTCGTTTTCAGACGCGCCGGGGACGAACGCTGCCACCCCGGCACATGAACGGTTCAGCCGCTGTCACTTACCAGATTCTTCTTCGCCGTAGCGCGTTTCACGCGCATGCGCGGCGCCCGTCACGCCCTTGTTGCGGCGCTCTTTCATGAAGTTGTGTTCGTCGCTTTCGTAGCGGATGTTGGTGCCGAGCGCGTGCATCACATAACCGTGCACGAACTGCGAGGTCATGCCGAGCGAATCCAGGGCGAGATGATTAGCCGCCTTGCCGATCGCGATCGCATCGCGCGGCAGACGCACGATGCGCTCCGCCCATTCCTCGCCCGCCTCGGCGAGCTGATCCGCGGGCACTGCCTTATTCACGAGCCCCATGCGTTCCGCTTCGATACCGTTCACGACTTCGCCGAGCAAAAGCAGTTCACGCGCTTTCTTCGGTCCCATTGCGAGGATGTTCCAGCTGGTCAAATAGGCCGCGCCCGCGAGGCCCATCTTCTGTTCGGGGTGGCCGATCTTCGCGTCTTCGGCGGCTATAGCCAGATCGCTAGCTTCGACGACGTAAAGCCCCGCACCCACGCAATAGCCCTGCACGAGTGACAACGTCGGCTTCACGCAGTAGAGAATCTGGCGGAATTGCTCGACGTGGCGCTTATCGAAATGCAACCGCGCACGCTGGCTAGGCCGCCGTGCGCCGGGTTCCCTGGAAAAACCGTATTCCGCTCCACCCACCTGGCCCAGATCGTGGCCCGTCGAAAAGTCGCGCCCCTCGCCGCGGAAGATGATCACGCGCACGTCGTCGTCGCGTTCGGCGCGCTCCATGTGCTCCATCAGGCGGTCGAACATTTCGTACGTCAGCGCATTGCGCTTTTCGTCGCGGCAGAAGGTGATATAGGCGCGGCCGTCCTTCGCCTCGTACTTGACTGCATCCCTCAAATCTTCACTCATCGCTCGTTCCTATCCTCAAGTTGTCTCGCCCATCTCACGAATACCGGGCAGTCCCGGCGGCCGTCGTCCCAGTTGCAACTTCCATTTGGTCCATTGGATGAACCTTTGAAATATACTCATGGAGATCGAGGCCGCTGTCAAGTCAGGAAATCGCCTGGCATTTCCCTCGTCGTGGACGCGGGTATTGCTCACTTGAAGAATTGGCCGCCGGAGGTTAGGATTTCGGCAAACTGTGAATGGATTAATCATTGAAAACTGCTAAAACCACCGCCCAGACGTCGAAAGCGCGAAGCGCCGCTGCCACGGCTGATGCGCCACTTGCCCGCGTGCGCCCCACGCCCGCTTATGCGCCTGTGCAGACACGGCGCGCGTTCGAAGCCGTTGCCGACCAGATTCGCGAGCAACTGCAAAGCGGCGCGTTGCAGCCAGGTGACCGCCTGCCGCCGGAACGCGATCTGGCCGAACAGTTCAGTCTGAGCCGTAATACGGTCCGGGAAGCGCTGCGCTCGCTGGAAATGGCCGGTGTGCTTGAGTTCCGCAAAGGGGCAACGGGCGGTGCGTTTGTCCGGGAAGGGCAAGGCGACGCGGTGATTGCCGGTTTTGCCGACCTGTTTCGCCTCGGCGCGATTCAGCCTGCAGATCTGACCGAAGCCCGCCTGATTGTCGGCGTGGCGGCCACCCGGCTGGCCTGCGAGCGCGGTACGGAGGAAGACTTCGCGGCTTTGCGCGAAAACGTTCGTGAAAGCGAACTCGCCGTGGCGAACGGCGATGTCCAGCAACGGCTGCGCATCAATCTGGAATTCCACCGGCTGGTGGCGCGTGCTGCGCGCAACCCGGTGCTCGTCATTCTCACGGACGCGCTGGTCGAAATTCACGCGCAAATGCTCGAACTGGTCTCGCCCGCGCCTGACAGCGCGGTCATGCCGTCACGCCGTCGTCTGCTGAAGTACTTTGCGGCGCGCGATGAGGAAAAAGCCGCAGCGGAAATGGAAACGCATCTGCGCTCGCTGCAAAAGCACTATCTGGCCCATCAGAGCGAGTTGAAGCGCTGAAGATAGAATGCGCCACGCGTTAAAAGCAAAGCGGCAACGGCGTCAAGCCGCCGCCATCAAGGTGCGCGCAACCGCTTCGGCCGAACGGAGCCCAAACACCGCGGCCTTCATCAAACCGCCCACATAGCCCGAATTCGCGCCGCCCTCGATGCCGCCGGTCGTCGCGCCCGCCGCATAGAGGCCAGGAATCGGACGGCGCGCTGCATCCAGCGCCGCACCATCCGCATCAATCGCGATGCCGCCCATCGTGTACGTGATGCCGGCGCACAGTGGAATCGCCAGAAAACCCGGGCCCTTGACCGGCGATGCGCCGGTCGCCAGCGTCGCCGGCTTGACCGTGCGCGGCGGCGACAGGCTGCCAAGGCGGCCACCTGCGAGCGCCGCGTTGTAGTCGTGCACCGTCTCACGCAGAACGGCTGTGTCCATTCCGAGTTGACCCGCCAGGCCCTCAATATCCGGCGCCCGATGAATCGTCGCGCCAAGCCGCTCAAGCGCCGGATTGGGCGGCAACAGGAACGCACGGCCGGCTCCCTCCCAGATCGCTTCATCGATGATGACAAACGAGGACAGCGGTTCGTCCAACGTGGCAATCGCATTGGCCACGGCGACGCCGCCGAGCCCTTCGTCGGTGAAACGGTGACCCGCGCCGTCCACCACGATGCCCGACGAAGCCACGATATCGAGCACCGGATACGGCCACAGCGACTCGTCCTCGAGCGCCTGCGCGTGCTGTACGTGGCCGTAGAACTTGTCCATCCCCGTTAGCAGCGCGCCTGCGGCTTGCGCCATCCGGATGCCGTCGCCCATGCCGGTACCCGCACCGCGCTTGCAGAGATGTTCGGGACGCGGCGAAATGTACTGTTTGACCATCTCCGCATTACCCGAAAAGCCGCCGTCGGCGAGCAACACGGCACGCGCCTCGATAAGGCGGTTCGAGCCGTCCGCCTCCCGCACGTAGACGCCCGTACAGCGGCCATCAGCCATGCGCAGTTCGTCAGCGCGCGCACCGCGCATGAAGCGGCCTCCCGACGCCACCAACGACGCTTCAAGCCGCGCCAGCAACAGATCGCCACCTTTGCCGCGCCAATGGTTCTGAAAGCCGGTTTCGCGCAGACTGTATGGCTTGAGCATGTGGCCCATGAAGGCATAGTCTCCGCCGCTGCCGAACTCCGCGCCGTGACGGCTCAACCATTCCACGACGCGCCGCCCGTCCGCCACCAGCGCGCCGGCGAGCGCTTCGTCCCGCAGGCCCGCGCTTGCATCGACAATCGCGCGCCGCAGCGCGTCCGGGTCCGACGACACGTCGAGAAACGCCAGATGAAACACGCCGCCCGCGTAGCGCGAGTTGGCGGGATAGCGTTCTTCGCGGCCGGCCTCCAGCAGCGCGACCGACAGACCCGCTTCGGCCGCCCGGTTGGCGGCCACGAGCCCGGCGAGCCCCGCTCCCACGATGGCAAAATCCACGCTCAACGATGTACCCGACATGACATTGACTCCCGCCGGCCTAGCCGAGATAGGACTGGTGGATGGCTTCGTGGCCGCGCAGCGATTCGCCCGTGCCCTGTGCCGCGATATGGCCGACCGATAGCACGTAGCCATAGTCGGACAACGCCAGCGCCTCGTCCGCATGCTGCTCGACGAGCAGGATCGTGAGACCGGTCTTGCGCAGCACCTGCAAGACGCCGAACAGCCGCTCGACCACCAGCGGCGCAAGCCCCAAAGACGGTTCGTCGAGCAGAAGCAGTTTGGGAGCCGCCATCAAAGCGCGGCCCATCGCCACCATCTGCTGCTCGCCGCCGCTCAGGCTGATCGTGCGTTGATCGGCCCGCTCCTTCAGCTTCGGAAACAGGTCGTAGACGTAATCGAGCCGGTCGCGATAAAGCGACGCCTCGCGTCGATGGCGCAGCCGATGGAAGCCGAGGCGCAGGTTCTCGGTCACGGTCAGTGCGGTAAATAGCTGCCGCCCTTCCGGCACCTGCACGATGCCAAGCTCGACCACCTCCGGCGCCGACAACTTGACGATGTCCTCGCCGTCGAACGTAATCGATCCGGCATTCACTTCGACCAGCCGCGAAATCGCGTTGATCAGCGTGGACTTGCCCGCGCCATTGGCGCCGACCGCCGACACGATCGACCCTTGCTTTATCTCCAGCGAGAGACCATGCAATGCTTCCGTGCCTTTGTATCCGGCACGCAGTCCGTCAATTTTTAGCATGTGCGCCTCCTGTTCCCAGATACGCTTCGATCACTTTCGGATTGCTCTGGATCGACGCGGCATCGCCCTCAGCGATCTTCGCGCCATGATCGAGCACCACGATGCGATGGCACAGGCCCATGATGAAGCCGATGTCGTGCTCGACGATCAGAATCGTCAAACCGTCATCGTTCAGTTGACGCAACATGCGGCCGAGTCCCGCGGTTTCCTGGTCGTTCAGTCCGGCGGCCGGTTCGTCAAGCAGCAGAATACCGGGCTCGCTCGCCAATGCCCGTGCGATTTCCACCAGACGTTGCTGCCCATGCGGCAGGTGCGAAATCAGGTCATGCGCGCGCTGCGCCAAACCCACGAACTCGAGCAGTTCCATCGCGCGCGTCGCGCAACGCCGTTCGTCGGCCGCGACCTTGCGAAAGCGCAGCAGCGAAGCCAAAAAACCATCCACCAGTTGTGGGTGGAAGCCGAGCATCACGTTCTCGAGCACAGTCAACCCGCTGAACAGCCGCACGATCTGGAAGGTGCGTGCCATGCCCATCGCGCTACGCCGATGCAAGGGCTGACGCGTGATGTTTTTCTGCTTGAACACAATGTCGCCGGAAGTAGGCGTATCCACACCAGTGATCAGGTTGAAGGTAGTCGACTTGCCGGCGCCGTTCGGTCCGATCAGGCCGATCGCTTCGCCCTGACGGACTTCGAACGACACCTGGTCGACGGCGAGCAAGCCGCCAAAGCGCTTCATGCAGCCCTGAATCGCCATCAATTGCGGCGTGCCGACGATAGGCGTGCGTTGTTCGGAAGACTGGCCTCTCATTGTCCAACTCCTTTCTTGACCGCCGGATTGGCCGGCACGCGCGACGGCGGCCGACGGAACAGCCGGCTGCGCGGCAGACGGCTCGGCGAACCCAGCAGGCCGGAAAGTCCGTTGGGCAGGAAGATCAGGAACAGCAGCAGGCACAGGCCGTACACCAGCGTCTGCAATTCGCCGAAACGCGTCAGCAACTGCGGCGCCGCGACGACCACGATCGAACCGAGTACCGGCCCATACCGTGTCCCCAGACCGCCGACCACCGCGATCGTCAGCATCGACACCAGCACCGGAAATTCACCCATGCTCGGGCTCACCTGCTGGCTGACGACGGAGAAGCCGATGCCCGCCAGACCCGCAAGCACCGCGCTCAACACGAACACCCGCAGCTTCTGCACAGAGACGCTGACACCAAGCGCGGCGGCGGCTCTTTCATCGTCGCGAATGGCTTGCAGCGAACGTCCCAGATGACTCGAGACGATAAAGTTCTGCAACATCAGCACGAGCGCCGTGACGATCACGATCACGTAGTACAGCGTCAAACGGTCAACGGATTTATCGCCAATGGTCAGCGCCGGAATCAGCAGCCCCGCGGTGCCGCCCGTTACCTCGATCCAGCGATTCGCCACACCCGCAATCACGATGCCGAAGCACAGCGTCGCCATCGCCAGGTAGTGCGTGCGCAGCCGCAGCAGCGGCACTCCGATCACCAGCGCGACGAGCGCACAGATCATGAGACTCACGGGCAACGCGCCCAACGCGGAAAACTTCGCATTGAGCTGCAGCAGCGCATACCCGTACGCGCCGATCGCAAAGAAGCCTTGATGCCCCATTGCGATCTGCCCGGCGTAACCGTAGAGCAGATTGAAGCCGACACTCAGGATCGCGTAGATGCAGATGAGCGAAATCAGCCGTAGCTGGAAGCCGGTGGTCAGCAGCATCGGCGCCAGCAGTGCAACGGCGAGCAGCACAAAGAACGGTGCCTTGACCGACCAGAACGCGGATGGAATGGATACTGTCTTCATCGCCGGATTGCCTCAAAATCGCCCAGAAGCCCATACGGACGGATCAACAGGACGAGCAGGATTAACACAAAGATGATCGGTTCTGCATAAAGGCTGCTGCCATAGCCCGCGACGAACGCTTCCAGAATGCCGATGACGATGCCGCCGGCCGCCGCGGCAAACGGACTGCCGAGGCCGCCGAGAATCGCCGCCATGAATCCCTTGACGGTGAGATCGACGCCCATGGATGCCTGGCCGCCCAGCAGCGGCCCGATCAGTACGCCGGCAACCCCGCTCACTAGCGCACTGAACAGGAATCCGAAACGCACGATGCGCGATGAACGGATGCCCATCAGTTGCGCGACGCGCGGTTGCGCGCCGGTCGCCCGCACGCACAGGCCAAAACTCGTGCGATACAGCAGGAACCACGTCACCACCAGAAATACGACGAACGCCACGACAATCGCCAGTTGCTGCTGGTTGGTGGTGAGAGGCCCGAGCGTGATCGGTTTCATCGACAGGATGTTGGGCACGAACAATTGATCGGCGCCCCAGATCAGCAGCGCGACGCCGCTTGCGATGATTGCCGCCGCGAGCGTGCCGATCATGATCGTGAGCGGCGGCGCACCGCGTTTGACGAGCGGCCGGTACACGGCGAACTCGAGTATCAGCGCGCACACCAGCACGACGGCGATCACCGCGGCGAGCGCGAGCGGCGTCGGCAAATTGCAGGTGACCATGAAGAAGACCGCCGACATCGTGCCGATCATCACGAAATCGCCCTGAGCGAAATTGATGACGCGGTTCGTGCCATAGATCAGCGATAACGACAGACCGATCAAACCGTAGACACTGCCGTTGGTTAGACCGGCGAGCAACAAGACACTGATTTTGTCCATGAGCATGGCTCTCGTTGAAACTGCCCGAATCCAGGGTGAAGCATCAAGGCGAACGCCGGGCGGCAACGCCCGCCTTCTTCAACAACGCTCCGGCGGAACCTCAATGAGGCTTGAACTTGCCGAGGTCGGGCTTCACCAGGTGGGTGCCGTTGTCCGCGACCTGAATGAAGACGTACCAGTGCTCGTCGGGCGAACCGTGATGCTGCTTCGGACCGAAGCGATACGACGCGTCCTGCTCGCCTTGCAGTCCTTTGAAACCGGTCAGCTTCTCCGTCGCGTCGCGGAATGCGGTGCGGGCCTGCGCGAGATCGCCGGCATCGATCGCCTTGAGCACGGCCGGTGTGGCGATGACCTGCAGAGCAGCCTTGCCCGCGTCGTAACCGATCACCGGATAGAGCGTGGGTTGATGCGGGCCGAAACGCGCGTCGAATGTCTTGAAGAATGCCTGCACGTCGGGGCGCGTCGGATCCACCGTGTTCGGAATCAGCACACCGTCGCTGGCGGGCCCCGCGAGCTTGCGCAGCGTATCCAGCAGCGCGCTGCGCGAAACGACGATCGGCACATTGATGTTCAGTTGACGCATGGTGCGCAGGACGCGCGCACCGTCGGCGGCATACGGGAACACGATCACCACGTCGGGCTTCGCATCGTGCAGGTTCGTCACCTGCGGCGACAGATCCGTGGCGTTGATGTCGTAGGTTTGCTGCGCGATCACACCGATGTTCTTTTTCTTCAGCGCCGCCGTCGTGGCGCGCGCACCGTCGATGCCGAACGGCACCGAGTTGTTGATGATGGCCGGCCGCTTGAAGCCCTGCTGCGCGAGCAGGTCGGCAATGGCTGCCGCATCCTGGCGATTGGCGGGGCCGAAGCGGAAGTGATAAAGCGCGGACGGATCGACCAGCGAGTCCGTGCCCGCCGACAAAATGTAGTAAGGAATCTTTTCTTCGGTCGCGATAGGAATCATCGCCGCGGCAGGCGCCGAAGGATTGCCGCCGATGATCACGAGCCCTTTGTCGTCTTCCGCACAACGCGAAGCGAAGGTCGCCGTCAATTGCGGATCGGTCTTGCCGTCGTAGGCCACCAGTTGCAGTTTGTGTCCGCCGATACCTCCCGCGGCGTTCGCTTCGTCGAGGGCCATTTGCAGACCCTGGTAGCCCTGGATGCCGGTTTCGGCAGCAGAGCCGCTGCGGTCATCGACCGAGCAGACCACAATCGGCGCTGCAGCTCGCGCGGGGACCGTCAGCACCATCGCCATCAGTGCCGCGAGCGTCAGCCTCGCGACATCCGACCAGCCCGTTGCTCGTTTTATGCCTACCGCGCTGCGCTTCTCGATCATGCCTGTCTCCTGACCTATGGTTTGTAAGTGCCTTGCTATTTGTTCATTGGATGAACCTTTGAATTATCATAATCGTGTCGGATTTCCGATGTCAAGAAAGCTCGGCTCGGGGTTTTACCTCGTATGCGCGGCAACCAGGGCAAGCGCGACCAGGTGAACGGCCGCGCGTCGTGCACACTGACGTCTTGGTCGGCGTGCGTTTGAATCAATCCATTCAGGAGACCCGTGTGGAACACGAACACTGCAATCACTCGATGCAAGCTGTACAACTGCTCGAACCCGGCAATGTCCAACTCGCGACGTTGCGCCGGCCCGAAGTCAAGGCGGGCGAAGTGCTGCTTCGTGTGCTCGCCGCCGGTCTGTGTCAGACCGACGTGCATATCCGTTCCGCCGCCGACTCGCGTACACCCGACGGCACGACGCTCGGGCACGAGATCGCGGGCGAAGTGGTGGAGCTTGGCGCGGGCGTCACGCAATGGTGCTGCGGCGATCGCGTGGTGGTCCATCCCTGCTGGTCGTGCGGCGTGTGCGCCGCGTGTCTCGCAGGCCGCCAGAACGCTTGCCGCCGCACCGGCAGCCGCCTTTCGCCGCCGCCGACGCCCGGCGTAACCCGCAACGGCGGCATGGCTGAATACGTGTGCGCGCCGGCGAGCGCGCTGATGTCGATCGGCAACCTGGACCCTGAGATCGCAGCCACGCTCACCGACGCCGCGCTCACTCCGTACCACGCGATTCGCACCTGTGCCGAGCAGCTATATCCCGGCTCGACCACGGTGATCATCGGGCTCGGCGGACTCGGCAATCTGGCCGCGCAGATTCTTCACGCGACGAGCGCCACGAAGATCGTCGCGATCGATATCTCAAGCGACGCGCTCGATGCCGCGCGGCCTTGGCTCGACATCGCGATGCTGGCCACCGAAGACGATTTACCCGAGCGCGTCATGGCGCTCACCGAAGGATGCGGAGCAGACGTCGTGCTCGATTTCGTCGGCAACGATGCAACGCTGAAACTGGATGCAGCATTCGTCTGCCGCTCCGGTGCGATTCGTGTAGTCGGCCTTTCCGGTGGAACCTATCCTTTCGTGGCCCGTTCGGCGAACAACCCGCTGCCGCGTGGCGTGTCGCTAATGTGCCCATACGGCGGCACGTACGGAGATCTTGCCGCGGTGATCGCGCTCGCCCAACGTGGCGCGATCAAGCCGCTCGTCACCCGCTTCGCGCTGAGCGACGCCCTCAGCGCGTTCGACGCGTTACAGGCCGGCAAGATTCGTGGCCGCGCCGTGCTGATTCCCGGCGCGGCCTCCGCCGCATAAGTCGCGGCGCCGGACGCGCTGTCCGGCGCCACACCGTCTACACCGTTGCCGACGCAGCAGTCGCGCCCTGCCTCACCATGATGTCGGCGATTTTTTCCGCGGCCATCATGGTCGGAAAATTGATATTGCCGCTCGGGATATGCGGAAAGATCGACGCATCCACCACCCGCAAACCCTGTACGCCCCGCACCCGCGCCTGCGCATCGGTCACCGCGAGCGGATCGTCGTCGGCGCCCATGCGGCAGGTGCACGACGGGTGCCACACGCCCACGCAGGCGCCGCGGACGAATTCGCGCAGCGCGCCTTCGTCCGCAAGGACTTCCGCGAGCGTCGCGCCGCCGGCGATCACCCGCGTCATGAGCAGCTTGCGCAACGGCGCCGGGCCGTCGAGCAAGGTGGCTAGCACGTCGGTGATCAGCTTGTTGCGGCGGCTCAGCATCGCGACCTGGCGAACCTTTTCACTGTAACTTGCCGGAAACGGATCAGCCGTGACCTCTTTGACCGCCGCCAGCGCCTGCACCGCAGCCATCTTGTGGAACCCGTCGACAAGCCGGTCGAGATCGCGTTCATCGGAGAGAAAGTTGAAATCCACCGAAGGCGCGTCGCGCCAGTCCGTCGAGTTCAAGCGTACCTGCCCGAGATTCGAGAAGGGCTTGTTCACGTACATCAGCATCGTGCCGATGCGCTCGCCGACCGCGTGCCACGACGTCTTCGTGACGACGGACACAAACATATCGCCCGCAGGCGCGCCACCGATACATGACGAATAGCGCCAGCCGAGCATGATGTGGCGCCGCGTCGTCTCGTTCACGCGCGCATCCTTGCGAATAAACGAGGCCAAGGCAACCGACGGATGCTCCATCAGATGCTGGCCGACGCCGTTCAATTCGGCGACGACAGGAATACCGTGCTCACGCAGATGCGCAAGCGGCCCGATACCCGAACGCAACAGAATAGCCGGCGACTGCAACGCACCCGCCGACAGAATCACCTCGCCCGCGCGGACTTCCGTCGGCCTACCCGGCACGTCGAGCCGGATGCCGCAGCACCGCGTCCCGTCGAACAGCAGGCCCGCGACTTCGGTCTCGGTCCAGATCGTCAGATTAGGACGCTGCCGCGTCGCCGCATCCAGATAAGCCATCGAAGCCGATACGCGCCGCTCGTTCAGATTCGAAATGGCGATCGGGAAATAGCCGTCCTTGAACTCGCCGTTCTGATCGGGCAGATATTCGTAGCCAGACTCCTTCAACGCCGCGGCAATTGCCGTCGCGTGTCTCGGCCACGTCTCGGGAAAGATCCGCCGCACCGGAATGCGACCGTCCTTGCCGTGCAACGGGCCGTCGAAATCCAGATCGCGTTCGATCTTGCGGAAATACGGCAGCACGCTATCCCAGCTCCACCCTTTGACGCCGCGCGCTTCCCAATCGTCGTAATCGCTCGGCGCACCGCGATTGAAGAACTGACCGTTGATCGACGAGCCGCCACCGAGAATGCGCGCCTGCTCATACTTGCGTAGCTTGCGCGGCACGGATTCGCCGTCTTTCGGCGCGACCGTGCGCACCTGCAGCTTCGGCCACAGGTAATTCGGATTCAGGTACGCGGTGCCCGGATAGCTGTCAAGAATCGAGGCGGGCAGATTCTCGTTCGGCAGATCGGCGCCCGCCTCGCACAGCAGCACCCGTTTCGCCGGATTGGCCGACAACCGGTTGGCCAGCACCGACCCTGCCGAGCCGCCACCGACGATAATGTAGTCAAAGGATGTCATCGTAGTTCTATGCATTGGGTTGCTCGAACGCCTGCACGGCGGTTCGTCTCCCGAACCGGGCCGCGCGGTCCATGCCGTTCAGTCCAGATTGATCGCCACGCTTTTGACCGACGTGTACAGATCGAGCACCTCGCGACCCCGCTCGCGGCCCCATCCGGATTGCTTGTAGCCGCCGAACGGCAGCGCCGGGTCGTTGACCATGTGCGCATTCACCGACACCGAGCCCGCCTTGATGCGCCGTGCGAGCTTATGCGCGAGGCTCAGGTTCTGCGTCCAGATGCCTGCGAACAGACCCAGTTCGGTGTCGTTCGCCTCGGCGGCGATGCGCTCGATGTTCTCGTCATCAAAGGGCATGGCGCAGACCACCGGCCCGAAGATTTCCTCGCGATAGATCGACATGTTCGTGGTCGTGTCCACGAATACGGTCGGCGGCACGAAGTACCCGCCTTCGTTGCCACGCAGCGGATTCTGCCCAACGCGCCGCGCGCCCTCTTCCACGCCATTGCGGATATATGACTCGACGCGCTTCTTCTGCTGACTCGATATCAGTGGACCGATCTGACTGTCGGGCGCGAGACCGTGGCCGACCTTCAGCTTGTCGCCATAAGCCACAACGCCCTCCACCACCTGATCGAAGACCTTCTTGTGAACGAACAGGCGCGAACCCGCCGAGCACACCTGCCCGCTATTGAAGAAGATCGCGTTGGCCGCACCGGCCGTCGCCAGATCGAGCTTGGCATCCGGGAACACGAACACCGGCGACTTGCCGCCGAGTTCGAGCGACACCTTCTTGAGATTGCCGAGCGCGGCCTGGACAATGCGCTTACCGGTTTCCGTCGAACCCGTGAAGGCGATCTTGTCGACGTCGGGATGCGCGGCGAGCGCGGCGCCCGCGGTTGCGCCGAAGCCGGTGACGATGTTGACCACGCCGTCGGGAATGCCCGCCTCCTGAATGATCTGACCGAGCCGCAAAGCGTTGAGCGGCGTCTGCTCCGCCGGTTTCAACACGACCGTACAGCCCGTGGCGAGCGCGGGAGCTATTTTCCAGATCGCCATCGAGAGCGGGAAATTCCACGGAATGATCTGGCCGACCACGCCGACCGGTTCGCGCGTGGTGTACGCATGCCATTCGCCCGGCACCGACACGTTGACGGATTCGCCATTGTGCTTGGTCGCCCAGCCCGCCATATAACGCAGCATTTCGGCCGTGCCGGCAATGCCGCGTTTGGCGACGGCGAGCGGCTTGCCATTGTCGACTGCTTCGATCTCGGCCAGTTCGTCGCCGTGATGTTCGAGCAGATCGGCGAGGCGGAACATCAGGCGCGTGCGGTCCGCGGGTTTCATCTTCGCCCAGTCGCCGCTTTCGAACGCCCGGCGCGCCGCCTGCACGGCGAGGTCGATATCCGCGGCATCGCCTTCGGCCACGCGCGCCACCACTTCGCCGGTGCCCGGATCGAAGACGTCGAACGTATTGCCCGACTGCGCATCGACCCAGCGGCCGCCGATCAGCAAGCGATGCGTGCCGCCAATGAAGTTCGCGCTCTGCGCGCCCAGGGTTTCATAGATCGTAGACATGATTGAGCCTCTCAATGTGTTCTGATGCGCGGCTAGAGCAGCGTGCGCAGATCGAATTGCGCGTCCGCGGCGTGGGCCGGCAACACCGGCGCGTCAGCAGCGAGCAGCTTGCGGGCAGCAATGTGGTCGGCCGGCCGGTTGACCGACTCCACCGCGGCGAGGCGGCCGTTCACGAATCCGTAGGCAGAGAATTTCAGCCCGGCAGGGTCGCCGCGCACGACGACCTCGCCAGCCTGATGCATGGCCATTCCCGCGATCTGCAGCTTGACGCCACCCTGATCGCTCCAGAACCAGGGCACCGCTTCGAAAGCATGATTCTGGCCGGTCAACCGCTGCGCGAGATAGCGCGCCTGGTCGACGGCGTTCTGCACCGATTCGATCCGGCACTGACCGAACGCAAAGCGCGACGGGAAGGCCGCACAATCACCGAGCGCGGAGATCGACGGATCACTGGTCGCCAGATTCGCATCGACGACAATGCCGTTACTGGTTTCCAGCTGCGCCTCCCTGGCGAGTTCGACGTTCGGAATCACGCCGATACTCACGACCACCAGATCGGCTTCATGCACGCGACCGTCCATGGTCTGCGCGCCGACCACGCGGCCTGCCTCGGCGCTAATGCTTTTCACGCCGTTGTCGAAACTGAAAGTCGTGCCACTCGCCTCATGATGGGCGCGAAACGCGTCGGCCACAGGCACGCTGACCGCACGGCTCATCAAATGCGAACTCGCTTCGATCACATGCACTGCCACGCCACGCGCCGCCGCCACGGCAGCAAACTCGAGCCCCAGAAAACCCGCGCCAATGATCAACGCGCGTTTCGATTCGCCGAGCGCTTCGCGCAGCTTGCGCGCATCGTCCAGCGTACGCAGCGTCATCAGTCCTTTGGTCGCGCTGTTCCATCCCGGCAGCATGCGGTTGCGCGCGCCGGTGGCGAGCACCAGGTGCTCGTAGTCGAGGCAACGACCGTCGCCGGTCATCACGCAACGGCGTTCACGATCGATATGCAGAGCGGTGACGCCGAGCATCAGTTCGATCTTGCGTTCCTGATAGAAAACGTCGGACTGAAACGTCACTTGCGCGGCATCGCAAGTGCCGCTCTGAAACGCCTTCGACAAGGGTGGGCGCTGATATGGCAGGTCAGGCTCTTCACCCAGGAGCACGACGCGTTTCATATAACCCGCATCGCGCAGTGACACCGCCAGTTGATAGCCGCCCTGCCCCGCGCCGACGATCACGATTCCCGCATCCATATTTCTCGACCTCCAGACGGGTGACGACGTGAGCAAGGCTGCACGTCGCGGCAGCCACGCTGCGGCGGCCACCGGATTCCGGTTTATTCCGACGCAATGGCAGCGTCTAATCGTCCAGCGTGATGACCAGCGCCGGGCACAGGCGTGCCGCTTCGCGCACCTTCTCGTGCAGTTCAGGCGGCGGGCATTCCTGCAACACGATGACGAGACCGTCGTCTTCGTTCTGACTAAAGACTTCGGGGGCGGCGACCACACACAGTCCTGCGCCAATACATTTCGTGGCATCCACTTTGATTTTCATGCTCGTCTCCAGATGTTGTCTCCGCTTGCGCAACAGATGCGCGCAAGCGCATTTCTCAGCCCAACTTGCCGTTCACCACACCACCGGCAAGGCATCGACGCCGTACACGAAGGCGTCGTAACGGAACTTGATTTCGTCGACCGGCACGGTCAAACGCAGGTTCGGCAACCGCTGGAACAGCGTCGAAAACACGATTTGCAGTTCAGCTCGCGCGAGAGGCTGCCCCAGGCATTGGTGCACACCGTAGCTGAACGCCACGTGATGCAGCGCTTCGCGGCGAATGTCGAATCTGTCGGGATCATCGAAGGAATCCGGATCGCGGTTCGCGGCCGTGATCAGCGCCAGCACGCCTTCGCCTTTGCGGATCAGCGTGCCGTTCACTTCGATGTCTTCGAGCGCCACGCGTGGACCGTTGTAGTGAACGATGGTGTGATAGCGCAGCATTTCCTCCACCGCATTGCGCACGAGCGACGGGTCCGCGACCAGCGCGTCCTTCTGATCGGGGTGCGTGAGCAGGGACAGCGTGCCGAGCGCGATCATGTTCGCGGTCGTTTCATGGCCGCCCATCAACAGCAATTCGATGGTGGCGAGCGCCTCTTCGCGCGTCATATGTCCCGGCACCACCTGGCTCGTCACGAGGCGGCTGATCAGATCGTCGCGATTGCCGGGGCGCTTGAGCTTTTCCGTAATCAGACGATCGAGGTACTCGCGCATCTCGGCGCCGGCCCGAATCGGCACTTCCGGATCAGCGGTCAGGTCGAGCTTCGCCTTGCTTCGCTCCTGGAAGAAATCGCGGTCTTCATATGGCACGCCGAGAATTCTCGAAATGACCGTGGTCGGCACCGCGAGGGCGAAGTCCTCGAACAGATCGGCGGGCGGTCCATTGGCGACGAGTTCATCGAGCAAGGTGTCGACCGTTTGCTGCAGTTCGCCGCGCATCGCCTCGATATGGTGAACCATGAACTCCTTGGTCAGCATGCGCCGGTACCTGGTGTGCTCGGGCGCATCCATGCGGATGATGGTGGGTGGTTTTTCATTCATCAGCAACGCGGCACGCGCGGGCGCGATGAATGGATAGCCCGGCGTGGACGGCACGGTGGAAAAGCGGTTGTCACCGAGAATCGCGCGCACATCGCCGTAACGGGTGGCGATCCACGCGAGTGAACCGTCAGGCATGGTGACCTTCGAGAGCCCTTCTTTTTTGCGAATCTCTGCGTATTCCGGCGGCGGCGCGAACGGACAGCGGCCCATCGGAAATGCCGGTGCGGATGAATTGTGGTCGTGCATGACTGTGTCTCCTGATATCAACTTACGATGCCTGCTGCGCGCAAACTGGCAATCGCGGCAGCATCCAGCTTGAGGCGCCCTTCAAGGATTCGATCCGTGTGCTCACCGAGCAGCGGTGGCGCGATCGGCGGCGCCAGCGTACTGTCCCGCATCTTCAGCGGCGAGCTCACGAGATTGATGCGGCCGGCGGTGGGATGATCAATTTCGCAGACCATGCCGCGCGCTTTCGATTCGTCCGATCTGAGTGCTTCGAGCACGTTCTGGACGACACCGGCCGGCACACCGGCGCGGCGAAACAGCGGAATCCAGTCCGCGCGTGAACGCGTCTTCAGCCGCTTCGACATCAGTTCGTCGAGCGCGTCGCGATTTGCGCGGCGCCCGTCGTTATCGACGAAGCGAGGATCAGTAGCGAGCGACGGCATGTCTAGCACGTCAGAACAGAAGCGCGCGAACTGCGCATCGCTGCCGACGTGGAACATGATCGGACCGTCGGACGCGTGATACATGCCCTGCGGAATGATGTCCGCGTGGCTGTTGCCATAACGCCCCGGCGCGTGGTTCAGTAGCAGCGCATTGGCTGCGACCGAGGTGTGATTCGCCAGCGTGCAGTCGAATAGCGCGATGTCGATGGCTTCGCCGTGGCCGTTACGCAAGCGGCGCACGATGGCCGCCAGGATCGCCTGGGTCGCGTACATGCCGGCCGTGATATCGCAGATCGGCACGCCTGCTTTCGAAGGTTCGCCGTCCGGTTCGCCGGTGATCGACATGATGCCGCTTTCGGCCTGAATCACCGAGTCGTAGCCCGGCCGGCGCGCGCTCGGGCCCGTGCGGCCATAGCCGCTAACCGAGCAATAGATCAGCTTGGGGTTTTCCGCGCGCAAGGCTTCGTAGCCCAAGCCGTAGCGATCGAGCACACCCAGCATGTAGTTTTCGATCAGCACATCGCTTTCGCGCGCCAGCGCTTTGACGAGCTCGGCGCCTTCCGGCTTCGAGAAGTCGATCGCGATCGATTGCTTGGTGCGATTGATCGCCAGGTAGTACGTGCGCTCTCCGCCCTGAATGGCCGTGCCCCAGTGGCGCGTCTGGTCGCCACCCTTGGGATGCTCGACCTTGATCACCTCTGCGCCCAGATCGGCTAGCATCATCGCGCAGAACGGAGCGGCGAGGACGCGCGACAGATCGAGCACACGCACGCCTTTCAATGGCGGTTCATGCTGGCCGAGCGGCGGCAGTTCCGCGGCCGTGGCTGCGTTGATTGTGTCCGTCATGAGCACGCTCACTCGCTTCCGAGCGCTGCCGAAGCGGCGGCCGGTTGCGCATCTGCTGGCGTGATGCCGAATTCGCGCAGGATTTCTTCGGTGTGCTGACCCAGCGTCGGCGGCGGACGCCGAATCGAGGGCGGCGTTTCCGACAGGCGGATCGGATTCGTCACGACCTTGAACTTTCCCGCTTTCGGATGATCGAGTTCAACGACCAGATCTTCCTGAACACGCGGGTCTTCAAAGACCTCCTGGAAATTGAGCACCGGCGAGAACATGGCGTGCGCCTCCCGCAGCTTCTCGTTCCAGTGGGCGAGCGATTGTCTGGCGAACGCTTTCGCCAAACCTGCGTCGACGATATCGCGGTGCGCAAGACGCCCGTCCTTGGTTTTCAGCCGCTCGTCATCGATCAGTTCCGTTGCGCCGACCGCCGAAGCGAGCACGCGCCAGAACTTGTCGGTATGCGCGATCACCATGATGTGGCGATCGTCAGACGTGCGGTAGGTGTTGTACGGCACGATCTGCCAGTGTGCATTGCCGATGCGTCCCGGCGTTTCGCCGGTCGCGAAGTAATACGCATCGCGCGGGATCATGCTGAAGATGGTCGCATCGATCATCGACAGATCCACACGCTGGCCGCGCCCGGTCTTGTTGCGCGACTGCACGGCGGCGAGCACACCAATGGTCGACAGCAACGGCGTGATCAGATCGGCATACGGCATGCCGGTTTTCAGCGGGCCCGTGTTCTCATCGCCCGTGAGTTGCATGATGCCGGACATGGCCTGCACGACCGGGTCCATGCCCGGACGGTAGCTGTCCTCGCCCGTACGGCCGAATGCCGAGGTCGAGCAGTAGATGAGACGTGGATTGAGCGCCGACAGCGTTTCGTAGCTGATGCCGAGTTTCTCGGCCACGCCGGGCCGGAAGTTTTCCACGACGATGTCCACCTGCTTCGCCATTTCCTGCGCCACGCGCTGGCCTTCCGGCGTCGCCAGATCGACGATCACGCTGCGCTTGTTACGGTTCAGCGTCAGGAAATACACCGCATCGTCGCCGAGAAATGTTTCGCCTGTCAGGCGCATTGTGTCGCCCACAGGAGGCTCGACCTTGATCACGTCAGCCCCAAAGTCCGCTAGCAGCATCGTCCCGAAAGGACCGTTCATCATCTGCGTAAAGTCGAGGACCTTCATGCCCTCAAGTGCACTGCTCATCTTCCCCTCCTGGTTTTCCGCGCGGTTCCGGATGTCATCTCGATCAATTGCGATCGCTCCGACATTCGCCCATCACAATTTATCATTGGATGAACCTTTGACCAATATTGCCCGCTTTGATTTTGCCTGTCAAGGATGGGTAAATCCCTGCTGCAGAGTGCCTCGCTTCGAGGCACAGTTCGTCAAAACCAGCCCGTTAATCGATGGAGGAGACATGAGCACCGACAATCGACGCCACCTGCTGCATCCCAGGACCCGGTTTGCACTCGCACACACGGTCCAAGCATTCGGCGATTGGCTTTTCGACGGACTGGCCTGGACTTCAGCGGCCTGCCATCTGGCGAACTCCATGGGATTCGCCGCCGACGAAGAGCTCGTAGAGCGCTATCTGGCAGTACCGGGTTGGAACGACGAACAGCCTCTATCCCGAACCGCTCAGAACAATGGCCGGGATGAGGCAAGCTAAATGCATGTTTGCAACGCACCAATGGTTCGCGCTAAAAACATAGGATGCCGAAGCGTATCCATCGTCATCACGAAACAATGGATACGCTGTGATGCGGCCGGGAGCGAACGCGCGCCGCGCGCTCGCCGAATGGTAGAGCGGGCGTTATCCGGAATGCAGGGTTGGCCGGTTGACGGCGGGAGGAAAGACACACCACGATCCGTCGCCATGCTGAAAGAACATGAGTGAGAGTGGCCCCGATGCGCGCCGTACTTCCACACACACGCAACGTGCCTCGAGCGCATCCTTGCGGCTCACGCGGAAGACCCGGCCACGCGCCAAAGCCGACAGTCCGATCCATT
>DASPZL010000490.1:0-1711 GCA_035636295.1 Paraburkholderia sp.
GTCGTCCGCTCGTTCACACCGAGCCGCGCACTCATCCTTGCCGGCAAAGCCACCGCGTCGACATCTTCGCTCCATCCTCGACTCCCACGCCGTGGCCAAATCCCCATAGCGCCTGCCGCACCGCCGGTGCCCCACCTCCCCACGATTTCGTGCCTTGGCGCTTTTCCGACGCCGGCGCCCCAGCGCGTGAATGGTTTCCGCACTCCGGCGTCCGAAAACCTGCACAAACCCAGACATCCGACATGTGGCAACCGCGCTCACGAAGATCAGGCCGGGAGGACGGCGAGCGGCGCGAAACGCAATATCTCCTGAGGGTCGAACTGCGAAGCCACGACATCCTTACCGTGATGCTTTGTTTCAGGACTAATCAAGCCCAGCTGCCAGGAAGCCGCCATCTACGGCAATCGTCTCACCGGTGACGTAACTGGCCGAGGGCGACGCAAGGTAGATCGCTGCTCCAACCAGCTCGTCGAGCTCACCGAAGCGATGCATCGGCGTGCGCCGCAATGCCGTTTCCTTGCGCGCTGGTGACATCTTTTCTTGGTTGAGTGGCGTCATAAAGAAACCGGGTGAGATGGCGTTGACCCTGACGCCGCGCGTAGCCCACTCGACAGCGAGGGTGCGCGTCAAGGCGAGCACTCCATGCTTGCTCATGGTGTAGAGGGCGCTGAGTTGGAAGCCGCGGTGCGCAGCAAGCGACGCGATGTTGACAATGCTTCCCGAACGGCGTTCCAGCATATGCCGACCTATTTCGGTGCAGGCGAAGAAGACGCTGGTGAGATTGATGCCGATCACCTGGTCATAGTCGGCTCGTGTGAACTCCTCGGCCGGCTTAAGCATCGTGATGCCCTGCGAGTTGACCAGAATGTCGATCCGAGCGTGTTTGGCGATGACACGGCCGATGACGTCCGTTAGCGCGCCCGGCATCGTAACGTCGGCGCAGTAACCCGTCGCGGTTGCGCCCCGGGCGGCAAGTGCCGCATCGACTTCGGCGACCTTGCTTGCCGTTCTCCCGACCGGAACAACAATGGCCCCGGCGTCGTGGAACCCGAGCGCAATCTGGCGGCCAATGCCGCTTGAACCACCGAGCACTAGTGCCACCTGACCCCTCAGGGAAAACCGTTCGGAATGGTTCATGACTTGGCTCCGATCTCTATGGCGCGACGTAGCGGCGGCGAAGACCTTCGTCCTTGACCTGGATACCGAGGCTAACCCCCGACGGTGGCGACAAGCCCAAACTCTAGCATCGACGAATGTGGCGTTACGCCGTCACCTCGAACTGCAAGATCGTGGCCTTCTTGACCGCCGCCCAGTCAATGCCGATGCCCAGGCCGGGCCCATCCGGCGCATGGACATAGCCCTCCTTGTCCGTGCGGATCACGTTGGTCGCGCCATATTCGAACGCGGCGTAGGGCACCGGCTGCTCGAAGTAGGTGCAATTGCCGTACGCCAGCATGACATGCAGGTTGGCGGCCTGCGTCAGCGTGTATCCCCAGCACTGGATCTCCACGGTCATGCCGCTCGCCTCGGCGAGGCCCATGATCTTGCGGACCGGCGTAATGCCGCCGCAGATCGTGGCGTCGACCCGTAACGCGCTCCAGAAATCGGCGCGAACGGCATGCTCGAGCTGCTGGAGATCGAGCCAGGTATTGCCGGCGGCGATGATCGGCACGCTGGTCTGCCGTTTCAGCTGCCGATAGCCCTCGACGTC
>DASPZL010000491.1:0-3676 GCA_035636295.1 Paraburkholderia sp.
TTCGCGAAATGATGAACACGCCGCGCAAGGCGCAGGTCAAGGCGCCGGAACCGGCGCCGAAGCCCGCTGAGCCGGCCAAGGCCGCGGAAGCCAAGGGCACGCTGCACAAACCGGCACGTCCGGCAGGTGAGGCGCCGGCACGTCCGGCCGCCAAGAAGCCGGCTGTTGCGGCTCCGGCTGCCACGACGGCACCGTCGGCGGGCGATAAGAAGAAGCCGGCGGGCAAGGGCGGCTGGCAGGACGACGCAGCGAAGCGCCGCGGCATCAAGACGCGCGGCGATACGAGCGGCGGTGTCGATCGCGGCTGGCGCGGCGGCCCGAAGGGTCGCGGCAAGCATCAGGATCAGAACACCACGTTCCAGGCGCCGACCGAACCGATCGTGCGTGAAGTGCACGTGCCCGAAACCATCACGGTCGCCGATCTGGCGCACAAGATGGCGGTGAAGGCGTCGGAAGTCATCAAGTCGATGATGAAGCTCGGCCAGATGGTCACGATCAACCAGATGCTGGACCAGGAAACGGCGATGATCATCGTCGAGGAACTGGGCCACCACGCGGTTGCGGCCAAGCTGGACGATCCGGAAGCCATGCTGGTCGAAGGCGAAATCAGCGATGCGGAAGCATTGCCGCGTCCGCCGGTCGTCACGGTCATGGGTCACGTTGACCACGGCAAGACCTCGCTGCTCGACTACATCCGCCGCGCCAAGGTGGCAGCGGGTGAAGCGGGCGGGATCACGCAGCACATCGGCGCGTATCACGTCGAAACGCCGCGCGGCGTCATCACGTTCCTCGATACGCCGGGCCACGAAGCCTTTACGGCCATGCGTGCCCGCGGTGCGAAAGCAACCGACATCGTGATTCTGGTGGTCGCAGCCGACGACGGCGTGATGCCGCAAACGAAGGAAGCGATCGCCCACGCGAAGGCAGGCGGCGTGCCGCTCGTCGTCGCGATCAACAAGATCGACAAGCCGGATGCGAATCCGGAGCGCGTGAAGCAGGAACTCGTCGCGGAAGGCGTCGTGCCGGAAGAATACGGTGGCGATTCGCCGTTCGTGTCGGTGTCGGCGAAAACCGGCGCGGGCATCGACGACCTGCTCGAAAACGTGCTGCTGCAAGCCGAAGTGCTGGAACTCAAGGCGCCGGTCGAAGCGGCGGCCAAGGGTCTCGTCATCGAAGCGAAGCTCGACAAGGGTAAGGGTCCGGTTGCAACGATCCTGGTCCAGTCCGGTACGCTGAACCGCGGCGACGTGGTGCTGGCAGGTAGCGCTTACGGTCGCGTGCGAGCCATGCTCGACGAAACCGGCAAGCCGACCAAGTCCGCCGGCCCGTCGATCCCGGTCGAAATCCAGGGTCTGTCGGAAGTGCCGCAAGCCGGTGAGGAAGTCATCGTCATGCCGGACGACCGCAAGGCGCGTGAAGTCGCGCTGTTCCGTCAAGGCAAGTTCCGCGACGTCAAGCTGGCCAAGCAACAGGCCGCGAAGCTCGAGAACATGCTGGAACAGATGGGCGAAGGCGAAGTGCAGTACATGCCGCTCATCGTCAAGGCCGATGTGCAGGGTTCGCAGGAAGCGTTGGTGCAATCGCTGCTCAAGCTGTCGACGGACGAAGTCCGCGTGCAGATCGTGCACGGCGCCGTAGGCGGCATCAGCGAGTCCGACGTCAACCTGGCAACGGCTTCGAAGGCGGTCATCATCGGCTTCAACACCCGTGCGGATGCACAGGCGCGCAAGCTGGCGGAAGCCAACGGTGTCGATATTCGCTACTACAACATCATCTACGACGCAGTGGATGAGGTGAAGGCCGCGATGTCGGGCATGCTGGCGCCGGAGAAGCGCGAAGTCGTGACGGGCACGGTCGAAGTGCGCCAGGTCTTCAAGGTGCCGAAGATCGGTGCGGTGGCCGGCTGTATGGTCACGGACGGTTTCGTCAAGCGCTCGTCGTCGGTGCGCGTGCTGCGCAACAATGTCGTCATCTTCACGGGCGAGCTCGATTCGCTCAAGCGCTTCAAGGACGACGTGAAGGAAGTCCGTCAGGGCTTCGAGTGCGGTATGTCGATCAAGAACTTCAACGATATCGTCGAAGGCGATCAGTTCGAAGTCTTCGAGGTCACCGAAGTCGCGCGTTCGCTGTAATTCACGCGGCACGGCTCAACGGGCGGAGCGGGCTTAACGCCCGCTCCGCCCGTTGTTTTTGGGCCTGCGCGTGTATCGCCTACGGCGCCCGCCAACCACGATCATCGAGCCGCTTGCATGCCGCTCGCATTACGAAGGCCGCGGCTGCGCGAACAACTTTTTTGCATCCGTCAGAACGGATCACACAACACCATGCCTAAAAAACGTTCTTCTCCCAATCGCAACGTGCAGATCGCCGATCAGATCCAGCGCGACCTGTCCGAGCTGCTGCGCGAGGTCAAGGATCCGCGCATCGGCATCGTCACGATTCAAAGCGTCGAGCTGACGCCGGACTACGCGCACGCGAAGATCTATTTCACGACGCTGACGGGCGACCCGCAGCAGACGCTGGAAGCGCTCACGCATGCGGCCGGTCATCTGCACAATCAGCTGTTCAAGCGCTTGCATATCCATACCGTGCCGACGCTGCATTTCCATTACGACAAGACGATCGAGCGGGCCGTCGAAATGTCGCGTCTGATCGACGAGGCGAATGCCAATCGCGCGAAAGAAGACTGAGCACGTATCCCGGCTGCCGTGCTTTGACTGCAATGCGCCTGGCGCGGCTTTCCGTTTACCTCGAAGATCCGTCTTTCTGACATGACCGCACCTCAACGCCCCCGCGTGCCGCGTCGCGCGCTCGACGGCGTGCTGCTGCTCGACAAGCCGCTCGGCCTGTCGAGCAACGACGCGCTGATTCGCGCGAAGCGTCTCTATCTGGCGAAAAAAGCGGGCCACACCGGCACGCTCGATCCGCTCGCCACCGGCTTGCTGCCGCTGTGTTTCGGCGAAGCCACCAAGTTTTCGCAGGATCTGCTCGAAGCCGACAAGACCTACGAGGCCACGATGCGCCTCGGCATCCGCACGACCACCGGCGACGCCGAAGGCGAAGCGATCGACACGCGCGACGTGACGTGCGATCAGGCGGCGGTCCTCGCGGCTTTGCCGAAGTTTCTCGGCGACATCGTCCAGGTCCCGCCGATGTATTCGGCGCTCAAGCGCGACGGCAAGCCGCTGTATGAATACGCGCGCGCCGGCCAGACGGTCGAGCGGGAAGGGCGTCAGGTGACGATCCATGCGCTCGAATTGCTCGCCTGCGCGCTGCCGGACGTGACGTTTCGCGTGACGTGCAGCAAAGGCACCTATGTGCGCACGCTCGCCGAGGACATCGGCGAAGCGTTGGGTTGCGGCGCGCATCTGGTGGCGTTGCGGCGTACCGGCGTCGGCGCGCTGACGCTGGAACATGCGGTGACGCTAGATGCGTTGTCGGACGCGACGGAAAGCGAGCGCGACGCGTGGCTGCAACCGGTCGACGCGCTGCTGTCCACGTTCCCGCTCGTCATGCTGGATGAGGATGCGACTCGCCGCTTTCTGCACGGTCAACGTCTGAAGCTGTCGGAGTTGGTCATCACCGGCGACGCGGTGAATGCACCCCGCGTGCGCGTGTATGCCGCGGAAGGTCGTCTGCTCGGTGTCGCGAAACAAGGCGAGGGCGTGCTCGCACC
>DASPZL010000492.1:0-23539 GCA_035636295.1 Paraburkholderia sp.
TCATGCCTTCGAAAACGTTGAAGTCGACATTCTGATGATGCGTCTTCACCGAAATCGTTTTGCTCGCGTTGGGGTCCCACACCACGAGGTCGGCATCCGCACCGACCTGGACCGCGCCCTTACGCGGATACAGGTTGAAGATCTGCGCGGCATTCGTCGACGTGATGCGCACGAATTCATTCGGCGTGAGACGCCCGGAATTCACGCCGTGATGCCACAGCACCGCCATGCGGTCCTCGACGCCGCCGCAACCGTTCGGGATTTTCGTGAAGTCCTCGCGGCCCATTGCCTTCTGCGACGCGCAGAACACGCAATGGTCAGTCGCCGTGGTATGCAACTGGCCTGCTTGCAGACCGCGCCATAATGCCTCGCGATGCCCGGCAGAGCGGAACGGCGGGCTCATCACGTGCGCGGCAGCGCGGGTCCAGTCGGGATCGCGGTACACGGCCTCATCGATCACCAGATGGCCCGGGAGCACTTCACCGAACACGCGCAAGCCTTCGCTGCGCGCGCGGGCAATCGCATCGACCGCGTCCTTCGAGGACACGTGGACGATATACACTGGCACGCCCAGCACTTGCGCGATACGGATCGCGCGATTGGCCGCTTCGCCCTCCACTTCGGGCGGCCGCGACAGCGGATGCGCCTCCGGGCCTGTAAAACCTTTCGCCAGCAACTGACGCTGCAACTGGAACACCAGTTCGCCGTTCTCCGCATGCACGGTGGGTAGCGCACCCAGTTCGAGCGAACGCGAGAAGCTGTTCACCAGCACTTCGTCGTCGGCCATGATCGCGTTCTTGTAGGCCATGAAATGCTTGAAGCTCGACACGCCGTGCTCATGCACCAGCGTGCCCATGTCGCGATACACCGACTCGTCCCACCACGTCACCGCGACGTGAAAGCCGTAGTCCGCCGATGCTTTCTCGGCCCAGCCGCGCCATTCCTTGAACGCGTCCATCAACGGTTGCTTCGGACCTGGAATCACGAAGTCGATGATGCTGGTGGTGCCGCCCGACAAACCCGCGGCCGTGCCCGTATAGAAATCGTCGCTCGCCGTGGTGCCCATGAACGGCAATTCCATATGCGTGTGCGGATCGATGCCGCCCGGCATCACATATTGCCCGCCCGCATCGACGATCGTCGCGCCCGCCGGCGCCTCCAGGTCCGCGCCGATCTGCAGGATCGTGCCGCCGTCCTGCGGGTCCGCGCACAACACGTCCGCGCGATACGTGTTCTCCGCGTCGATAATGGTGCCGCCGCGAATCAGGGTCGTCATGTTGCCGCCTCCTTGTGAACTTCTGGTTTGCGTACTGCCTACTTCGTACGACTCAAGCACTCGCCACGCGCGCGCTCGTTCCCTTGCTCAGCTTCATCCATGCGCTGTATACGATCGACGCCAACGCAAGTCCCACAAACCACGCATACGTATAAAGCGTATTGAAGATCGCCGGCACGTTAGGAAACACTGCGGGGAATGCGGTGTGCAAAAAGCCCGGCAAATTCGGCAGCACGCCGATTACCAACGCAACCACCGCACCGATATTCCAGCCCCTCGTATAGCTGTACTCGCCATGCTCGTCGAACAGCTCACGCTGGTCCAGCCGTGTGCCGCGAATCAGGAAATAGTCGACCATCAGAATGCCCGCCACCGGACCGAGCAACGCCGAATAACCGACGAGCCACGTGAAGATATAGCCCTGCGTGGTGGCGAGAATCTTCCACGGCATCATCACGATCGCGATGGTCGCGGTAATCATGCCGCCGACGCGATACGAAATACCCTTGGGCCACAGGCTCGAAAAATCATAAGCGGGGCCGACGAGATTCGCCGCGAGATTGCAGCACATCGTGTCGAGCGTCAGGATGATCAGCGCGACGCCGACGCCGATGCCGGTCATGCGGCTCGTCAGATCGATCGGATCCCAGATCGCCTTGCCGTAGATCACCACGGTGGCCGACGTCACCACCACCGAAATCACGGAGAGCAAGGCCATCGGCACCGGCAAACCAATCGACTGACCGATGACCTGGTCGCGCTGCGTTTTCGCAAAGCGCGTGAAGTCTGGGATATTCAGCGCGAGCGTCGCCCAGAAACCGACCATGGCAGTGAGGCCTGGCCAGAACGTGGCCCAGAACATGCCCTCTTTCTTGCCGCCCGGCACGAATTGCGAAGGCGCCGACAACATCGAACCCAGGCCGCCCGCCTTCGAGGTCGCCCACCACACGAGCGCGATGCACATCACGATCTTGATCGGCGCGGACCAGCTTTCGAGCCAGCGTATCGAATCGGTGCCGTGCACGATGAAATAAATCTGCAGCGCCCAGAACACGAGAAAACACGCCAGTTGCGAGACCGAGATGTCGAGAAACGGCAACGCCGCGCTGTGCAGCGCGTTGCCGGTGAGAATATTCAGCAGCGTATAGATCGCGCTGCCGCCGAGCCACGTCTGGATCCCATACCAGCCGCACGCGACGATTGCCCGCAGCATCGCCGGCAATTTCGCACCCTGCGTGCCGAATGAAGAGCGCACCAATACCGCATACGGAATGCCGTGCTTCGCGCCCGCGTGACCGATCAGCAGCATCGGCACCAGCACGATCAGATTGCCGAGCAGCACGGTCAATACCGCCTGCCACGGTGACATGCCCTCTTCCGTCAAACCGGCGGCGAGCATGTACGATGCGATGTTCATCACCATGCCTACCCAGAGCGCGGCGAAGTGATACCACCTCCACGTGCGCTGTGCGGCGCCGGTAGGCGCGAGGTCGTCGTTATAAAGACTGCTGCCCTGCGCGCCGGCCGCGAACTGCGGATCGACGGGTTGCGCTGTCTGCTTCATCGAAAGATCTCCACTGGATCGTTGGGACCCGCGCGGCTTCTGGTGGCGCATCGGGCCTTTGGAAAAATACAGGTTCAGTACAAACGCTTCGTTTTTATAGGGACTTCGTGTTTCAGGCAGCCTTTGCCGCAGGAGCATGCGCGTGCTCGGCGGTTTCAGCCGCGCTCGAGGTTTCGCTCTCCCCCGCCGTCACTCTCGATGGATTGTTCGGATGCGTGGTCCAGTTCGCGTACTCGCCGTTGTCCACGCGTTCCATCGTGATGCACTGCTCCACCGGGCATACGTGCATGCACAGATTGCAGCCGACACATTCGGAGTCCATCACTTCAAAATGCCGGACGCCATCTTTTTCTTTCGTGATCGCCTGATGCGCGGTGTCTTCGCAGGCGATATGGCACAGGCCGCACTGAATGCACTTGTCCTGATCGATGCGCGCCTTGATATCGTATTTGAGGTTCAGGTACTTCCAGTCGGTGACGTTCGGCACCGCGCGGCCGCGAATGTCGTCGAGCGTCGCGTAGCCTTTTTCGTCCATCCAGTTCGAGAGGCCGTCGGCAAGATCGGCGACGATACGGAATCCGTAATGCATCGCCGCCGTGCAGACCTGCACGCTTCCCGCACCCAGCACAATGAATTCAGCGGCATCGCGCCACGTCGAGATGCCGCCGATGCCGGAGATCGGCAGATTCGGCGTTTCCACGTCGCGTGCGATTTCCGCGACCATGTTCAGTGCGATCGGCTTCACCGCCGGGCCGCAGTAGCCGCCGTGCGTGCCTTTGCCATCGACCATCGGCAACGGCGACATCGCGTCGAGATCGACGGCGACGATCGAGTTGATCGTGTTGATCAGCGAGACGCCATCGGCGCCGCCTTTATAAGCCGCACGCGAACCGAGGCGAATGTCGCTGATGTTCGGCGTGAGCTTCACGAGGCACGGAAGCTTCGTGCCTTCCTTGACCCAGCGCGTGACCATCTCGACATACTCGGGCACCTGGCCGACCGCCGCGCCCATGCCGCGTTCGCTCATGCCATGCGGACAACCGAAATTCAACTCGACCGCGTCGGCGCCGGTGTCTTCGACGAGCGGCAAGATCCATTTCCAGTCGCGTTCGTTGCACGGCACCATCAGCGAGACGATCATCGCGCGGTCGGGCCAGTCGCGTTTGACTTGCGCGATCTCGCGCAGATTGACGTCGAGCGGACGATCGGTGATCAGTTCGATATTGTTCAGGCCGGCGATGCGTTGGCCGTTCCATTGCACCGCGCCGTAGCGCGAACTGACGTTCACGACATGAGGGTCGAGGCCGAGCGTCTTCCACACCACGCCGCCCCAGCCCGCTTCGAACGCGCGGTTCACGTTATAGGCTTTGTCGGTCGGCGGCGCGGAGGCGAGCCAGAAGGGATTCGGCGAGGTGATGCCGGCAATCGTACAACGCAGATCGGCCATGTTCGGCTCCTTGGGGACTGCTGTTTTTTATCTATGTGATGCGTGACTTTGGTCGCTTGACGCCGCCAACTACGCGGCCTTGATCGCCGTGCGGGCGAACTGCGCGTCGATCGCGGCAGCGGCGATCTTGCCGTCCTGCACCGCTTGCACCGTGAGGTCGATGCCGCCGGTCGCCGCGCAATCGCCGCCCGCCCACACGCCGGCAAGCGAGGTCTGCCCGCTCGCATCGACGGCGATACGGCTGCCGTCGAGCGCCAGCAATTCCCGTTCGATACCGACCGGCAGCAGCGTTTGACCGATCGCCTTGAGCACCATATCGGCGTCGACCACGAAGCGCTCCTGATCGCCTTCGCTCGACGTGCGCTCGAATTCGACACCTGTGACAACGCCGCCCTCGCCGATCAAACGCGTCGGCGCTGCATGCGTGACGAGCGTCACGCCGTTGGTCTGCGCGAAGTCGCGCTCGGCCCAGGTGGCGCTCATCGACTCGACGCCGCGCCGGTACGCCATCGTCACGGACGTTGCGCCGAGCTTGCGGCTCTGCACGGCAGCGTCAACCGCCGTATTGCCTCCCCCGATCACGACGACCCGGCGGCCTACCGGCACCGTGCCGAGGTCGCTCGCGCTGCGCACCTGTTCGATAAAATCCACCGCGTTCATCACGCCGCTCAGGTCTTCCCCTTCCATCGCCAACGCGCGCACGCCAGTCAGGCCGATCGCGAGAAAGACAGCGTCGTGGTGTTTGCGCAGCGTGTCGAGCTCGACGTCACGCCCCAAAGCGACTCCGTGTTTGATCTCGATGCCGCCGATCGAACACAGCCATTCCACTTCACGCTGCGCGAAATCGTCGACGGTTTTATACGCGGCGATGCCATATTCGTTAAGGCCCCCTGCTTTCTCGCGGGCGTCAAAGAGAGTGACGCCATGCCCCGCGAGAGCAAGCCGATGCGCACATGCGAGCCCCGCCGGTCCCGCACCGACCACCGCGACATGCCGGCCCGTTTCAGCCGCACGCTTGAACAGCGCCTCGCCGCGCGCCATCGCCCAATCGGTCGCATGGCGTTGCAGCGCACCGATCGCCACCGGCTTCGCGTCCTGATGGTTGCGCACGCAAGCGCCCTCGCAAAGAATCTCGGTCGGGCACACTCGCGCGCACATGCCCCCCATCGGATTGGCCGACAGGATATCGACGGCCGCGCCCTTCAGATTACCGTTGCCGATCTTGCGAATAAAGCTGGGAATGTCGATCTGCGTCGGACACGCATTCACGCATGGCGCGTCGTAGCAGTAGTGGCAACGGCTCGCCGCAGCGGCCGCGGCGCTCGCGTCGAGCAAAGGCGCGATGTCGGAGAACTCGCACGAGAGCTGCTCGGGCGACAGGCGCTGGGCGGCAATGTCGCCGGTTTGCTTGATGGCCATACACGTTCCTTCTTCGATGTGAGGACGTAGCCGTACCTGCCGGCTGCGTTTCAAGCGAAGCCGGGACGGCGTGTTTTATGGGCACTACGGTGAGGCTGACGAAATAACCGCTACTGCTAATGCGTTATGAAACCGGCTCGCACGCACGTTCGAGCATCGCGTGCAGCAACACGTTGGCGCCCGCTTCGATCCATTCGAAGGTGGCGTCCTCGATTTCGTTATGACTGATCCCGTCGACGCACGGCACGAACACCATCGAAGTCGGCGCCACTTGCGACAGATAACAGGCATCGTGCCCCGCGCCGGACACCATGTTGCGATGCGGATAGCCAAAACGTTCGGCCGCGGCGCGCACGGACTTCACGCAGGCTCCGTCGAACGCGACCGGCGCGTAGTAGAAGATCTGCTCGAGTTCGGTTTCGAGACCAATGCCGTCCGCAATCTTCGCGACGCCTTCGCGCAGCGCGGCATCCATTTTCGCGAGCACCGCATCGTCCGGGTGACGAAAGTCGACGGTGAAAAACACGCGACCTGGAATCACGTTGCGCGAGTTCGGATAGACCTGCATCATGCCGACCGTCGCGCAGCCGAACGGCGCGTTATCGAGGCCGATGCGATTGACCAGATCGACTACGCGCGCGGCGCCGAGCAATGCGTCGCGACGCCGTGGCATCGGCGTCGGGCCCGCGTGCGCCTCCTGCCCCGTCAGCGTAATTTCATACCAGCGCTGGCCTTGCGCGTCGGTCACCACGCCGATGGTTTTCTGCTCGGCCTCGAGAATCGGCCCCTGTTCGATATGCAATTCGAAAGCCGCATGCAAGCGACGCCCACCGCACGGAACATCGCCCGCATAGCCGATGCGTTCCAGTTCCTCGCCGATGGTCTTGCCGTCCACGTCCTTGCGCGAGAGGCCATACTCCAACGTGAACACGCCGGCGAACACGCCCGACGCGACCATGGCCGGCGCAAAGCGCGAGCCTTCCTCGTTGGTCCAGATCACCACTTCCACGGGATGCTCGGTCTCGATGCCGTTATCGTTCAGACTACGAATCACTTCGAGACCGCCGAGCACGCCGTAAATGCCGTCGAAACGGCCGCCGGTCGGCTGCGAGTCTGCGTGCGAGCCGGTCATCACCGGCAGCGCGTCCGGGTTGCGCCCGGCGCGGCGCATGAACACATTGCCCATCTGATCGACACTGACCGTGCAGCCCGCTTCCTTCGCCCAACTGACGATCAGATCGCGCCCTTCTTTGTCGAGGTCGGTGAGCGCGAGGCGGCAGACGCCGCCCTTGGGCGTCGCGCCGATCTTCGCCATCGTCATCAGGCTGTCCCACAACCGCTTGCCGTCCACCTTGATCGACGTTGCGAGTTCTGCGTCCCCCAAGGGGACTTCCTTCGGGGCGTTTTTCAGCGCTTCGGATACTGCGTCCATTCGTCTCGCTCCTTTCGGTGGACCGACATGAAACTGGTGCATTGGCGACGAGTTTTGGGGCGTGGCCGCACAGCAGCGGTGCACATTCGATACCTTCGATCGCCTCTCATATAGAGGGCAAACCCTGGGACATCACCTACTCTCTCAATCCTGTCCAGTTGGACAGGTTGTAGACGATTAAGGCCGCCAAATCAATGCCTTTCGTACGGTGACAAACAGAGCGAGAAGTGTGCCATTGCATTGCAGCACCCGTTGGATGCGCGTGGCGAATGTGCATGTCCGCGCGTCGCCAAACGACTAGAATGAAGCGCGACGCGGCACGCATGCCGCTCGGGGCGAACATGAGAGACGACGACGTGGCTGCCGACATCACGGAAAATGACGAAACGCGCGCACCTTTGCGGCGGCGCAAGGCGCACATTCGCGAGTCGAATGAAGCGCATCTTCTGGCGTGCGCCGAGGCGGTTTTCGCCGAGCGCGGGCTGGAGGGCACCAGCACCGCGATGATCGCGGAACGTGCGGGTTTACCAAAAGCCAACTTGCATTACTACTTCCCGACGAAGCTCGCGTTGTACCGGCGCGTGCTGGAAGACCTGTTCGAAGACTGGTACAAGGCAGCGGATACGTTCGAATGCAGCGACGATCCGGTCGAAGCAATCGGCGGGTACGTGCGCGCGAAAATGGAACTGTCGCGGCGCCGGCCGCTCGGCTCAAAGGTGTGGGCGAGCGAGATCATTCACGGCGCCGAGCACATGGACGACATCCTCACGCAACGCGTGAAACCATGGCTCGATAGCCGGGTGAAAGTAATAGACGACTGGATCGCGCGCGGCCTGCTCGCGCCGGTGAATGCGCAGACGCTGATGTACATGATCTGGGCGACCACGCAGCATTACGCCGACTTCGACGCGCAGATTCGCGCGCTCAAGGGCAAGCGCGCGTTGACGCAAAAGGCGTTCGAGGCGACGACGGAGGAAGTAGTGCAGTTGGTGATTCGGGCATGCGGGGCGGTGTCGCCGGGGCAGCGAGAAGACGGCGCTGATCCTTCGCGATGAAACGCAAAGGGCCCGCTGCTTTTCACAAGCAGCGGAGCCCTCGCACTATCGCACCACTTCTTCGAAAGTTCGCAGCGTATTCAATACGTCTCCAGATGCAACCGCCCTTCCCGCTTCAACTTCGCCCACAGCGCTTCCCAATCCATCTGATGCTGCTCGCCGATTTCCTTGAGCGCCTGCAGTACGCCATCTTCCATGCCCTTTAACCCACACACGTAGATATGCGTGTTGTCGTCCTTGAGCATGTGCGCAACATCGACCGCGCGCTCGCGCATCACATCCTGTACGTAGCGTTTGGGTTGCCCCGGCGTGCGTGAAAACGCCAGATTCGTATCGATGAAATCCTTCGGCAGATTCGTGAGCGGCCCGAAGTACGGCAATTCTTCTTTCGTGCGCGCGCCGAAGAACAGCATCAGCTTGCCGGTCGCGCCTTTAAGCCGGCGCCGCCGGCGATACTCGGTCATCGCGCGCATCGGCGCTGAACCGGTGCCCGTGCAGATCATCAGCAGATGCGAGTTCGGATGGTTCGGCATCAGGAATGTGCCGCCGAACGGGCCGATTACGTTGACCACGTCGCCCTTCTTCAGATCGCACAGATAGTTCGAGCACACGCCGTCGATCGCGTCGCCGTGCTGTTGAGATACGCGCTTGACCGTCAGCGAAACGTTGTTATAGCCGGGCCGTTCGCCATCGCGCGGACTCGCAATCGAATACTGGCGCGCGTGATGCGTGCGGCCATCGACGGTCGCGCCCGGCGGGAGAATGCCGATCGATTGACCTTCCAGCACGGGAAACGGCATCGAACCGAAATCGAGCACGATGTGATGAATGTCGCTGTCGGTCGAGCCGTCCGTGAGCCGGTAGTTGCCGACCACCGTCGCGGTAGTCGGCGCCTTGTGCGTGTAGAGATTCACATAAGGCTTCGCAGCCGACCACGGCGGCACGACCGATCCGCGCACTGTATCCACTTCGACACCGCTCGCGTCCGCCGCCGAATCGCCCGACACTTCGTCTGCGGCGGGGACCGCCATCGTGTTCTGTTCAGGCAATACGTCCCACGTGAATTGCTCGCCGATCGGATAGGCGTCGGCCTTCAACACCGTGCGCCAGTTATCGATCGCGCCGGTCGGACACGGCGACACGCACGCCATGCAGCCGTTGCAGACATCCGCCTTGACCACATAGTTGTTTTCATCGTGCGTGATCGCATCGACCGGGCAAGTCTCTTCGCAGGTATTGCAGCGAATGCAGATTTCCGGATCGATCAGATGCTGCCTGAGGACTTCGATCGATACTGGGCCGTTCATGACTTCCTCCACCATGTATTGCAGCGCATGCGTGCTACGCGCATTTCATGCATCTCGTGCGTTCAGTTAAAGCGCACATATTCGAAATCGACCGGCTGACGGTTCACGCCCATCGCGGGCGGCGCGATCCAGTTCGCGAACTTGCCGGGTTCCGTGACGCGGCCCATCAGCGACGCGACATACGCGCGGTCTTCCGGCGTGGCGAGCCATTTCGCCTCGTTGGCGGCCCATTCGGTTTCGCTGACCACGCGGCCATCGGGCGAGACGCGCGTGCCGGCAAACGTGCCGATCTGGCGATTGAACGCTTTATGCGGCACCGTCATGCGGAAATCGATGCCCGCCTTTTCGAGCACCTTGTTCCAGCGCCCCACGCCCGCCACCGAATCCTTGATGTAATCGTCGCGCAGCACTTCGTTCATTGCATTGAGCATCGGCACTTCGCGCTCAACCAGCTTGCCGTCCTGCACGTCGAGCAGCTTGTAGCTCTGGCCGTTCAATTGATGATCGTCGTCGCGCTTGTTCTCTTCATAGCGGCCCTTCAAACCCGAGCTATAGAACGTTGCCGCGTTGGATGAATGATCGGCGCCGAACAGATCGATCGTCACCGAGTAATGGAAGTTCAGATAGCGCTGGATAGTCGGCAGATCGATCACGCCGGCTGCGCGAATCTTCGCGACATCGTCCGTGCCCAGTTCGTTCATCACCTGCGCGGTGCGCTGAATCACGCGAGAAACACCCGATTCGCCGACGAACATGTGATGCGCTTCCTCGGTCAACATGAACCTGGTGGTGCGCGCGAGCGGATCGAAACCCGACTCCGCGAGCGCCGACAACTGGAACTTGCCGTCGCGATCGGTGAAATACGTGAACATGTAGAACGCGAGCCAGTCCGGCGTTTTCTCGTTGAACGCGCCGAGAATGCGCGGATTGTCGTCGTCGCCTGAGCGGCGGCCGAGCAATGCTTCGGCTTCCTCACGGCCGTCACGGCCAAAGTAGCGATGCAGCAGATATACCATCGCCCACAGGTGGCGGCCTTCTTCGACATTCACCTGGAAGAGATTGCGCAAGTCGTACATCGAAGGCGCCGTCAAGCCTAAATGACGCTGCTGCTCGACCGAAGCCGGCTCCGTATCACCTTGCGTCACGATAATGCGGCGCAGATTCGCGCGATGCTCGCCGGGCACGTCCTGCCAAGCCGCTTCGCCCTTGTGCTCGCCGAAATGGATCTTGCGGTCCTGCTCGCCGGGCGTCAGGAAAATGCCCCAGCGGTAGTCCGGCATTTTCACGTGATCGAAGTGCGCCCAGCCGCCCGCATCGACGCTCACCGCCGTGCGCAGATACACGTCGTAGCCGTGCGAGCCTTCCGGGCCCATATCGCCCCACCATGACAGAAAATTCGGCTGCCATTGTTCGAGCGCGCGTTGCAGCGTGCGGTCGTCGGCGAGGTTGACGTTGTTCGGAATTTTTTCGCTGTAGTTGATCGTTGACATGGTCGGTTCCTTGATAGTTTTCAAGCACGCATCACACGCGCGAAACATCGAATTGCGCCTTGCTGCCCTTGCCGTACACTTTGAGCGCACCCTTCTCGCCCACCGCGTTCGGCCGGTTGAAGATCCAGTTCTGCCACGCGGTGAGACGCCCGAAGATGCGCGTCTCCATCGTTTCGGGACCGTTGAAGCGCAGATTCGCTTCGAGGCCGGTCAGTGCGTCGGGCGACATCGCCGTGCGTTCTTCGAGCGCGATGCGAATTTCGTCAGCCCAGTCGATATCGTCGGGAGATGCGGTCACGAGTCCGAGGCGTTCCGCGTCGGCCGGTTTGATCGGCTGGCCGATTTTCGAGCGCACTGCGTCGAGCGGTTCGGCTTCTTCATAGAAACGGCGAGCGAGCCGCGACTGGTGCGTCACCATCGGATAAAGCCCGAAGTTCACTTCCGAAAGCGTGATGACCGGCTCTTCGTCTTCATTGCTCGGCAGTGCGGCCATATACGTGCGGTCGGCGGCGAACGCGAATTCAGCGAAGGTGCCGGCAAAGCACGAGCCCGGTTCGATCAGCGCGAACAGCGAGCGCGACGAGACGTCGATGCGAGCCAGCGTGCGGCGTAACAGGCCAATCGTTTCGCGCACGAACCAGTGATCCTTGTGCTGCATGAGCGTGGCGTCCGCGGCGAGCAGGTTGCGCGCATCGCCTTCGGTTTTGAAAACCCACGTGCCGACTTCGAGCTCATTGGTGCGCATCGACAGGATCGCGTCGTCGAGTTCACGGGCGAATTGCAGCGGCCACCAATGCGCGCCGGCTGAAACGATTGCGTCGATATGCGTGGGCTGTTCGGCTCGAGGGGCTTTCGCCGTGAACGTCGCGATGCGTTTGGCGCGATCGATCGTGACGTCGAGCGTCTTGTAAGTCAGCCCATCTTCGCGGTCGGTGCGTTCGATACGCGTGAGCATCACGCCTTGCGCATCCGCAGGACGATCGCTCTGCGCAGCGAGTTCAAGTGCGCGCGCCTCTATCGCCTGATCGAACTGATTCGGCTTCACGACTTCATCAACGAGACGCCATGCTTTTGCGCGCTCGCCGCGAATGCCTTCCACCACCGTGCAAAAAATATCCGCGCGATCGTGGCGCACCTTGCGTTTGTCGGTAACGCGCGTCAGGCCGCCGGTGCCCGGCAACACGCCCAGCAACGGCACTTCCGGCAACGAGACCGACGACGAACGGTCATCCACCAGATAGATCTCGTCGCAAGCCAGCGCGAGTTCATAACCGCCGCCGGCGCATGCGCCGTTCACCGCCGCGAGAAACTTCAGGCCGGAGTAACGCGAGGAATCTTCGAGGCCGTTGCGCGTCTCGTTAGTGAACTTGCAGAAGTTGACCTTCCACGCATGCGTGGAGAGACCCAGCATGAAGATGTTGGCGCCCGAGCAGAACACACGGTCTTTCAGGCTCGTGAGCACCACCGTTTTGACTTCGGGATGCTCGAAGCGAATCCGCTGTATTGCATCGTGCAGTTCGATATCGACGCCAAGGTCATACGAATTCAGTTTCAGCTTGTAGCCGTCGCGGATTCCGCCGTCCTCGGCGATATCGATGCCGAGCGTCGCGACGGGACCGTTGAAGCTCAGCTTCCAATGCTTGTACTGAGAGGGATCGGTGCGGTAATCGACCGGCGCGATTGCGGTTTCTGCTGTGGACATGGGGCGTCTCCTGACTGGACGATGCAAATTTGTTGTTTGAACAATAGTGCATCGTCACGCCCATGTAAAGCACTTTAATGCATATTTTCTAGTAAACCCTGGCGTTGCAATGCATATCAAGCCACTCGCGCGTCATCCGGGGATTCCGCCGCGAGCCTTGCAGCAAGCCGGTCGCGCAACTGCAAATAGGCGTCCGCCAAGGTTTTCTCGCTGGTATCGAAGCTCATGTCGGCGCGGCCGTACAGCTCGCCGCGGCCCGCCAGAATGCGCTTCAGGTCGTCCATCGCTTCCCTGTTGCCCGACATCGGCCGCAGGTCGCCTTGCGCAACCACGCGGCGCATGTGCTCTTCCGGCGTGGCCTGCAGCCACACGGTGAAGCAATGCGACAGCAGCGCGTTGAACGTGCCCGACTCCGACACCAGGCCGCCCGGCGACGCGATCACCGCGCGCTCATGCTCCTGAATCACCGCCTCGAGCGCGCGGTGTTCATAGCGCCGGTAAGCGCTCGCTCCGTACAGCGAATGAATCTCCGAGGGCGGGCAGCCCGCGAGTTGCTCGATCACGCGCGTCAGCTCGACGAACGGCACCTTGCGCTCCTGCGCGAGCATGCGTCCGAGCGTCGACTTGCCCGCGCCGCGCAGCCCGATCAACGCAATCCGGTCCTTGCGATGCGGGTCGCGCGGCGCCTGCGCGAACATTTCGGCGAGCGCCACGCGGGCGCGCTGCAAGGCCGCCTGATCGCGTCCCTGCAGCAGTTCGCGGATCAGCAGCCATTCGGCGGAAGCCGTGGTTTCGTCGCCGATCACCTCGGCGAGCGGACAGTTCAAGGTCGTCGCGATCTGCCGCAGCACCAGCACCGACGCGTTGCCCACGCCCGATTCCAGATTCGCCAGATGACGCTCCGACAAGCCGGTTTCAGTCGCCAGCGTCTTGCGGGTCATGCCGCGGCGCGCGCGCAAGAGGCGCACGCGCTCGCCCATCGCCGTCAAAAAGGGATCGCGCTCTTCGCGCTCGCCGCCGCGCTCCGCCCGCTCGGCGCGGCTTGCGTCGTCGTTGGCGGCGTCATCCAGCGGCGCGGAAGTGTTATTTTGATTCATGTTTCGCTACCTCATGACTTCGATATATGTACTATAGTGCTTGACACAGGTCGAGTGAACGGTTAATTTTCGCCAAATATTGATCCAATAACAAACGCCGTCGAGATTTTTCGACAGCGTCACGGAGACGGCTCGACAACACGCATGAATTAACGTGCGTGCGCGCTGATCTGGAGGCTCGCATGTCCCCACATGAATTCCAACGCCTGATCGCAGGCGTGACAGAGAAACTCGCCGGCAGGCCGCTCGACGGCGAGCTCACCGCGTGGCTGAACGACACTTATCCAGCGGATGGCGATACGTTCCACACGCTCGCCGATGCCTGCCGCACCGGCGTGGCCGAAGGCTGGTTGTGCAACCGCGAAGGCGGCGGCATTCGCTATGGCCGCATCTTCAAGGCGCTGCCCGACACGCACGGTTTTTCCGTCGACGTAGTGGATATGAAGGACATTGCCGGTCCGCATCATGTTCATCCTCACGGCGAAATCGACCTGATCATGCCGCTCACCGAAGGCGCCACCTTCGACGGCCACCCGGCCGGCTGGTGCGTGTACGGTCCCGGCAGCGCGCATCGTCCGACCGTGGCGAACGGTCAGGCACTGGTGCTGTATCTGCTGCCGCAAGGCGCGATTGAATTCACCGCTGCCCCCACTTCCGCCTGACAGACACGGACACAGCCATGATCGAACTTCTGAAAAACTACGTGGGCGGCCAGTGGGTCGCGGGCAACGGTGAAGGCGTGACGCTGACCGATCCGGTAACGGGCGTTGCGCTCGTGCGCGTATCGAGCCAGGGCCTCGACCTCGCGCAAGCCTTCGGCTTTGCCCGCGAACAGGCCGGCGCCGCGTTGCGAGCTTTGACCTATGCGCAGCGCGCCGCCCGCCTCTCTGAGATCGTCAAGCTGCTGCAAACCAAGCGCGACGACTACTACGCGATCGCCACCTCGAACTCGGGCACCACACGCAACGATTCGGCGGTCGATATCGACGGCGGCATTTTCACGCTGTCGTACTACGCGAAACTCGGCGCGGCGCTTGGCGACGTGCACGCGCTTCGCGACGGCAACGCCGCCTCGTTGAGCAAGGACCAATCGTTCAGCGTGCAACACGTGCTCACGCCGACGCGCGGCGTGGCGCTCTTCATCAACGCGTTCAATTTTCCGTCGTGGGGCTTGTGGGAAAAAGCCGCGCCCGCGTTGCTATCCGGCGTGCCGGTCATCATCAAGCCTGCCACGGCAACGGCCTGGCTCACGCAACGGATGGTCGCCGACGTGGTCGACGCGGGCATTCTGCCGGCCGGCGCGTTGTCCGTGATCTGCGGAAGTTCAGCGGGTTTGCTCGATCAGATTCAGGCATTCGATGTGGTGTCGTTCACGGGCTCCGCTGGAACAGCCGCAACGCTGCGCGCTCACCCGGCATTCGTTCAACGCGGCGCGCGTTTGAACGTCGAGGCCGACAGTCTTAACAGCGCGATCCTCTGCGCCGACACAACGCCCGACACGCCCGCCTTCGACTTGTTCATCAAGGAAGTGGTGCGGGAAATGACCGTGAAGTCCGGTCAGAAATGCACGGCGATCCGGCGCGCGTTCGTGCCGGAAGCCTCGCTCGAAGCCGTGCTAGACGCGCTCACAGCGAAGCTCGCGAAAATCACCATCGGCAATCCGCGCAACGACGCGGTGCGAATGGGCTCGCTCGTGAGCCGCGAGCAATACGAGAACGTGCTGGCGGGCATCGCCGCGTTGCGCGAGGAAGCGGTGCTCGCGTACGACGGTTCGGCTCAACCGCTCGTCGATGCGGATGCAACGATCGCGGCTTGCGTCGCGCCGCATCTGTTCATCGTCAACGATCCCGATAGCGCGACGCTGCTGCACGACGTGGAAGTGTTCGGACCGGTGGCGACCGTGGCGCCCTACCGCGTCGCCAGCACCGAGAACACGTTGCCCGAAGCGCACGCCGTCGCCCTCGCGCGACGCGGCCAGGGTTCGCTCGTCGCGTCGATCTATTCGAACGACGACGCGCATCTCGGCCGGCTCGCGCTGGAACTCGCCGATTCGCACGGCCGCGTGCATGCGATCTCACCGTCCGTGCAGCAGAGTCAAACCGGTCACGGCAACGTGATGCCGATGTCGCTGCATGGCGGACCGGGCCGTGCGGGCGGCGGCGAGGAACTCGGCGGTTTGCGCGCACTCGGTTTTTATCACCGGCGCTCGGCCATTCAGGCATCGAGTGCGGCAATCGGCGCGCTGACGCAAACGACCCATTTGCCCACGGCGTAGCGACACGCGAAGCACGAGACATACACGAGCAGCAAGCACGCAAGCATCGAGCGGATCAAGAGCACATAACAGCCGGACCGCCCCTCACCCGATGGAGGAGACATATGGAAGCCCTGCTGGAACCGGCTGCGAGTCAGCCCGCCGCGACGATCGCGCCGCCGCCCGCGCTATTCAATTTCGCGGCCTACCTGTTTCAACTGAACGAAGCGCGCGCCGCCAAAACCGCTTATATCGACGACACCGGCGCCACCACCTACGCCGAACTCGAGGACCGCGCGCGGCGCTTCGCGAGCGTGTTGCGCACGCTCGGCGTACATCCGGAAGAACGCGTGCTGCTGGTGATGCTCGACACCGTCGAGTTGCCGATTGCGTTTCTCGGCGCGCTCTATGCGGGCGTCGTGCCGGTGGTCGCGAACACGCTGCTCACCGCCGTGGATTATGTGTACATGCTCACGCATAGCCATGCGCGCGCCGTGATCGCATCGGGTGCGTTGTTGCCGAACGTCACGCAGGCGATGGATGCCGCCGATCACGACGACTGTCAGTTGATCGTCTCGCAGCCGCGCGAAGGCGAGCCGCTGTCGGCTCCGTTACTCAAGGATCTGATCGACGCCGCCGTGCCGGCCACGAAAGACGCCGCGACCGGTTGCGACGACATCGCGTTCTGGCTGTATTCATCGGGCTCGACCGGCAAACCGAAAGGCACCGTCCACACGCATGCTAATCTGTACTGGACCGCCGAGCTGTACGCGAAGCCGATTCTCGGCATTGTCGAGAGCGACGTGGTGTTCTCGGCGGCGAAGCTGTTCTTTGCTTACGGGCTCGGCAATGGGCTGACGTTCCCGCTTTCGGTCGGCGCCACCGCGGTGCTGATGGCGGAACGTCCCACCGCCGATGCGATCTTCAAGCGTCTCGTGCAACATCGCCCTACCGTTTTTTACGGCGTGCCGACGCTTTACTCGAGCATGCTGGTCTCGCCCAATCTGCCCGCGCGTGCCGACGTCGCGATGCGCGTGTGCGCGTCGGCGGGCGAGGCCTTGCCGCGCGAAATCGGCGAGCGCTTCACCGCGCACTTCGGCTGCGAGATTCTCGACGGCATCGGCTCGACGGAAATGCTGCATATCTTCCTGTCGAATCGCGCGGGCGCGGTCGAATACGGTACGACGGGCCGTCCCGTGCCGGGCTATGAAGTCGAGTTGCGCGACGAACTGGGTCACCCGGTGCCCGATGGCGAAGTCGGCGATCTGTATATCAAGGGGCCGAGCGCGGCGCTGATGTACTGGAGCAATCGCGAGAAGTCGCGCGCCACGTTCCTCGGCGAATGGATTCGCAGCGGCGACAAGTACTGCCGTCTGCCGAACGGCTGCTACGTGTATGCGGGACGCAGCGACGACATGCTGAAAGTCAGCGGCCAGTATGTGTCGCCCGTCGAAGTGGAAATGGTGCTCGTGCAACATGACGCGGTGCTGGAAGCGGCGGTGGTCGGCGTCGATCACGGCGGCCTCGTCAAGACGCGCGCGTTCGTCGTATTGAAGCGTGAATTCGCCGCGTCTGAGATACTCGCGGATGAACTGAAAGCCTTCGTCAAGGGACGGCTCGCGCCGCATAAGTACCCGCGCGATATCGTGTTCGTCGACGATTTGCCGAAAACCGCCACCGGTAAGATTCAACGCTTCAAACTGCGCGAACAGTCATAAGGTGATCCATGCAAAACCCCGCCACCGCAACCGCCGCTAGCGATTTCGCCGAACTGCCCGCCACGGCATCGCATGGACCGTTGCGCATCGAATATCGCTGGGTGAATGAGGCAGCGGGTGACGCGCCGATCGCCGTGTTCCTGCATGAAGGACTCGGCTCAGTCGAGATGTGGCGAGACTGGCCGCAATCCCTGTGCGAGAAACTCGGCATGCGCGGGCTTGTTTATTCGCGGCCCGGTTACGGACTCTCCACGCCGCGTGCCCGTGACGTGAAATGGCCGGTCGATTTCATGAGCGCACAGGCGCGTGACATCCTGCCCGCCTTGCTCGACGCACTCGATATCGACACGCGGCAACGCAAGCGCATGTGGCTCATCGGCCATAGCGACGGCGGCTCGATCACGCTGCTGTATGCGGCGCTGCATCCGGACGCATTGGCCGGTGCGGTGGCCATCGCGCCGCACGTATTCGTCGAAGACATTTCGGTGGCAAGCATCGCGCAGACCAAACAGCTTTACGAAACCACCGACCTGCGCAGCAAACTGAGCCGCTATCACGCCGACGTCGATTCGGCGTTTTATGGCTGGAACGACATCTGGTTGAATCCGGCGTTCAGGCAGTGGACCATCAGCGCGGAGCTGGCCTCAATCCGCAAGCCGCTGCTCGCGGTGCAAGGTCACGACGACAACTACGGCACGATGGCCCAGATAGAGACGATCGCGCAATGCGTGCCGCATGCGCGGCTCGTGAAGCTCGACGCTTGCGGACACTCGCCGCATCGCGATGTACCGCAAGCGTTGAACGAGGTCATTGCGGCGTTTATTTAAGCAAGCACCGCCTTTGCCGCTGCCGATTCGTCGTGCAGCGGCATGCCACCAATAAAAAATCCTCACCACCTCTTCACAAAACTTACACAGGTAAGCGATTATCCTTCTGCATCGCTGACCTGGGCACACGGATGCCCTTGCGCCCCTTCCCCGTGCCGGAGACGTTGCCATGTCCGTTGTGTCGAAGCCATCCATTGCTTTGCATCGCAAACGTTTGGCAGGCGCGCTGGTCGCCGCAGCCCTGTGCGCGCTGATCGGCGCATGCAGCAACGACGACGATAAAGCGCCGGACCCGAGCCAGGCCAGTGCTACAGGAAGTTCCGCCGGCAACGGCAACACCTCGCCGGTTCTATCAGCCAATCCGTCATCCGCTTCACTCGCACCTGCAGCAGTCACGATTCAAAGCCCAGCACTGCCCGCATCAAGCGCCGACCCGGCACTGTCCGCCGCCGCGTCGACGCCGCTCGCCCCACCCGTCATTCATACCGTTGATTGAGTTCCGCGCCCACGCCATGCGCGGGCTCATGCTCGCGCGTTGCGTGGTTCGTTCCTCTACTGAAGATCGAAAGCCAAAACCATGACTTCAAAAAATCGCCGTGATTTTCTGCGCTCCGCCGCGCATGCCGCCGGGTCCGTCACCGCGTTGAGCATGTTGCCGCTGGGCATTCGCAACGCCCTCGCCATTCCGGCGAACAACGCAACCGGCACGATCCGCGACGTCGAACACATCGTCGTGCTGATGCAGGAAAACCGCTCGTTCGACCACTACTTCGGCACGCTCAAGGGCGTTCGCGGTTTCGGCGACACGCGCGCGATCAATCTGCCCAACGGCAAACCGGTGTGGTATCAGCCGCTCGCCGCGGATCTCGGCTACGTGCTGCCGTTTCGCCCCACGGCATCCAACCTCGGGATGCAATTCCTGCAGGATCTCCCGCACGACTGGAACAGCTCGCAAGCGGCATGGAACGGCGGCCGCTACGATCAATGGGTGCCCGCGAAGAGCGCCACGACGATGGCCTACCTCACGCGCGAGGACATTCCGTTCCACTATCAACTCGCCGACGCCTTCACGATCTGCGACGCGTACCACTGCTCGCTGATGGGTCCGACCGATCCGAACCGCTACTACATGTGGAGCGGCTGGGTCGGCAACGACGGCAGCGGTGGCGGCCCGGTAATCGACAATTCCGAACTCGGCTATGGTTGGTCCACGTACCCGGAAGTACTGCAAAACGCCGGCATTTCGTGGAAAATCTATCAGGACATCGGCACCGGACTCGACGCGAACGGCTCCTGGGGCTGGACCCAAAACCCGTACATCGGCAATTACGGCGACAACTCGCTGCTGTACTTCAACCAGTACCGCAATGCGCAGCCGGGCAACCCGCTGTATGACAACGCACGCACCGGCACCAACGCGACGAAGGGCGACGGCTACTTCGATATCCTCAAGCGCGACGTGCAGAATAACGCGCTGCCGCAAGTCTCGTGGATCGTCGCGCCCGAAGCGTATTCCGAGCATCCGAACTGGCCGGCCAATTACGGCGCGTGGTACATCGATCAGGTTCTGCAGATTCTCACGTCGAATCCCGAGGTGTGGAGCAAGACGGTCCTGCTGATCAATTACGACGAGAACGACGGCTTCTTCGATCACATGTCGCCGCCGTTCGCGCCGGCCTCGAGCGTGAATGGTTTGTCCACCGTCGACACGACCAACGAAATCTATCCGGGCAACGCGAAAACACCCGCGGGTCCCTACGGACTGGGCGCGCGCGTGCCGATGCTGGTGGTCTCGCCGTGGTCGAAGGGAGGTTACGTGTGCTCGGAACTGTTCGACCATACGTCGGTGATTCGCTTCATCGAAAAGCGCTTCGGCAAACAGAACAATCTCGGCGAATCAAACATCTCGCCGTGGCGCCGTGCGGTATGCGGCGATCTGACGTCGGCGTTCAATTTCAGCAACCCCAACGACGCGTTCCCGAAGCTGCCGAGCACGAGCGGCTATGTGCCGCCCGACCAGAATCGCCATCCGGACTACGTGCCGCTGCCGCCAGCCGTGCAGGCGGTGCCGAAGCAGGAGCCCGGCGTGCGCCCGGCTCGCGCGCTGCCCTATGAGCTCTTCGTGCGCGTGCACGGCGAAGGTTCGCTCAATAAGCTCACAATGCGTTTCGTCAACACGGGCAGCACCGGCGCGGTGTTTCTGGTGTATGCCGCGAATAGTCTCGACGCGCCGCGCACTTATACGGTGGAAGCGGGCAAGCGTTTGCAGGATCAGTTGCCGTTGAATGCCGACGGCACGTACGATTTCACCGTCTACGGCCCGAATGGTTATCTGCGGCGCTTCGCCGGCAGGCCGGTTGCTCGCAGCTGGTGGGACGGGTCCGGCATCGCGCGTCCTGAAGTCGAGGAAGGCTACGACGTCTCGAACGGCAATCTGCAGTTGCGGCTGATCAACGTGGGCAGCGAGCGTTGCCGGTTCAATATCGTCAACGCCTATGACCCGAAGCACGCGATCAAGCATTGGGTGCGTGGCGGCGATACCGATCAGATCTACCTCGATCTGCGCAACGCATACGGCTGGTACGACCTGGCAATCACTGTGGAGAAGGATTCGCTGTTCGCGCGGCGCTTTGCCGGACACGTGGAAAGCGGCAAGAGCAGCATGAGCGATCCGGCGCTGGGCGGTTAAGGCCCAATCAGGTTCAGTCAAACGTCCTCAGGAAAGATAGCGGCCGCTGCAATGCAAGCAGCGGCCGCTTTTTTCATTCGCCTTCGCAAGCGCGCTGCGAGGAGCCTCAAGCGGCCACCGCCGCCGTCATCGACGCACGCTCCCGCGCCTTCTCGCGAATCGCCTGCACGATGAACTCCGCGTCGCGCGCGACGCCGGAAAAACGCCCCGAACCCCACGTATGCAGCCACGGCAAGCCGAGGAAATACAAACCGTCGATCGGCGTAATGCCGCGAATGTGCGCCGGATAGCCGCGGCCGTTGAACACCGGCGCGTCGAGCCAACTGAAGTCCGGTGTAAAGCCGATGCACCAGATGATGGCTGAAACACCGCTCGTTTCGAGATCGAGCGTCGTGCGTTCTTCGGCCGGTCGCCAGACCGGTTCATAGACACCGCCTGCGGGCGCGTCGATGCCGTGTTTTTCGATGAAGCCGTCGATGCTCGCGTTGATCCGGTTATACGTATCGTCCGCGGCATCGAGATTGGCGGCGAGCGTGGGCGCGAAATGCAATTGCCCGTCGCGCAGATCGTCGAGCCTGCCGTACAGCGCCATGCCTTCGGCGGCGAACTTGCGCAAGTCGATGTCGCGTCCGCCGTCGCGGCCCGTCACATAGTGATTGGTGTTGTCGCGCACACCTTCGCGCAACGGATGTTTTTCGACCGGCATGTCGTAATACTGCATGTCGGCAAGCCAATCCACCACATCGCGGCCCCGATAAAAGCGCGCGCAACGCGGCGCCTCGCCGACCGCCAGCACCACCTTGCGCCCTGCCAGATGCAAGTCTTCCGCGATCTGCGCGCCGGATTGCCCAGTGCCGACCACCATGACCGCGCCTTCGGGCAGCGCCTGAGGATTGCGATACGCGGAGGATCGCAACTGCACGATCCCGGCGGGCAAGCGCTCGGCAAAGCGCGGCACGATCGGCGTGTGATACCCGCCCGACGCGACGACTACCTGATCGGCGGTGAAGTCCCCCCGCGTGGTCGTGATCGTATAGACGCCGTCGTCGCGCTGCTTCACGCGTTTGACTTCAGCATGTTCGAGCACCGGCGCATCGACCTGCGCGATGAAGCCGTCGAGGTACGCGGTGATCTCGTCCTTCTTCATGAAACCGTGCGGATCGTCACCAGTGTACGGATAGCCCGGCAATGCGCATTGCCAGTTCGGCGTCACGAGACAGAACGCATCCCAGCGTTGCTCACGCCACGTGTGCGTCACCGTGTTCTTTTCCACCACCAGATGGTCGATGCCGGCCTGTTTGAGATAATAGCTGGCCGACAGCCCGGCCTGCCCCCCGCCGATGACGAGCACACTGTAATGCCCGTCCGTGCGCGCGTGATGTACTGGATTCGACATGATGCGTCCTCTGAAAAATAAACGCCTAACTGAATTCGATGACCTTGACGGTCGCCTCCGGCCGGTCGCGAAAACGCTCGGCGTCGCGCTCGATTTGCGCGAGCTGGTCCATCGCGGCGGAGCAGGCAAAGCCGTATTTCTCACGCACCCGCTCCGACGCAATGCCGAGTGCCTGCCGCGATCGTTCGACGAAATCGTCGAGCGCATACGCCTCGCCAGGCGTAAAGAAGTCGCCGATCACGAGCGACGGCGAATAACAGTTCGCTTCGTCGCCATCGGGCCACTGAATCCGAAAGTGCATGACAGGCATCGCAAATCCTTTTATCAATTGACTAACAAAGCGCGCTTCGCGAGGAAACGACGGTATGCATCGACATGACGCCGCGCACTCGCCGGCCAACTGAAGCGGGCGAGTAAAGCCGGTACAGCGTGGTCGAAATCGATTCCGCTTTCGCTCTTGCTGAGCGCGCGCAACAAGGCCGCCGCTGTCGAGCCGACATCTTCCGGATCGGCCCAGCAGCAGGTGGTGTCGCCGAGATACTCGGTGAACGGTGCGATCGATGAGGCCACCACCGGTGTCCCGCTCGCGAGCGCTTCCAGCACGACGAGGCCGAAGCCCTCGCGCAACGACACCATCGACAACACGTCGGCGCTGCGAAACAGCGCCGGCATGAGTGCGTCTTCGAGCGGCCCGGTCACCACAATGCTTTCATGTGAACCGATCGATAGGCCTAATTCCGTGGCGCGTTGAAGCAGGCGGCGAGTGTAGGCATCATGGTCGAGCAGGCTCGCACCGCCGGCAATCACGAGTTGCGCGCTTGGCAACAACGTGCGATGGACAGATGCAAATGCTTCGAGCAACGCGA
>DASPZL010000493.1:0-41949 GCA_035636295.1 Paraburkholderia sp.
AAACCAATGGCTTTCTTCGGCGCCTCGCCGAGGCGAAGCCGATGGCCCCACCGCGCGCAAACGAAGCCCCTGGTTTCCCTGGCAGACCCGTCCGCCACGCAGTGCGGAGTGGATGACGGCCGGGTCACTGACGCTGGCTGCGCGAGGGATCATCCGTTAATCGCACCACTGCCCCCTCCAAGCCAGGAGACCCGCTTAAGAATTAGCGGTTTGAGCCGCTTTCTTTGCTTACCTTTCTTTGCGGCGGCAAAGAAAGTAAGTGCCGCCCCGCACAGGGGCAACACTAATAGACCACAAACAAATCAAGGAAAGGCCAAACAACAGCGCCGCACAGGTAAAAAACCCGTTAAGCCGCGACCAAAAGCCCATCCGCGGAGCGGACGCCCCGCTGCCGAGCAGCAAAAGCCTCTCCGATCATCAAAAGACTAGGCTGCGAAGCATCAACCCACCGCAGAGCCTCCCCAGCAGCAAGCGCCTCGAGCGTCAAAGTCAGCATCCGCTCCCGCTCGGTACTGCAAGCCTCGACAATCGCCACAGGCGTAGAAACAGCGCGCCCAGCATCAATCAACTGCTGCGCAATTTCAACCCCACTATCACGGCCCATATAAAACACGAGCGAATCCGCATTCACCTGCTCGCGAATCTCGTCAGACCCTGGAGCCCGGCTGAACGTCGCCAGCGCGACGCTGCGCGAAACACCCCGCAAGGTCAACGACCGCTTCAACGAAGCCGCACTCGCCAGCGCGGCGGTAATCCCAGGCACCACCTCATACTCGATGCCCGCCGCTTCCAGCGCCCGCATCTCTTCGTCGGCGCGCCCGAACAACATCGGATCGCCGCCCTTCAGACGCACCACGACGTCGTGCTCAAGCGCGGCATCCACGATCTGCTTGTTGATGAACTGCTGCGCGGTAGACAAGCGCCCGCAGCGCTTGCCCACCGCAATGCGCCGCGCGTGGGAAGGCGCATAGTCGAGCATCGCGGGCTCGACCAGCGCGTCATGCAACACAATGTCAGCGGCGCCAAGCAACCGCGCACCACGCACCGTAATCAGGTCCGCGGCACCCGGCCCCGCGCCGATCAAATAAACTTTACCCATTTGCATCAACCTGTTCGTTAGGGCGCCAACGGTGCACGGCAACGCGCCGCGCGCCTGTTACGCCGAAAACGCCCGGATCATCCCGGCCGCGACCGTGTGATGCGTCGCTTCGTCGATCAGCACGAATGCGCCCGTGCCCTGATGCGTGTCGTACACGTCGCACACCAGCGGCTTTTGCAACGTCAGCGCGACGCGGCCAATGTCGTTCATCGCCAGTTCCTTGCGATCGGTCGCCTGCGACAGCGTATGCACGTCGAGCACTTCCTTGATCGCACCGATGCGCGCGAACACCGTGTTGGTGGTCTGCTTCAACAGATACTTGCGTTGCGTCGACAGCGGCGTGTCGTCGAACCAGCACAGGTCGGCTTCCAGCTTCTTCGCCGGCTCCGGCGCGGCTTCGCGCAGCACGAAGGTGTCGCCGCGCGACACGTCGACGTCTTCGGTCAGACGGATCGTCACCGTTTGACCGGCAAACGCGCGGTCCACTTGAGCGGTTCCACCCACCACCGGCGCGATGATCTCGGCAACCGTGGCTTCACGGTTCGCCGGCAGCACGACGATGGTGTCGCCGACCTTCACTTCACCCGCTTCGACACGGCCCATGTAGCCGCGGAAATCGTCGGCCTGACTGCCGTCCTGACGCGCGACCCATTGCACCGGGAAACGCAGCGCCTGGCCCGTCGGAATCTCGACCGGCAACGCTTCGAGCAAGTCCAGCAGCGGCTCGCCCGCGTACCACGGCATGCTTTCGCTCGCCGTCACGATGTTGTCGCCCTTGAGCGCCGACACCGGCACGAAGCGCACATCGTTCAGACCCAGTTGACGCGCGAGTTCGACATATGCGTCGCGAATCTCGTTGAAGCGCGTTTCGCTGTAGTCGACCAGGTCCATCTTGTTGATCGCGACAATCGCATGCTGCAAGCCGAGCAGCTTCACGAGCGCGCTGTGACGCTTGGTTTGCGGCAACAACTGCGCCACGCCGTCGACGAACGTCACGCGTGTTGCATCGACCAGGATGATCGCCGCATGCGCGGTGGACGCACCCGTCACCATGTTGCGGGTGTACTGCTCGTGGCCCGGCGTATCGGCGATGATGAACTTGCGCTTCGCGGTCGCGAAGTAACGGTACGCGACGTCGATCGTGATGCCCTGCTCGCGTTCGGCTTCGAGGCCGTCGGTCAGCAGCGACAGATCGATTTCGTCGCCGACGGTACGCTTATTCTTCGCGCGCGACAGTGCCGAGAGCTGGTCGCTCAAAACAGCCTTGCTGTCGTACAGCAGGCGGCCGATCAACGTGCTCTTGCCGTCGTCCACGCTGCCAGCGGTAATGAAACGCAGCACGCCGAGGTCTTCTGGTTGATGAATACTCATGATGTTCCTTGTCCCTCTGTCGACCGGAGTTAATGCTTTAACACTTACTCCGGTCCCACGCATTAGAAATAACCTTGCTTCTTACGCTGTTCCATCGCGGCTTCGGAGACCTGATCGTCCATCCGCGTCGCGCCGCGTTCCGTGATTTCGGTCACGGCCGTTTCGGCGATGATCTTCTCGAGATCGTCGGCGTCGCTTTCCACCGGGCACGTGCAGCTGATGTCGCCGACGGTACGGAAGCGCACGAGCGCGGTTTCGCTGGTCTCGCCTTCATGCATCGGCGTGAGCGGCGTGACAGGCACGAGCAGGCCGTTGCGACGCACGATCTCGCGTTGATGCGCGTAATAGATCGACGGCAGTTCGAGCTGTTCGCGAGCGATGTATTGCCACACGTCGAGTTCGGTCCAGTTCGAAATCGGGAACACGCGCAGGTGTTCGCCGTTGTGCAGACGCGCGTTGTACAGGCTCCACAGTTCCGGGCGCTGCGCCTTCGGATCCCATTGGCCGAATTCGTCGCGGAACGAGAAGATCCGCTCTTTCGCGCGGGCCTTTTCTTCGTCGCGGCGCGCGCCGCCGATCAGCGCGGTATAGCCGTGCTGTTCGATGGTTTCGAGCAGCGTGACAGCCTGCGCGGCGTTGCGCGAATCCGTTTCGCGGCGCAGACGCACCGTGCCGCGCTTGATCGAATCCTCAACGTGACCCACCACGAGTTCCGCGCCGATCTCCGCCGCGCGACGGTCGCGGAAGTCGATCACTTCGTCGTAGTTGTGACCGGTGTCGATATGCACGAGCGGGAACGGCAGCACGGTCTTGCGATTCACACCGATGCCGAAGGCCTTCAGCGCGAGGTGCAGCACCACGACCGAATCCTTGCCGCCCGAAAACAGCAGCGCGGGCTTGCTGCACTCGGCGACCAGTTCGCGCAGGATATGAATCGACTCGGCTTCGAGCCAATCGAGGTGATCCATCCGGTTCGCCGTGTTGGCAAGCGGAGCGTTGACAGTGGAATCGAGCGTGGTGCTCATGTTTGGGTCCTTCGTTGATTCGCCCGGCGAGCGGTTGCTCGCAGAGGCGAAAGTATTCAAATCGGTATGTGCGGCGTTCAAGCTAAAAGCCAAGGCCTGAATTCGCCGGGATTTCAGGCAGAAGCGTTTTCGCCGCTGCTAACGGGAATCGGCGTAATCGTCGTGATGTGCAGTCCGCATTCCTTCGTATCGCGCGACTCCCACCACCAGCGCCCTGCCCGGCTGTCTTCACCGGGACGGATCGCACGCGTGCAAGGCTCGCAGCCGATGCTCGGATAACCGCGCGCATGCAGCGGATTGACCGGCACGTCGAACGCTTTCAGATAGTCCCACACTTCGGTTTCGGTCCAATCCGTCAACGGATTGAACTTGGCGATGTTGCGCGCGGCGTCGTGCTCTTCCTCGTGCAGTTCGGCACGCGTGACCGACTGCTCGCGGCGCTGGCCCGTCACCCATGCGCTGACATCCGACAGCGCGCGGTTCAGCGGCTCGACCTTGCGGATTTCGCAGCAGCGCTTGCGCAGATCGACGCTTTCGTAAAACGCGTTCAGACCGTGCGAGCTGACGTATTCCTCAACCGCGGCGGCTTGCGGATGAAACTGTTCGATCTCGTAGCCGTAGCGCTCTTTCACGCGATCGAGCATGCCAAGCGTTTCCGCATGCAGACGGCCCGTGTTCAGCGAGAAGATGCCGATCGTCACGCCACGCGACAGAATCGCGTGCGTGAGCAGCATGTCTTCCGCGGCGAGGCTGCTGGCGAGCTTCACATTCGCGTGACGCGCGGCGATCGAATCGAGCAGCGCATCGAGGCGCTCGACCTTCGCGGCGAGTTCCGGCGTGAGCGATTGAACGGTGCTCATGCCGGAACCTTTTGCACCGCAGTGGCAGCCGAGGCATCGGCGCCACGGCGGCGAAACAGCGGTGACGGGTTGTCGACCGCGCCTTGATACTGCACGCTGAATTCGTCGAACGCCTTCAAAGCGTCGTTGAAGTCCTTGTCCGCGCGCAACGCATACGCGTCGAAGCCGCAACGGAACATGAACGTGAGCTGATCGCGCAGCACGTCGCCGATCGCGCGCAACTCGCCCTTGTAGCCATAGCGCTCACGCAGCAGGCGGCCGATGCTGTAGCCGCGGCCGTCGCGGAACACCGGGAAGTCCACGCCGATCAGCGCGATCTTGTCGAAGTCGCCGGCGATATCCGCCGGTTCGCTATCCGGCGCGAGCCACACGCCGATTTCAGCCGCGCTGCGCGAAGCGATCAACGCGTCGCGGGAAGCCTGCCACAACGCGAGCGGCACCAGCACCTTGCCGGCCGGCAATGCATCGACTGCGGGCAGCGTGCCGTCTTCAGCGGCGCGCACCACCGTCCAGTCATCGGTGACGATCGCGCGGTTCTTGATGATAGAAGCCATCTGTTCAGTATCCTTTTCGCGGTTACGCGTGAGCCGGTTGACGCGAGGCGTACACGCGTTCCTTGAACGGGGTGATGCCGATGCGGGTGTACGTTTCGATGAAGCGCTCGCCTTCCTGGCGGTTCTCCACGAACGTATCGATCACCTTGCTCATCACGTCCGGCATTTCTTCCGCCGAGAACGACGGGCCGATCACGCGGCCGAGGTGCGCGCCGGTGGCGCCCGTGCCCTGCTCGCCGCCGAGCGTCACCTGATACCACTCCGAGCCGTCCTTATCGACGCCCAGAATGCCGATGTTGCCGACGTGGTGGTGACCGCACGCGTTGATACAGCCCGAGATGTTCAGCGACACGTCGCCCAGGTCGTACACGTAGTCGAGGTCGTTGAAACGCTCCTGGATCGCGAGCGCGATCGGAATCGACTTCGCATTCGCGAGCGAGCAGAAATCGCCGCCCGGGCACGCGATGATGTCGGTCAGCAAGCCGATGTTCGGCGTCGCGAAACCTTGCGCCTTGGCCTTTTCCCACAGCGCGAACAGGTCGCGCTTCTTCACGTTCGCGAGAATCAGGTTCTGTTCGTGCGACACGCGGATTTCGCCGGACGAGTACTCGTCGGCCCAATCGGCGACCGCGTCCATTTGCGCGTCGGTGGCGTCGCCCGGGGCGATCGTGGTCGGCTTCAGCGACAACGTCACCGACGAATAACCCTCCACCTTGTGCGGACGCACGTTACGTTCGACCCATCGGGCGAACGCACGATTTTCCAGCAGATGCTTTTCGAACGACGCGTCCGTGTCCGGCAGCTTCTCGTAGACAGGCGGCTGGAAGTATTGCGACACGCGGTCAATTTCCGCTTGCGTGAGCGTGGAAGGACCGTCCTTCAGGTGTTGCCATTCATCCTCGACCTGCGCCGAGAATTTTTCCGGCGACAGCGCCTTCACGAGAATCTTGATGCGCGCCTTGTACATGTTGTCGCGGCGGCCATAGCGGTTGTACACGCGCAGCACGGCTTCGCAGTACGTCAGCAAATGTTGCCACGGCAAATCCCGGCGAATGATCGCGCCGATGATCGGCGTGCGGCCCATGCCGCCGCCGGCCAAAATGTCGACCACCAGCTCGCCCTGCTCGTTCTTCTTCAGATACACGCCGAGGTCGTGAATCTGCACGGCGGCGCGGTCTTCCTTCGAACCAGAGACGGCGATCTTGAACTTACGCGGCAGCCACGCGAATTCCGGGTGGAACGTCGACCATTGACGCAGGATTTCCGCCCATGGACGCGGATCGACCACTTCATCCGGCGCGACTCCGGCGAACTGGTCGGCGGTGATGTTGCGGATACAGTTGCCCGAGGTCTGAATGCCGTGCATCTGCACCGCGGCGAGCTTGCGCAGGATTTCCGGCGTTTCCTCGAGCTTGATCCAGTTGTACTGGATGTTCGAGCGCGTCGAGAAGTGGCCATAGCCGCGGTCATGTTCATGCGCGATCCGGGCCAGCACGCGCATCTGGTCGCTGCGAAGATTGCCGTACGGAATCGCGATGCGGTGCATGTACGCGTGGCGCTGCATGTACAGGCCGTTCTGCAGACGCAGCGGACGGAACTCCTCTTCGCTCAATTCGCCCGACAAGCGGCGGCGAACCTGATCGGCGTACTGCGCGACCCGTTCATCGACGATGGTCTGGTCGTACTGATCGTATTGGTACATTCGGGGACCCCAATTTTTTTTGCGTGACACACGGCGGTCCGGCGGCCGGCGCACCGGTTCTGCCGCGCCCTGGACATCCGTGTTTGTCAGCTCGCGAGAGTCAGGGTTTAGACCTATCTCTCATTTGCTTATAACAAATACAGATATCCATATTGGAAAAGATGGACAGATCGTAATAAACTCGCCTTATATTTCAAACGACTAAAAAATTCTTTTAATATGCGGAGAGGTTATATATGAACCTGCATCAATTCCGCTTCGTCCGCGAGGCTGTGCGGCAGAACTTCAATCTGACCGAAGCGGCCAAGGCACTGTATACAAGCCAGCCGGGCGTCTCCAAGGCGATCATCGAGCTGGAAGACGAGCTGGGCGTGGAAATCTTCACCCGCCACGGCAAGCGCGTGCGTTCACTCACCGAGCCAGGGCGCATTATCCTGCAGTCGGTCGAGAAAATCCTGCAGGAAGTCGAGAGCCTCAAGCGAGTCGGTAAAGATTACGCGGCGCAGGACCAGGGCAATCTGGTGATCGCCGCCACCCACACCCAGGCGCGCTACTCACTTCCGGCCGCCATCGCCGAATTCAAGAAGCGCTTCCCCAAGGTTCACCTTTCGATTTTGCAAGGCAGCCCGACCCAGGTGGCCGAAATGGTGATTCACGACCAGGCCGACCTCGCCATCGCCACCGAGGCGATCGCCAACTATAAGGAACTGGTCTCGCTGCCCTGCTTCCAGTGGCACCACGTTGCCGTGATGCAGCCGGATCATCCGCTGCTCGACCGCAAACTTTTGTCGCTGGATGATCTGACCCAGTATCCGCTGATTACGTATGACAACGCGTTCGCCGGCCGCACCAAGATCAACGAGGCGTTCCGGCTGCGCGGGCTGCACCCGGACATCGTGCTGGAGGCAATCGACGCCGACGTGATCAAGACCTACGTGGAACTGGGTCTGGGCGTCGGCATCATGGCGGATATCGCGTTCAACGCCGAGCGCGACCGTCATTTGCGCGCGATGCCTGTCGGCCACCTGTTCGGCAGCAACGTGACGCGGGTCGCGCTGAAACAGGGCGCCTATCTGCGCAGCTATGTGTATACGCTCGTCGAACTGCTGTCGCCGAGCATGAATCGCAAGCTGATCGAACAGGCGCTCAAGGGCGAACACGAAACCTACGAACTTTGACCTCACCACGCTTCCCGCTACGGAGACCCTTCGATGACGTCGTGTAAGAAAAAAATCAGCGGCCTGACTCCCGCTATTGCCGCTTTTGGTTTTGGCGCGCTTTTGCTCGCCACCGCAGCCCACGCCGACCTCAAGGTCGGCATCGATCTGTCGAGCACCGGCCCGGCCGCGGTGATCGGCATCACCAGCAAGAATGCGATGCTGATGTGGCCGGCCACGATCGCCGGCCAGAAAGCCGACTACATTTTCCTCGACGACGCCTCCGACCCCGGCGCCGCCGTGCGCAACATCCGCAAGCTGATCAACGAGGATCACGTCGACGTGATCGTCGGCCCGAACATCACACCGGCGGCGATGGCCGCGCTCGATCCGGTCGCCGAAAGCCAGACGCCGATGATCACGCTGATCGGCTCGGCGAGCGTGGTGGAGCCGCAGGAAGGCAAGAAGGTGTGGGCCTACAAGATGGCGCAGACCGACAGCGCGATGGCCGACGTGATGACGCGCTACATGTCGAACCACAACGTGAAGACGGTGGGCTTCATCGGTTTCGCGGACGGCTACGGCGAGAGCTGGCTCAACGAGTTCAGCAAGTTCGCGGCGCTGCGCCATATCCAGCTGGTCGCCACCGAGCGCTACAACCGCACCGACGCGAGCGTCACCGGTCAGATCCTCAAGCTGATCGCCGCCAGGCCCGACGCGATCCTGATCGCCGGCGCGGGCACGCCGACCGTGCTGCCGCAGCGCACGCTCATCGAGCGCGGCTTCAAGGGCCCGATCTATCAGACGCACGGCATCGCCACGCCCGAGTTCATCAAGCTGGGCGGCAAGGACGTGGAAGGCACGCTGTTCCCGACCCAGCCGGTGGTCGTCGCGCGCACGCTGCCGGCCGATCATCCGGCGAAGAAGGCAGCGCTCGCTTTCGCCAACGAGTATGAGGCGAAGTACGGTCCAGGCAGCGTGACGCAGTTCGCGGGCGATGCGGCAGGTGTTTATCCGCGCCTTCAGGACGCGGTGGCGCGTGCGCTAAAAACCGCGCAACCGGGCACGCCGGCTTTTCGCATCGCGCTGCGCGACGAACTGGAGCGCGCGCATGAACTCGTCGTGCCGAACGGAGTGGTCAGCACGAGCGCGAAGGACCACGTGGGCCTGGATCAGCGCGCCAGCGTGATGGGCGTGATCAGGAACGGCAAGTTCGTCTATTTGAGCCAGTGAGCAGGAGACGCGCCGCGCCGAGCTGCGTGTACCATGCTGACGGCCAGCTTGCGGTGAACGCGGGCTCAGGCTAATTTGCCGATTCCGTGCGAGCGCGCGGCGCCTTTGCCGATAGGCATAAGGCCGCCGCCGCGCACCGCCAGTCCGTGAAGTCCGTCCCACCGCGCATGTTTAAAACCAGAAAACGCATCATCATCGCCGCCGCCGTGGCCGTCGTGATCCTCGCTATCGCGATCGTGCAGGCGATCAGGAAGCGCGGCGAACCCGCCGCGGCCACCGACACGGTCTCTTCCGTTGTCGAATTCGCCCCCGACGATCTCACCACGGTGAGCCGCCGCTCGCTCTCCGAGACGCTGCCGCTAACCGGGTCGTTGCGCGCCGTCACGCAAGCCGCGGTCAAATCCAAGGTGGCCGGCTCCGCGCTCGAAGTGATGGTGCGCGAGGGCGACTCGGTCAAGACCGGCCAGATTCTCGCGAAGATCGACGCCCGCGACTATGTGGCTCGCGCGGAGCAAAGCCGCGGCCAGATGGCGGCGATGGCCGGCCAGCTCGACATCGCGAAACAGACGCTCGACAACAACCGCGTGCTGGTCGAAAAAGGCTTCATCTCGAAGAACGCTTTCGACACCGCGCAAAGCCAGTACGAAATCGCCCGCGCGAATCTCGATGCGGCGAGGGCGGCGCTGGCGTCGTCGAATCTATCGCTGGCCGATACCGTGGTGCGCTCGCCGCTCGACGGGCAAATCGCCACGCGTTCGGTCGAGCCCGGCGAAAAAGTCGCCGTCGACGCCAAGCTGTTCGACGTGGTCGATCTGCGCACGCTCGAACTGGAAGCGCCGGTGCCGGTCGGCGAAATCGGCCGCGTGCGGATCGGCCAGCCGGTGCGGATCGCTTTCGACGGCATCGAGACGCCGGTGCAAGGCGTGATCACGCGCATCAATCCCGCCGCGCAGGCCGGCTCACGTTCGATCATGGTGTACATGCAGGTCGCCAATCCGTCCGGCACGCTGCGGGTCGGCATGTTCGGCACCGGCACGATCGCGGTCGGCAGCCGCCAGAACGCGCTGGCGGTGCCGGTCACGGCGGTACGCACCGACGGCACGCGCCGCAGCGTCTATACGCTCGTCGACGGCAAGCTGGTCGAGCAGCCGGTGCAGACCGGCGTGAGCGGCGATGCGGATGGCGGCACGTGGACCGAAATCGTCGGCGGGCCGTTGGCGCCTGGTCAGCAGATCGTGAAGAACAATCTCGGCTCGTTGCGCATCGGCAGCACCGTGCGCGTGGTGCAGCCGGCGCAAGCGGCCAGCGTGCCGGGCGCAAGCAGCCCGCGCTGACCGGAGCCCTCGCCCATGTGGTTCACGCGCATCAGCATCGGCAACCCGGTGCTCGCCACGATGATGATGACGGCGTTCCTCGTCATCGGTCTCTTTTCGTATCAGCGGCTGAAGGTCGATCAGTTTCCCGACATCACGTTCCCGGTCGTGGTTGTGCAAACCGCGTATCCGGGGGCGTCGCCGGAATCGGTCGAATCCGACGTCACGCGCAAGGTCGAGGAAGCGGTCAACACGATCAGCGGCATCGAGCAGATCACTTCGCGCTCGTATGACGCGCAGTCGGTGGTGATCGTGCAGTTCGATCTTTCGGTGGATGCGGTGCAGGCCGCGCAGGACGTGCGCGACAAGATCGCGCTGATCCGCCCCGATCTGCGCGACGGCGTGAAGGAACCGCGCGTGCTGCGCTACGACCCGGCGGATATGCCGATCGTCACGGTGGCCGTGTCGAACGCGCCGGGTGCGTCGCTCTCCACGCGCGATCTCACCACCGTCGCCGATCAGATCGTGAGGAAGCGGCTCGAAACCGTGCGCGGCGTCGGCTCCGTGTCGCTGGTGGGCGGCGTCAAGCGGCAAGTGCAGATCGACGTGAATCCGCAAAAGCTGCAGGCGCTCTCGATCGGCGTCGATCAGGTGATCCGCGCGGTGCAGAACGAGAATCAGGAGATTCCCGCCGGGCCGCTCACGTCGAGCAATGTCGAGCAGGCCGTGCAGGTCAAGGGCCGCTTCGAGAAGCCGGGTGACTTCAAGCGGATCATCGTCGCGCGGCGCGGCGCGCAGTCGGCGATTCCAACGGCGTCCTCCGCCACGCAGCCGGTCACGCTCGACCAGGTCGCCGACGTGGTGGACGGCCAGCAGGAACCGGACAGCATGGGTCTGCTCAACGGCCAGCGCGCGTTGTTCCTGTCGGTCATCAAGGCGCAGGGCGAAAACACGGTGGACGTCGCGCACGGCGTGAGTGCGGAAGTCGCGCGTTTGCAGCCGCAATTGCCGCCGGGCGTGAAGCTCAGCATCACCGACGACTCATCGATCAACATCGAGGAAAGCGTCAACGAAGTGAAGCGCACCTTGCTCGAAGGCGCGTTGCTCACGGTGCTGATCGTGTTCCTGTTCCTCGGCTCATGGCGCAGCACGGTGATCACCGGCCTCACGCTGCCGATCGCGCTGATCGGCACCTTCGCGGTGATGTACGCCTGCGGCTTCACGATCAACGTGATCACGCTGATGGCGCTCTCACTGTGCGTCGGCCTGTTGATCGACGACGCGATCGTGGTGCGCGAAAACATCGTGCGTCATGTGCAGCTCGGCGCGGACCATCGCACGGCCGCGCTCGACGGCACCAAGGAAATCGCGCTCGCCGTGCTGGCCACCACCTTTTCGATCGTCGCGGTGTTTTTGCCGGTGGGGTTCATGGGCGGCATCATCGGCCGCTTCTTCCATCAGTTTGGCATTACGGTGGCCGCCGCCGTGCTGATCTCGATGTTCGTGTCGTTCACGCTCGACCCGATGCTCTCGTCGATCTGGCCCGACCCCGATCTGCACGACGCGGACACGGGCCGCAAAGGCTACCGTTACGGCCGCCTCATCGAGCGTTTTCTGCACCTGTTCGACACGCAAATCGCTCACCTCACGACTTTCTATCAGCGCCTGCTCGGCTGGTCGCTCAGACATCGCGCGCTCACACTGGTCGTAGCCGCGGCGACGTTTTTCGGCAGTCTGTTTCTGGTGCCGTTCGTCGGCACCGAATTCGTGCCGAATGCGGACTTCTCCAAAACGCAGATCGGTTTGAACACGCCGGTGGGCACCTCGCTCGAAGCCACGTCGGAGAAAGTCAAACAGGTGCAGGCGATTCTCGCCACCTACCCCGAAGTGCGCTTCAGTTACGCGACCGTCAACTCGGGCAACACGCAGGGCAAGAACACCGCGCTCATCACCGTGCGCCTGAAAGACCGGCGCGACCGCACGCGCGGCATGGTCGAATTGAACCAGGTGTTTCGCGCGCGGCTCGCCTCGGTGGCGGGCGTGTCGATCACCGAAATCGGCGTGCCGGACGGCGCGGGCAGCACGAAGGCGATCCAGTTGAGTTTGCAGGGCGACAACATCGACGAACTGCGCCGGCTCTCCGAAGCGGCTCAGGCGCGAATGGTAAAGATTCCCGGCCTCGTCGACCTCGATTCGAGCCTCAAGGCGGACAAGCCGATCGTCGCGATCAACGTGAAGCGCGAACTGGCGTCGGACCTCGGCGTGGGCGTGGCCGATATCGGCACCGCATTGCGGCCGCTACTTTCCGGCGACGCGATCAGCACGTGGCGCGCGCCCGACGACCAGGACTACGACGTCAGCGTGCGCTTGCCGCGCGCGCACCGCCAGGACGTGGACGATCTCGCGAAGCTGATGATCGCCACCAACCGCACCGACGCCAACGGCGCGCCGGTGCTGGTGCCGCTGCGGCAGATCGCGGACATCGTCAGGACGACCGGCCCCGACGTGTTGAACCGGCGCGACCTGCAACGCGAGGTGATGTTGTCGGCGAACGTGAACGGCCGCTCGCCTGGAGAAGTCGCATCCGACATCGCGAAGACGCTCGACGCGATGCATCTGCCGGCGGGTTACCACTATCGCTTCGAAGGCTCGACCAGGAGCATGAACGAGTCGTTCGTCTATGCGGTGGAAGCGCTGGCGCTCGCGGTGATCTTCATCTACATGATTCTCGCGTCGCAGTTCGCAAGCTTCGCGCAGCCGCTCGCGATCATGGCGTCGCTGCCGCTCACGCTGATCGGCGTGCTGATCGCGCTGCTGCTGTTCGGCAGCACGCTGAACATGTTCTCGATCATCGGCTTCGTGATGTTGATGGGGCTCGTGACCAAGAACGCGATTCTGCTGGTGGACTTCGCGAACCAGGCGCGGCGCGGCACGCTGCTCGACGCATCGGGCAAGGGCCGCATGATGGAGCGGCGCGAGGCCTTGCTCGAAGCGGCGCGCGTGCGTCTGCGGCCGATTCTGATGACCACGCTGGCGATGATCTTCGGCATGCTGCCGCTCGCCGCCGCGCTCGGCGAAGGCGGCGAGCAGCGCGGGCCGCTCGGGCAGACGGTGATCGGCGGGGTGATTACGTCGTCGATTCTGACGCTCGTGGTGGTGCCGGTGGTGTATACGGTGCTGGAGGATTGGGCAGACTGGCTGCGGCGTAAATTCCGCCGCAAGCCGCGATGAGGCCATGACCCGGCGACGCGCGGCCCGCGCGAAATTGTTAAAGTAGTAGTCTTTTCCCGACCAGCGGTCCTACATCATGCGCACCACCCGAGCCATCCACGCTGTCGAACGGCTGAAAACGCGCAGCGGCAATCCGCAGTTCGCCGCGATCAGCCTGTCGGGCGGCCTGTTCTATCTGGTCGACAAATCGAGCGGCACCGACAGGAAAGTTTCCGATCCGCTCACGCTCGACGACTTCGTCAAATTCGTCGATGCTTACGGTCCGCCCAAACCGCGCAAGGCCAGCAAGCTCGATATCGCGTTCGAAGAACAGCTCAAGAAGAGCAAGGGCGGTTGAACGGCGGGCGCGATAGCTTCGCAGCTTCAACGCTTCGTCTCTTTCAACCCTCGCCGATCTCCCGCCACTGCCCATCGGCCGCGCTGCTTGCCAGCACCGCATCGATGAAACGCAAGCCGGCGACGCCGTCTTCGACCACCGTCAGCAGCAGGCTTTCAGCAGGCAGCGGGCGGCCTTCGTCCAACGCTTCTATCTGCAAGGCCGCGTCCTTGTACAACTGCGCGAACGCTTCCAGATAGCCTTCAGGATGCCCCGGCGGCACGCGCGTCGCGTGCGCCGCGATTGCGCTGTTCACTCGCCCTCGCGTCAAGCGCTCAGTTGAACCACCGAGCGGCGTGAACCCCAATTCATTGGGATGTTCCTGATCGAAGGCGAGGCTCGCCTTCGTTCCATACACCCGCAGACGCAACGCATTTTCCGCGCCGCTCGCCACCTGGCTCGCCCACAGCATGCCGCGCGCGCCGTTCGAATAGCGCAGCATCGCCTGCACGTGATCATCGATACGGCGTCCGGGCACGAAGGTATGCACCTCGGCGGATAACGCTGCGGGCGTCATGCCGGTGACGAATGCCGCGAGATGATACGCATGCGTGCCGATATCGCCGAGGCAGCCTGCGGGACCGGCCAATGCGGGATCCGTACGCCAGCCGGCCTGCTTGTTCACACCGCTCGTTTCTATCGGCTCGGCCAGCCAGTCCTGCGCGTATTCCACTTGCACGACGCGTATTTCACCCAGCTCCCCTCGTTCGATCAGTTCGCGCGCATGACGCACGAGCGGATAGCCGGAGTACGTATGCGTCAACGCAAACAGCTTGTTCTTCTCGCGAGCGAGCTTCGCCAGCGCCTCGCCTTCCGCCAATGAAATCGCGAGCGGCTTGTCGCACACCACGTGAATGCCCGCTTCGAGAAAAGCCGTCGCCACCGGCGCATGCAGATGATTCGGCGTGACGATCGCCACCGCGTCGATACCGTCGTCACGCGCGGCTTCGGCACGCGCCATCTCTTTCCAGTCCGCATAACTGCGCGCGATGCCGGCCTCGGCGGCGCTCGCTTGCGCGCGCTGCGGATCGGACGACAACGCGCCCGCCACCAGTTCGAAACGATCATCGAGCCGCGCCGCGATCCGATGCACCGCGCCGATAAACGCGCCCTGCCCGCCGCCGACCATGCCTAGCTTTAGCCTTCTGTGTGGCATCGCTCTCGCTCCCTGGTGATCGATTGCAGTCAAATCGCTAGCGGATGCCGAGCACGCGCTTCAATTGCGCCGCATCGACGCCGCTGCCCGCGAAGTCGTCGAACGCATGCTCGGCCACGCGGATGATGTGGCGGCGAATGAACTCCGCGCCTTCACGCGCGCCGTCGTGTGGATGCTTCAGCGCGCACTCCCACTCCAGCACAGCCCAGCCGGGAAAACCGTATTGCGCCATCTTCGAGAAGATCGCGCCGAAATCGATCTGCCCGTCGCCGAGCGAGCGGAAGCGACCCGCGCGTTCGACCCAGCCGCTATAGCCGCCATACACGCCTTGCTTGCCGTTCGGACGAAACTCCGCGTCCTTCACATGGAACGCTTTGATGCGCTCGTGATAGATGTCGATGAACGCGAGGTAATCCAGTTGCTGCAGGATGAAATGGCTCGGGTCGTAGAGAATATTGGCGCGCGGGTGGTGCTTCACGGCGTCGAGAAAGCGCTCGAATGTCACGCCGTCGTGCAGGTCTTCGCCCGGATGCAATTCGTAGCAGACGTCGACGCCGGCTTCGTCGAATGCATCGAGAATCGGCGTCCAGCGGCGCGCGAGTTCATCGAATGCGGCTTCGATCAAACCTGCCGGACGCTGCGGCCAGGGATACAGATACGGCCACGCCAGCGCGCCCGAAAACGACACATGCGTGTTCAGGCCCAAACGCTGTGACGCCTGCGCCGCGAGTTTCATCTGCTCGACGGCCCACTGCGTGCGCGCAGCAGGATTGCCACGCACGTGCTCCGCGGCAAAGCCGTCGAATAACGTGTCATAGGCGGGATGCACCGCAACCAGTTGCCCTTGCAGATGCGTCGACAGTTCGGTGATCGTCACGCCCGCGTCTTCGGCGGTTTCGCGCAATTCGTCGCAATACGTCTGGCTCGCCGCCGCCTGTTCGAGATCGATCAGGCGCGCGTCGCACGGCACCTGAATGCCCTTGAAGCCGAGACTTCCGGCCCAACCCGCCAGATGCGCAAGATTGTCGAAAGGCACTTCGTCGCCCATGAACTGAGCCAGAAAGATCGCCGGGCCCTGGATGGTTTTCATCGTATGGTTCCTCAAAGCTCGATGCGCTCGCGGCACGCTACAACAACCCGCATGCCGCGAGCGCACCGTGCGCGCCGCTCAGAACGGCGAGTCGGGAAAGTAGAACTGCTGCGCGTTTTCCTTCGTGATCAGCACCGACGGAATGATCGTGGTGGCCGGCAGCTTCTCGCCCTTGAGCCGTGCTTCGGCGGTGAGCTTGATCGCGTCATAGATGAACTTCGGCGAATACGACACGTCGGCCTTGATGAGCGGCGCGCCGTCCATCACGTTCTTCACCATGCCCTTCGAGCCCGCGCCGCCGAACACGATCTTGATGTCGTTGCGCTTGGCCTGGTCGATTGCCTTGATCACGCCGACGGCCATGTCGTCGTCGGCGGCCCACACGGCGTCGATATGTTTGAAGCGCGTGAGGTAATCCTGCATCACCTTGAACGCGTCGTCGCGATTCCAGTTTGCATATTTCGCGTCGAGAATCTTGATGTTCGGATACGCCTTCAGCACGCCGGTAAACGCGGTCCAACGCTCGTTGTCGAGCGTCGTCGGAATGCCGCGCAGCGCGACGATATCGCCCTTGCCGTCGAGCGCTTTCGCCAGATATTCGGCGGGAATTCTGCCGAATGCGGTGTTGTCGCCCGCGACGTAGGCGTCCTGCGCGCTGTTGTCGGTCAAGCCGCGGTCGACCACCGTCACGTACACGCCCTTCCTCTTCACCTGCGCGACCGGCTGCGTGAGCGAGGCCGATTCGAACGGGAAGATCACCAGCGCGTTGATCTTGTTGACGGTCACCAGATCCTGCAACTGGTTCGCCTGTTCGGGCGAACCGGCCGCGGTCTTCACGATCACTTTCAGATCGGGGTGCGCTTTCTCCAGATCGGCTTTCGCCTTGTTCGCCCACCAGACGATGCCGCCCGTGAAGCCGTGATCGGCCGTCGGAATCGCGACGCCCAGCGTGACTTTTTCAGCGGCACGCGCTGTAGCGATACCCGCCACGCCTGCCGTGCCCAGTATCCCCAACGCCAGCATGCCGGCGCCGACCGCTCGAATGATCTGCTTCATGATTGTGTCTCCTGTGTCGATCAGAGTTAGCGCTTTAGCGCTTACTTTGATCCCATGCAACATAGTTGCGTTTATGAGGCGTTCGTGCGCGCCGATTCTGGAATATGCCCTTGTTTCAGGTTGAAGCCACCACAGCTATCGCCGTCCGCGCTGCACGAACGCGACGAAGATAATCACCACGCCCTGCACCGCCGCGTTCAGATACACGCTGATGATGCTGGTCAGATTCAGAATGTTCGCGATCACCGAGAGCAGAATCGCGCCGATCACCGTGCCGACCACGCGCCCCTCGCCGCCCTTTAAAGCGGTGCCGCCCACCACCACCGAGGCGATCGCCTCGAGTTCCCATAGCAGGCCGGTGGTCGGCGTGGCCGAACCGAGCCGCGGCACATAGAGCACGGTGGCGACGCCGACGCAAATGCCGAGCAGCACGTACGTGACGATCTTCACCGTATCGACGCGAATCGCCGCATAGCGCGCGACCTGTTCGTTCGAGCCGATCGCCTGCACGTGCCTGCCGAACGCGGTGCGATTAAGGATCAGCGCGCCGCCCGCGGCCACCACGAGGAACACCCAGATCGGCACCGGCACGCCGAAAAGGCTCGCGTAATAAACCGGCCCATACAGATCGGATAACGAATTATCCAGGGTCAGCGCGCCGCCGTCGGCGAGCCAGGTGAGCACCGCGCGAAAAATACCCAACGTCCCCAGCGTGACGATAAACGGCTCGATACGTCCTTTCGTAATCAGCAGGCCATGCGCGCAGCCGAACAATCCGCCGAGCAACAGCGCGAACACGATGCCGAGCGTCACGATCGCCAGGGGCGCGAACGTATGTCCGCCGACGCCCGTTGCGAGCGCGTTCATCAGCCAGATCATGCTGCCCGCGATCAGTGCCGCCATCGAGCCGACCGACAGATCGATGCCGCCTGAAATGATCACGAAGGTCATGCCGACCGCGATGATGCCGATGAACGACGTGCGCGTGAGCACGTTCATCATGTTGTCGAGCGTCGCGAAATCGCGGTTGAGCAGCGTGCCGGCAATGCACAGCGCGACCAGTCCGGCGAGCGGCCCGAGTGCGTACAGTCGATGCGCGAAGCGCAACGCGCGGCCGGGTTGCACGGCTTCAGTGGGTGCCGGTCGCATGGGCGATCAACTCCTCTTCGGTCAGATGCTCGAGCGTGAGCGTCGCTTGCAGGCGTCCCGCGCGCATCACGGCGACGCGGTGGCACAAGCCGATCAGCTCGATCAGTTCGGATGAAATGACGATCACCGCGCGGCCTTGCGCGGCGAGACGATGAATCAGGAAATAGATGTCGCGTTTCGCACCGACATCGACGCCACGCGTCGGCTCGTCGAGCACGATCACGTTCGGGTCCGGTTGCAGGAACTTGGCGAGCGCGAGCTTCTGCTGATTGCCGCCTGAGAGCATGCGCGCGCGGCTCGACAGGTCGCCGGTGCGAATGCCGAATTCGCTCACGGCCTTCGTCAATGCCGCGCGCCCCGCTTTCAGATCGAGCAACGGATGCGCGTAACGTTCGAGCGTCATTAGCGTGACGTTGTCCTGCAAGCTCAGGTTCACGTGCAGGCCTTTGCCCTTGCGGTCTTCGCTCAGATACGTGAGGCCGTGCCGCATCGCGTCGCGCGGGCTTTTCAGATCGGCGCGACGGCCGGCGATGTCGATGTGGCCCGCCGTGCGCTTGCGCAAACCGATGATCGCTTCGAACGCTTCAGTGCGGCCCGCGCCGACGAGGCCCGCAAAGCCCAGCACTTCACCGGCGCGCACATCGAAGCTCAAGTCTTCCACCCAATCCGGCACGGTAAGACCGTGCACTTGCAACGCGATCGGCGCATCGGCGGGCACGGTGATCTTGTCGGGGAACATGTCGGAGACGTCGCGCCCCACCATCAGGTTCGCCATCTGCTGCCGCGCAAGTCCCGCCGTTTCGCCGCGCGCGACGAAACGGCCGTCGCGCATCACGATCACTTCGTCGGTGATGCGCTCCACTTCATCGAGCTTGTGCGAGATGTAGATGATGGTCACGCCTTCGGCCTTGAGCTTCGTCATCAGCGTGAAGAGCCGTTCGGTTTCGGACGGCGTGAGCGTGGCGGTCGGCTCGTCCATGATGAGCAGACGCGCGCGCCGCGAAAGCGCCTTCGCGATCTCCACCATCTGCTTTTCGGCGACGATCAATTCGCGCACCTTGGTATCGGGCGCCTTCTCCAGACCCACCTGCGCGAGATAACGCGCCGCCTCGACACGCATCGCGGCGTCGTCGACGAACCAGCCGCGTTTTTTCTCGTGACCGAGGTACATGTTCTGCGCGATCGTCAGGTGCTCGGCGAGATTGAATTCCTGGTGAATCAGCACGATGCCTTGCGCTTGTGCTTCGCGCGAGCCGATGAACTGCTGCGCGTGGCCGTCGACCAGCAAGGTGCCCGAGGTCGCCGTTTCATAGCCGGCGAGGATTTTCATCAGCGTGGATTTGCCCGCGCCGTTCTCGCCGAGCAGACCGTAGATGCGCCCCGGCGCCAGCTCGAAACTCACACCGTGCAGCACACGCACCGGGCCGAAGTCTTTACGGATGTCGTCGAAACGGATAGCGAGGCTCATGATTCACGCGCTCCCGCGGATCACGAGCCGATGCGGCAGCAGCACGCCCGGCACGCTCGCCAATGGATTCGCGAGCCGCTGCAGCAGCAGGCGCGCGGCGGTTTCGCCGAGTTCGCGCATCGGCTGCGCGATGGTGGTGAGCGGCGGATCGATTTGCGCGGCAATCGAGATGTCGTCGAAGCCGACCACCGCGATATCGTCCGGCACCCGCTTGCCGACGCTGCGCAAACCGTGGATCACGCCGATCGCCAACGTATCGGACACGGCGAAGATCGCGCTCGGCGCCTGCGACTGCTGCACCAGCGTGGCCGCGGCCGAGGCACCGGCTTCGTAGTCGAGGCTGTTCAGGTTCATGCGCCAGCGTTCGTCCGGCGTGATGCCCGCTTCGGTCAACGCGTCCAGATAGCCTTGCTGACGCTGTCGCGCGTACAGGTAGTCCACATCCGAATTGATCAGCCCGATGCGCCGATGACCGCGCGCGAGCAGATGGCGCACGGCGTCGCCTGCCGCGCGATAGTTGTCGATGCCCACGTACGGCACGCCCATTGACGGGTCGAACTCGCAGCACGCGACCCACGGCAGCGCACTGGACGCCTCGCCGAGCGCCTGCTGGATCGTCGCCGGATCGAGGCAGATCGCGCCATCCGCGCGGCGGCGCCGCAGCAGGTCGAAGTAACTGCGCTCGCGGCCTGGATCGGCGCCCGTGTCGCAGAGCAGCATGAAGTAGCCGTGCTGACGCGCGACGCTGTCGATGCCGCGCACGATCTCGGCGTAGAACGGATTGCCGACGTCCGGCACCATCGTCAGCAGCAGGCGGCTTTCGGCGGTGCGCAGATTGCGCGCGAGTTCGTTGACGCGATAGCCGCTCGCGTCGATCGCCGCCAATACCTTGTCGCGCGTGGCGGGCCGCACGTTCTCGTGGCCGTTCAGCACGCGCGACACCGTCGCCACGGAAACGCCCGCCTGCTCGGCGACGCCGGCAATCGACATGCCCTCGACCGCACGCGGCGGCCGAACCTCGGGCTGCGAACGCACGCCGGACGACACGGCGGGGTCCGCCTTGGACGACGATCTGGACAAGTGAACTCGCTTCGAAAATGTAATCGATTACATTCTTGTGCCATCGACGCCGGAATCGCAAGCACGGATTGCTAGGGATTAACACGGAGGCGACCGGGCACGGCGAGGGTCCGTTCCACGATGCGGCCATGCAGCACACTGCCCGCAAGCGCCCGGGTTGGCGCCGCCATTTGGTACAATCCCGCAGTTACCCTGCAGTTACCCTGCAGTTACCCTGCCGTGGCTTGCTTTCTGAGTCATACCGCGCGAGTCGTACCGTGAGGCCGCCGGTCAGTGGAAAAACCGCAAACCCCGCCAAACCAAACCGCCGAATCCATCATGAACATCGAGCAAGCGCGTTTCAACATGATCGAACAGCAGATCCGCCCCTGGGAAGTGCTCGACCAGGACGTGCTGAATCTGCTCTCGATCGTCAAGCGTGAAAATTTCGTCCCCACCGTATACCGCGACCTGGCCTTCGTCGACTTCGAAGTGCCGCTGCCGGCCGGCCAGCACATGCTGGCGCCGCGCATCGAGGCGCGCGTGCTGCAGGAACTGGCGGTGAAGAAACACGAAAGCGTGCTCGAAATCGGCGCCGGCTCCGGTTACATGGCGGCGCTTCTCGCGCACCGCGCGCAGCACGTGCTGACGGTCGATATCGAACCGGAACTGGCTGAGTTCGCAAAGAACAACCTGATCGCCAATGGCGTGCTGAATGCGGAAGTCGCGACCGGCGACGCGTCGCGCGGCTGGACCGGCGCCCCGTACGACGTGATCTGCGTGTCGGGCGGCCTGCCGGTGCTGCCGCAGGAAATCCTCGAACAACTGAAGATCGGCGGCCGGCTGGCCGCGTTCGTCGGCACCGCGCCGGTCATGAAGGCGCAGATCATCACGCGTATCGACGAGAAGCAGTACCGTATCGCCGACGTGTTCGAAACGTATGTCGAGCCGCTCGTCAACGCCGTGCAGCCGCCGCGTTTCAAGTTCTGATTTGCGCGCTCATTTGCGTGTTTTTCCGTACGGCCGGCACGCCGCCGTTACCTGAACTGGATGTCCCGCTGATGCAAAATCTAACCGCTCCCGCGCTGGCCGAATGGCTCGCCGATCAATCGCGTCCCGCGCCCGTGCTGCTCGACGTGCGCGAGCCGTGGGAGATCCAGACGGCGTCGATCGCCGGCGCCGTGTCGATTCCCATGCGTGAGATTCCCGCGCGCAGCGAGGAACTCGACGACGACGCGCAAATCGTCTGCGTCTGCCATCACGGCGCGCGCAGCGCCCAGGTCGCGATGTTCCTCGAATCGCGCGGCCATGCCAACGTCTTCAATCTGCAAGGCGGGATCGACGCGTGGTCGCGTCAGGTCGATCCGACCGTCCCCACCTACTGATCGAACGGCCTTGATGATGCGCCGGCGGGTGGCGGTCCTCCTCGCCGCCGTAACGCTCGCGTGCGTGCTGCCCGCGTTCCCCGCGCGGGCCGTGGATCTTTCCCAGCTTTACGACGAAGCGCTCTCCAACGACGCGCAACTGCAAAGCGCGCGCGCCGCGCTCGCCGCCAACAGCGAAGAGCTGCCGCTCGCCCGTGCGAAACTGCTGCCGCAACTCTCCGCGTCGCTCAACACGAGCCGTCAGAACACGGATTTCGGCGGCGGCTTTCCTTCTTCCTACGGCAACAGCAACGGCTACGTGATTTCGCTCACGCAGCCGCTGATTCATGTCGATAGCTGGTACGGCTACGCGCAAGGCAAGCTCGCGGTGGATTCGGCGCAGGCGTCGTTCGCGCAGGCCCGCCAGGATCTGATCGTGCGGCTCGGCCAGGCTTACTTCGACGCGCTCGCCGCGCAAGACAGCCTGGCGATTGCGCGGTCGCAGAAGGCGTCGATTGCGCAGCAGCTCGAATCGGCCAGGCATTCCTTCGAGGTCGGCAATACCACGATCACCGACACCAACGAAGCACAGGCCAAATACGATCAGGCGATCTCGCAGGAAATCGCCGCGCAGAACGACCTCGCGGTGAAGCTGGCCGCGTTGCAGCAGATCGTCGGGCATCCGGTCGAGCATGTCGACGGCCTCGCCGCCGGTACGCCGCTGCCGCCGCCCGTGCCCGCGGACATCAACCAGTGGGTCGATGCGGCGACCGACGCCAACTATCAGGTCGTGCTCAAGCAGATCGCGCTGGATAGCGCGCAGCGCGAAACGTCGAAGGCCAAGTCCGGCCATCTGCCGACCGTCGATCTGGTGGCGAGCCGCTCACGCAGCAGTCTCGGCGCGGCGGGGGCGGGCAACTTCGGCGGCAATTTCGGCGGCGGCTTCGGCAGCGGCGCGAATACGCCCGCGCCCGGCACGCCGGCGCTCGCCGCCGAACTCGGCAACCTGGGCTCGTCGTACACGAACAGCACGATCGGCGTGCAGGTCACGATTCCGCTCTTTGCCGGCGGCGCGACGCAAAGCCGCGTTCGTCAGACGCTCGCGCTCGAGGACCAGGCGTCCGCCGATCTGGATACCGCGCGGCGCAATGCGGCGCTCTCGGCGCGTCAAGCGTTTCTCGGCGTGGTGAGCGGACTCGCGCAGGTGCGCGCGCTGCAAACCGCCGAGCAATCCGCGCGCACATCGCTCGAATCGAATCTGCTTGGCTATCAGGTCGGCGTGCGAATCAATATCGACGTGCTCAACGCACAGGATCAGTTGTTTTCGGCGCGCCGCGACCTGGCGAAGGCACGCTACGACACGCTGATCAACAGCCTCAAGCTGAAGGCCGCGACGGCGAACCTCACCGATCAGGACGTGCTGCAGTTGAGCACGCTGCTCTCGCCGGTCGACGACGGTTCGCTGACCGCGTTGCCGCAAGCGCCGACGGTGCCGCATCCGGGCGCCGCGGCCAAAGGGGCAGCGGGCAAGTCAGGGCGGCGGGCGATGCCGAACATGACGGCGCCTCAGTAGGGGCGCTTTTTTTCTGCCTTCTTCTCTGATTTCCTCTCCCTCTTTCCATTTGGTCTCCGTTGGTTGCGCGTCATCGTCGGCGCGACGCGCACCGTGCACGGCCATTGGCGGTTCCACTACCCACATCCCGATTTTGCACGCTTCGCAACGACTCTAACATCGCGTTTTCATTGCGCCGCTTCGTGCATTCATTGCGGAAACTTCGCACGGTTTCCTGAGCACCGCACAGGCACCATCCTCCGACCGTTATTGGGGAGCCGTGTGTGATGAAAGTTTTGAAGATCGCGATGCTGGCCGCAACACTGTTGCCGCTCTCGTCGTATGCAACGTTGGGCGGCGCACCAAGCGCCGGCGCTTCCTTCCAGTTCGTGCCACACGCGATGCAGCAGTCCGTCCCCGGGGCGTCAGCGGCTGGGACCGCAAGCGCGGCGTCCTACACGATGCGTCAGTCGGTCGATGCCAACGGCGTGACGGTCCGCGAATACGTACTGCCGGGCAACGTCGTGTTCGCCGTCACGTGGGACGGACCGATCCGCCCGGATATGACGGCGCTGCTCGGCAGTTATTTCCCCAACTACGTGAGCGCGGGCCAGAGCCGAGCGCGCGGCACGGGGCCGCTCGTCGATGGCAACGACGATTTTCGCATCGAGTCCGCCGGCCGGTTAGGGCACTTCTTCGGCATGGCTTACCTGCCTCGCCTGATGCCCGCGAGCGTGCGTCCGGGCGATCTGCGATAAGCCCCCCGTCGAACCAGGAAAACAAAAAATGAACCTATTGAAGAATACGCTGTGGGTGGCCACGGCGGCCGCCGGCGTCATACTGGCGGCCTGCGGCGGTGGTGGCGGCGACAGCGGCAGCCAGAGCAACAGTTCCGTCAACTGGAACGCAACCCCCGACTGGGTCAACAACAACCCCGGCAATTCCGGGAATTCGGGCAACTCGGGTAACTCCGGCAACACGGCCAACATCAAAAGCGACCCGAACAATACGGTGCCGATCCGCGTCGACAACTCGATGGGCAGCTTCAATATGTTGTCGGCCTCGATCACCGTCTGCGTGCCCGGTCAACAGGGTCCGGGGCAATGCGTGACCGTCGACAAGATGGTGGTCGACACCGGTTCAACGGGCGTACGCATTGCGGCCAGCGCACTTCAGTCGCTCAACTCGCAACTGCTCACGCAAGCAGGCGCGGCCGACGATACGACGGGCGCGTTTCCGATCGCCGAATGCATGCCGTTCGCCTCGGGCTTCACATGGGGCTCGGTCAAGCGCGCCGACATCACGATCGGCAGCCGGACGGCCAGCAACATTCCGATTCAGGTGACGGGCGATGGCGCGTTTAGCACGCCGTCCGACTGCATCGCCCACGGTGGATCCGACATCAGCACCGCTAAAAGCCTCGGCGCCAACGGCATTCTTGGGATCGGGCACGGCGTCTATGATTCCCAGGACGCCGTGGACACTGCGATACCCGGGAACTACTACTACTGCCCGTCGGCAAACTCCTGCATCAGCACCCGCATGAAGGCCGCGAGGGAAGTGGCGAACCCGGTTGCCGCATTCGGCGCGGATTACAACGGCACGGTCATCCGCTTGCCCGCAGTGCCCGCGACTGGCCAGGCCGGCGTCGCGGGTCAACTGATATTCGGTGTGGGCACGCAGGCCAACAATGCGCTGCCGGCCAACGCCAATATCTTTGCGGTGGATAAACACGGTTCCCTGACGACCCAATACCAGGGCACCGTGTTTAACAACAGTGCAATCGACAGCGGCACCAACGTGTACCTCTTCCCAGACAACACGATTCCCAGGACTTCGGAGTTCTACACGCCGACGAGCGCACTCAGCCTGTCCGCAACGATCGAGGCCACGGATGGCTCCAGTGCACCGCTCGCGATCCCTTTCCTGATCGACAACGCGCTGAACCTGTCGGCGACCCGCAACGCGGCGTTCAACAACGTGGGCGCGTACATGTCGTACAGCCGCATGTTCCTCTGGGGCTTGCCGTTCTTCTATGGCCGCAGCGTGTACACCGTGATCGGCAACAGCAAGATCGGCACGCGGACGGGTCCGTTCGTTGCATTCTGACGACTGTATGAATGATGGAGGTGCTGCTTCGTAGCCGCACCTCCTCTTTTCGGCATTTCCCATTTCGCATTCGGATTTTTCGGCCAATCCCGATAAAGGCCCGCTGGCACCATGTTCCGACCTGTATTCTGGAGCATTGTGATGAGATTTGTGAAGATCGCGCTGAGCGCATTGGCGCTGTTGCCGCTGGCTTCTTATGCGGCATTGGGTGGTGCGCCGGACGGGGGTTCCTCCTCGCGGCCCCTGCTCCAGTCCGCAGCCCCGAACCCCTCTTCCGCCACCGCGGCTTATACCGTGCGCGTTTCGCGTGACGCCAACGGTGTCACGGTGCGCGAATACGTGCTGCCGACGAACGTTGTGTTTGCCGTCACTTGGGACGGGCCGCTGCGGCCTGACATGAGCAAGCTGCTAGGCAGCTACTTCCCCAATGCGGTTGCCGCCAGCGCAGGGCGCGCCCGCGGCACCGGTCCGTTGATCGAACGCAATGGCGACTTTCAGATCGAGTCAGCCGGCGCGCCTGGGCACGCTTCCGGCAAGGCGTTCTTGCCGCGCCTCGTCCCCGTCAACGTCCACGTGGAAGATTTGCAATGAAGCGGCGGATCGATCCACAGAACACAAGAAACATGAATACTTTCAATAAATCGCTTTGCTTCGCGATCCTGACTGCCAGCGTGACTCTGTCCGCCTGCGGCGGCGGTGGAGGCGACAACAACAACAGCGACTCGAACGCGACGCAGAACAACGAGAACCCGACGCCGGTTACGCCGAAGCCGAGTCCGGCGCCCTCGCCAACTCCAGCTCCGACACCTTCGCCGAAGCCGAGTCCGGCGCCCTCGCCAAGTCCAGTTCCGACACCTTCGCCGATGCCGAGTCCCGCTCCGACTCCGACTCCTGCGCCGACTCCAAGCCCAGCGCCGAGTCCCGCTCCAACACCAACGCCGACTCCAAGCCCAACGCCGAGTCCCGCTCCGACACCGACGCCATCGCCCGTGGCTGACGTCAACACCATTCCGATCACCGTCGAACGGTGGACGGGGAATTACGCCAACCAGCCGTACGCGACCGTCACCATTTGCATCCCTGGTGTGCAGGGTGCGGACCAATGCGCAACGATCGATCACATGTTGATTGACACCGGTTCGGCCGGCGTGCGCGTTCTGGCAAGCGCGCTGGGCTCGGCGCTCGCAGGCCGTCTGCCGGCGCAGACCGGCGCCACCGACGACCCCACCAGCGGTGCACCGATCGCCCAATGCGCGCAATTTGCGTCGGGCTACACGTGGGGTCCGATAAAGCGCGCCGACGTGACGATCGGCGGTAAAGCGGCAGGCAACCTGCCGATCCAGGTAATCAGTGACGGCGCGTATGCCACGCCGTCCGATTGCGCGTCGGGTGGCCTCGGGAACATCGGCACAGTGACCGATCTCGGCGCCAACGGCGTGATCGGCATTAGTTCCGCCGTGCGCGACTTTCCGCTCGCGGCCCAATACGCCCTATCGGCAACCTACTACTATTGTCCGTCCACGGGGTCGTGCACGAACACGCGCGTACCGCTCGATACGCAGGTCATGAATCCGGTCGCCAACTTCACTTCGGATAACAATGGCACGATCATCCGTCTGCCCGCGTTGCCGGCAGGCGGCGAGGCAAGCGTCACGGGCGAACTGGTGTTCGGTATTGGCACACAGCAGAACAATGCGTTGCCGTCGAACGCCAACATTATTCCGCTCGACAGTAACGGCTTCTTTACGACCGTGTACAAGGGCGCCTCGTTCGGCAGGTGTGTAATCGATAGCGGTTCGAATACGAACACTTTCCGGGACGCGACGATCCCGTTTGACCGATGGGGACGTTACACACCGTCGACCACGCTCAGCCTATCCGCCATGCTCAAACCCGGCAGCGGCGCAACTACGTCCGTAACTGTGCCGTTCCAGTTGGCCAATACGGCCAACCTGGTAAGTGGTCCATACGCCGCGCATGACGATCTGGGCGTCTATACGTCACTCTCCGACTACTTCATCTGGGGCCTGCCGTTCTTCTTCGGCCGCAACGTGTACACCGTGCTCAACGGCGCAAAGGTCGGCATGCGGACCGGTCCGTTCGCCGCCTTCTGAGTTTCCACGACTGCGAGCGTGTGACACATCAGGCCGGCGCCGAAAAAGCGCCGGCCTCTTTTCTTGCACCTTCCTTGTCACCGTTCTTCCCGTAAAAGCCCACCCTATTCCACCTCCCTCAACACCTCCCCCACCGTCCCAAATATCTCCTCGATCTGCGTCTCCTCCACAATCAACGGCGGTGAGAACGCCAGAATATCCCCTGTATAACGCGTCAACACGCCCTTCTCAAAGCAGCGCACGAACACGTCATAAGCACGCGCCCCAGGCGCTCCGTCACGCGGCGCCAACTCCACGCCCCCCACCAGCCCAAGATTGCGCACATCGATCACATGCCGTTCGCCGCGCAGCTTGTGAATCGCGTTCTCGAAGACCGGCGCCATCCGCGCGGCCCGTTCGAACAACTGCTCACGCTCGTACAGATCGATCGTCGCGCAAGCCGCGGCCGCGGCAATCGGGTGCCCGGAATACGTGTAGCCGTGAAAAAGCTCGATGCCGCCCGGCGCGCCGTTCACGATCGAATCGTGAATCCCCGCGCTCGCCGCGACCGCGCCCATCGGCGCGGCGGCATTGTTGGTGCCCTTGGCCATTGTCAGCAGATCGGGCGTGACGCCGAAATACTGCGCGGCGAACGGCGCACCGAGGCGTCCCCAGCCGGTAATCACTTCGTCGAAAATCAGCAGGATGCCGTGCTTGTCGCAAATCTCGCGCAGCCGCTGCAAATAACCTTGCGGCGGAATCAGCACCCCCGTCGAGCCGGCCACCGGTTCGACGATCACCGCGGCGATCGTCGATGCATCGTGCAGCGTGACGAGCCGCTCGAGTTCATCGGCAAGGTGCGCGCCCCACGCCGGCTGCCCCTTCGAATACGCCGCCTCCTTGATGTTCAGCGTATGCGGCAAATGATCGACGGCGGGCAGCAGTCCGCCGGAAAACGCCTTGCGGTTCGGCGCGATGCCGCCCACCGAAATGCCGCCGAAGCCCACGCCGTGATAACCGCGCTCGCGTCCGATGAATCGCGTGCGCTGCCCTTCGCCACGCGAGCGGTGGTAAGCCAACGCGATCTTCAACGCGGTATCGACGGCCTCCGAGCCCGAGTTCACAAAGAAGATGTGCTTCAGATCGCCGGGCGTATGCCGCGCGATTTTCGTCGCGGCTTCGAAAGCCTTGGGATGCCCCATCTGAAAGGTCGGCGCGAAATCCATTTCAGCCGCCTGCGCCTGCACGGCGGCCACGATCTCGTCGCGGCAATGCCCCGCGTTGACGCACCACAGCCCGGCGGTGCCGTCGAGAATGCGTCGGCCATCGTGCGACGTGTAGTACATGCCCTTCGCGCTCGCCAGCAATCGGGGGGCGCTCTTGAACTGGCGGTTGGCGGTGAAGGGCATCCAGAAAGCGGACATATCCGGTGGGTTGACGCCGGCGCGCTCAGCCATGTCGTGTCTCCTCGCGTGAGTGGTCTTTCAGTTTAGGCACAGCGCGGCGCATGCACAAAGGGGCAGCGGCCATGCACCGCCGACGCCCCGTGGCGGATACGCACGCCTCGTCGCGGCGCGGCACGCACCCCAACAAGGCGAATCACACATTTGTGCACCATAACAGCGCCGCATCACGCATAACTTACCCCGCCCGCAGCCGCGCCGCAGCACGGACCGCACGCACTTCGAGTCGAACTTGCCGCATGGCATGTGCCTTGCAGTACACGAGCGGCAAGTCATGCGGGACAAGCCCTGCTGACCGAAATCGACGCCCATAAACATTCACCATCAATGGCAAGGGGATATACATGAAACGTCGCAATCTGTTGAAGTTCGGCTCCATGTCGGGCGCGCTGGCGCTGGCTGGTCAGGTTCCGTTTGCGCAGGCGCAGTCCGGCAGCGGTCCGATCAAGGTGGGTATTCTGCATTCCCTGTCGGGCACGATGGCGATCTCCGAGACGTCGCTCAAGGACACCGCGCTGATGACCATCGCGGAGATCAACAAGAGCGGCGGCGTGATGGGCCGCCAACTGCAGCCGGTGGTGGTGGACCCGGCGTCGAACTGGCCGCTCTTCGCCGAAAAAGCGCGCCAACTGATCACCCAGGACAAGTGCGCGGTCGTGTTCGGCTGCTGGACATCGGTGTCGCGCAAGTCGGTGCTGCCGGTGTTCGAGGAACTGAACGGCCTGCTGTTCTATCCCGTGCAGTACGAAGGCGAAGAGATGTCGCGCAACGTGTTCTATACGGGCGCCGCGCCGAACCAGCAGGCGATCCCGGCGACCGAATACCTGATAAGCGCGGAAGGCGGCGGCGCCAAGCGCTTCTTCCTGCTGGGCACCGACTATGTGTACCCCCGCACGACCAACAAGATCCTGCGCGCGTTCCTCAAGTCGAAGGGCGTGCAGGAAGCCGACATCCAGGAGGTCTACACGCCGTTCGGCCACAGCGACTATCAGACCATCGTCGCGAACATCAAGACCTTCTCGCAAGGCGGCAAGACCGCGGTGATCTCGACGGTGAACGGCGACTCGAACGTGCCGTTCTACAAGGAACTCGGCAACCAGGGGCTGAAGGCGTCGGACGTGCCGGTCGTCGCGTTCTCGGTCGGCGAGGAAGAACTGCGCGGCATCGATACGAAGCCGTTGGTCGGCAATCTCGCGGCATGGAACTACTTCATGTCGGTGCGCAATCCGGCCAACGAGAAGTTCAAGAAGCAATGGGCCGCGTGGGTCAAGGAGAACAATCTGCCGGGCGGCACGAAACGCGTGACGAACGATCCGATGGAAGCGACCTTCGTCGGCATTCATATGTGGAAGCAGGCCGCCGAGAAGGCGAAGAGCACGGACGTGGACAAGGTGCGCGTCGCGATGGTCGGCCAGCAGTTCGCCGCGCCGTCGGGCTTCACGCTGGAAATGGACGGCAACCACCATCTGCACAAGCCGGTGATGATCGGCGAAGTGCGCGCCGACGGTCAGTTCAACGTGGTGTGGCGCACCAAGACCGCGATTCGCGCGCAGCCGTGGAGCCCGTTCATCGCCGGCAATTCGAGCAAGCCGGACGTGGTCAGCTCGATTCCGGCGTTCCTGAAGCGCTCGCGCGTTGCCTGACAGGACGCCGGACCGCCACGCGGGCGCAGTCGGCCGGCGTGGCGATCCGGCGTGATCTCAAGAGGGGCGCGCGAGTCGCGCCTGCGGCTCTCGCGCGCGATGCCGCGCCGCCTCGTTGGTTTATCTTCAAAGGCCACCATGGCGTTTTCATTTCTGAGGTCCGCACGACACAGCGCACGGCGCACCATCGGCAGCGTGGCGCTCGCGCTTCTCGCCGGCGCGCCGCTTGCCGCGTTCGCGCTCGTCCCCGCCGATGTCGCGCCGCTCGCGAGCGACGACTTCGATGCGAAGTCCGCGGCCATCGACAAGCTGATCGCCAATCACGACAAGGAATCGCTCGCGGTGCTCAAGGCGCTCTCTGAAGACAGCGCGCTCGCCACCGATGCAGGCGCCGTGCTGCTGCAAGACGGCGACACCGCGCGCGATGCGGTCACCGGCAAGACCGCCGCCGCCGGCGACGCGCAACCGGTCACCCTGAACAACCTGCTGCGCTCGAAAGTGGCAGGCGCGCTTTCCGGCCTGCAACTCGACTCGCCGGATACGGCGACACGCGCCGCCGCGATCACCGCGCTGCTGCAAAACCCCGATCCGGCGATCAAGCCGCTCGTTGACGCGGCCCGCGCGAAGGAAACCGATCCCGCGCTGAAGAAGCGCCTCGACACGCTGTGGGCGATGACCGCGTTGCACGACGCCAATCCGGCCAAGCGTCTGGAAGCCGTGCAACTGGTCGCCGCGCGGCACGATCTCGACATGAACGAACTGCTGCGCCCGCTCGTCGCGAAGAAGCCGGACGGCACCTTCAATGAAACCGACGACCGTATCCGCGCGGCCGCGCAAAGCGGCATCGACGAACTCGATGCGATCCAGCGCCGCAGCCAGATCGCCGGCACGCTGTTCGCCGGGTTGTCGCTCGGCAGCGTGCTGCTGCTCGCCGCGCTGGGCCTTGCGATCACGTACGGCCTGATCGGCGTCATCAACATGGCGCACGGCGAATTCCTGATGATCGGCGCGTACGCCACTTACGTCGTGCAGAACCTGTTTCAGCGCTATGCGCCCGGCGCGTTCGACTGGTATCCGCTGCTCGCGGTGCCGGCCTCGTTCGCCGCGGCAGGGCTGGTCGGCATCGTGCTCGAACGGCTGGTGTTGAAGCATCTCTACGGCCGTCCTTTGGAGACCTTGCTGACCACGTTCGGCATCAGCCTGATTCTGATTCAGGCGACGCGCATGCTGTTCGGCGCGCAGAACGTGCAAGTGGTCAACCCGGCGTGGATGAGCGGCGGCGTGACCGTGCTGCCGAACCTGATCCTGCCGTACAACCGTCTCGCGATCCTGGCGTTCTCGCTGATCGTCGTCGGCATTGCGTGGGCGGTGCTGACCAAAACTCGCCTCGGCCTGTTCGTGCGCGCCGTCACGCAGAACCGGCGCATGGCGGCCTGCGTCGGCGTGAAGACCGCGCGGGTCGATTCGTATGCATTCGCGTTCGGCGCGGGCATTGCCGGTTTGGGTGGCTGTGCGCTGTCGCAGATCGGCAATGTCGGCCCGGACCTCGGCCAGAGCTACATCATCGATTCGTTCATGGCCGTGGTGCTCGGCGGCGTCGGACAACTGGCCGGCACCGTGATCGGCGGCTTCGGACTCGGCCTGGTCAGCAAAGCGATCGAACCGTTCTGGGGCGCGGTGCTGGCGAAGATCGCGGTGCTCGTGCTGATCGTGCTGTTCATCCAGAAGCGTCCGCAGGGCATGTTCGCCCTCAAGGGCCGTAGCGCGGAGGCATGATGACATCGGCTACTTCATCGGCTCACGTCGGCGCGGCGGGCGGCGGCGCGGCTGCCGGACGCGGCGCTGACTCCGGCTTCGCGCTCGGCTTGCCGCCGCGTCCCGCGCTGCTGTCGCGCCGCGCGTGGCTCGCGCTGATCGCGCTGATCATCGTGTTCGGCCTCGGCGTGCCGTTCGCGACTCTCGTGGTGCCGAAGACGAGCCCGCTGCATCTGTCCGCCTACGCGATGACGATCACCGGCAAGTTCATGTGCTACGCGATCGCCGCGCTCGCGCTCGACCTCGTGTGGGGCTACTGCGGCATTCTGAGTCTCGGACATGCGTTGTTCTTCGCGCTGGGCGGCTACGCGATCGGCATGTATCTGATGCGTTCGATCGGTCACGAAGGCAAATACGGCAGCGACCTGCCTGACTTCATGGTGTTTCTCGACTGGCACCAACTGCCGTGGTACTGGGAAGGCACGCAGCATCTCGGCTACGCGTTGCTGCTGGTGGTGCTGGTGCCGGCGGTGGTCGCGTGGGTGTTCGGCTTCTTCACGTTCCGTTCGCGCGTGAAGGGCGTGTACCTCTCGATCATCACGCAGGCGATGACGTTTGCCGCGATGCTGCTGTTCTATCGCAACGAAACGGGTTTCGGCGGCAATAACGGCTTCACCGACTTCAAGCGCATCGGCGGTTTTCCGATCACGCACCCGGGCACGCGCACGGCGCTCTTGCTGATCACGTTCGCGGTGTTGATCCTCGCGTTCATCGGCGCGCGTGCGATCGTGACGTCGAAGCTCGGCCGCGTGGTGACCGCGGTACGCGACGGCGAAACGCGTTTGATGTTCCTCGGCTACAGCCCGCTCGCGTACAAGCTGTTCGTGTGGACCGTGTCCGCCGTGTTGTGCGGAATCGCCGGCGCGTTGTACGTGCCGCAGGTCGGCATCATCAATCCCGGCGAGATGTCGCCGGGCAACTCGATCGAAATGGCGATCTGGGTCGCCGTGGGCGGACGCGGCACGCTTATCGGGCCGATCGTCGGCGCGTTCGCGGTGAATGGCGCGAAGAGCTTTTTCACGGCGAACTTCCCTGAATACTGGCTGTTCTTTCTTGGCCTGATCTTCGTGCTGGTCCCGCTGTTCCTGCCGAACGGCATCATGGGTCTGATCGAACTCGTGACGCGCAAGAGGAACCGCTCATGAACGAAAACCCGATGGTTCCCGATCTGGCATTGCCGGAAGAGCCCGCTGAACATTCGTTGAGCGGCGTCGCGAGCATGGGGCACGCGGTGGTGCCGGGGCAAATCGACATCTCGCACGGCACGATTCTGTACCTAGAAGATGTGACGGTGAGTTTCGACGGATTTCGCGCGTTGAACGCGCTGACCTTGTCGATCGATGCGGGGGAATTGCGCTGCATCATCGGCCCGAACGGCGCGGGCAAGACGACGATGATGGACGTTATCACCGGCAAGACCGAGCCGGATTCCGGCAAGGTTTTTCTGGGGCAGTCGATCGATCTGACGCGGATGAACGAGCCTTCCATCGCGCGTGCCGGCATTGGGCGCAAGTTTCAGAAGCCGACGGTGTTCGAGCAGCATCCCGTGTGGGAGAACCTCGAATTGGCGATGAAGGCCGACAAGGGATGGTGGGCGTCGTTACGCGCGCGCCTGGATCGCGAGGCGCAAGCGCGCATTGAAGAGACGCTGGTGTTGATCGGGCTTGAGAGTGAGGCGCGGCGGCTTGCCGGTGAGTTGTCGCATGGACAGAAGCAGCGGCTCGAGATCGGGATGTTGCTGATGCAGCAACCGGCGCTGTTGTTGCTCGATGAGCCTGCGGCGGGTATGACTGATGATGAAACCATGCAGTTGGCTGAGCTGCTCAATCATTTGCGGGGGACTTGTTCGATGATGGTTGTCGAGCATGATATGGAGTTTGTTGCGGCTTTGTCGGGTGATGCCGGGAAGGTGACTGTTATGGCTGAAGGTCGGGTGTTGGCGCATGGGACTTTGGATGACGTCAAACGGGATGAGACTGTGATTGAGTCTTATCTTGGGAGGTGATGGTGTTTTTTGTTGGTCTGGATTTTTTTTGGCAATCCCGCCGCAAAAGGCAAAACCCAAGGGACGTCCCCAAATGCTAGAAGTAGAAAACCTGAACCAGTACTACGGCGGCAGCCACATCCTCAGAGACGTAAAGCTCACCGTGCCGGACGGCAAGCTCACCGTCCTACTGGGCCGCAACGGCGTAGGCAAAACAACCTTGCTGAGATGCCTGATGGGCGTCGTCCAAACGAAGAGCGGCTCGATCGCCTGGCGCGGCACGCCGATCACCAAACTCCCAACCTACTCGCGAGTAGAAAAGGGCCTCGCCTACGTTCCGCAAGGCCGCGACATCTTCCCGCGATTAACCGTTGAAGAAAATCTGTTAGTCGGCGCCGCCAGCAAAAAAGCCCCGAAAAAAATCCCCGACCGCATCTACGAACTATTCCCCGTCCTGAAGGATATGCGCAGCCGCCGCGGCGGCGATCTGTCGGGCGGTCAGCAGCAACAACTCGCCATTGGCCGCGCGCTCATGAGCGATCCGCAACTGCTCATTCTCGATGAACCCACCGAAGGGATTCAGCCGTCGATCATTCAGGACATCGGCCGCACGCTGCGTCAACTGGTCGAGGAAATGGGCATGACGGTGCTGCTCGTCGAACAGTATTACGACTTCGCCAAAGATATCGCCGACCGGTATTGGGTCATGAGCCGCGGTGAAATCGTCGCGGGCGGCGAAGGCGCCAACATGGATGCGGATGGCGTGCGCACGCTGATCGCCGTGTGACGGGCGTGAGCCGCCCCGCGTGCTATTCTCGTCGCATCCCGTGGCAGCGCGGCTCGTCGCGGTCTCACTCGCACAGGCACGCTCCGCCTTAACACGTCGACCGCACGTCCATTCGCATGTCGCTTCACGAAAATCACACCACGCTCGCCACCGCGCAACCCGGCGCGCATTTGCAATGGCGCGCGCGTCTCGAACTCGGCTTCGTCAAACACGACGAGCGGACCACGCTCAAGCATCGGCTGCACGATGGGCCGCTGCGCGTGCAACGGCCGCTTTATCCCGAAGGCCATGCGATCTGTCACGCGGTGATCGTGCATCCGCCGGGCGGCATTGCGGGCGGCGATCAACTCGATATCGATGTGGATGTCGGCGCCAGTGCGCATGCCGTTATTACGACGCCTGGCGCGACCAAGTGGTACAAGTCCAATGGACGTGCCGCGCAGCAGCATATCGCCGTGCGCGTCGGTGCGCAGGCGAAGCTCGATTGGCTGCCGCAGAACAATATCGTTTTCGATCACGCGAACGCGATGCTCGATTTTTCGCTGACGCTTGCCGAGGGCGCGACCGCGATCGGCTGGGATGCGACGCAGCTCGGACGGCAAGCGGCCGGTGAACGCTGGACGGCGGGACGTTTGCGTGCGGTGTCACGCATCGTGGGCGCGAATGGCGAATTGCTGTGGCTCGAACGCGCGAGCCTCACCGCCGGCGATCCGCTGCGTGATGCCGCGCAAGGGCTTGCCGGGTTTCCGGCGTATGGCGCGCTTTGGGCGGTCGGCGCCGCTTGCGATGATGCGCTTGCCGAGACGCTGAGCGCGCAGCTACCGTTCGACGATACGCTGCGGGCCGCGGCTTCCTGCGTCACGCACGGCGTGTTGCTCGTGCGAGCGGTGTCGCGCTCCATGGAGACGCTGCAAAGTGCGTTGACGAATTGCTGGCTTCAGTTGCGGCCGGTCGTGCATGGCGTCGATGCGGTGCCGTTGCGGATCTGGTCGACGTGATTCGCTTCATGCCTCGTGGTACGCCGTGAGCCTTTCACCGTCGTAAGCACAACAGCGCACCAAATCGAAGCACTTGCGAGCCCCAAGTGAGTGCGCCACCGCGCCTTCCGTCCCGCAAGCGCATGCTGCACCTGCATGGCACATACCTTGCGTCCAAACCCATCCACGATGCTGCCGCGTCCTGACGGCAGCCGACCGGCTTGCCGCCACCACCACCGCTCACATCACATGAATCGATCGACTCTTCGCCCCGCGCGTCGCGCCTGGCTCGCCGCACTGTTGCTCTCGCCCGTCCTCGCGCTCAATGCGCCCGCCGCTCACGCGGACACGCTCGACAACATCGCCAAGGCCGGCGTGCTGAAAGTCGCCGTGCCGGAAGACTATCCGCCGTTCGGTTCGGTCGGCGCCGACATGAAGCCGCAAGGCTACGACATCGATACCGCCGCCTTGCTCGCGAAGTCGATGAACGTGAAGCTCGAACTCGTGCCGGTCAACAGCGCGAACCGCATTCCGTACCTGCAAACGGGCAAGGTCGATCTGGTGATCTCGTCGCTCGGCAAGACGCCGGATCGCGAGAAGGTCATCGATTTCTCGACCGCCTATTCGCCGTACTATCAGGGCGTGTTCGGTCCCGCCGACGTCAAGGTCGCCGGCCCCGCCGATCTCACCGGCAAGACAGTCGGCGCCACGCGCGGCGCGCTCGAGGAAATCGGTCTCACGCAGATGGCCCCGAACGCCACCATCAAACGCTTCGAGGACAACAACGCGACCATCGCCGCGTTCCTGTCCGGCCAGGTGCAACTGATCGCCGCCGGCAATATCGTCGCCGCCGCGATTCTCACGAAGAATCCGCCGCGCCGCCCGGAGCCGAAGTTCGTCATCAAGAATTCGCCGTGCTTCGTCGGCATGAACAAGAACGAAGCACGCCTGCAGCAGAAAGTGAACGCCGCCATTGCGCAAGCCAGGCAAGACGGCACGCTCAACACGATGTCGAAGAAGTGGTTCGGCGCGGCGCTGCCGACCGATCTGTAAGCGCGTCGTTAGCCGAACTTGATACCGTGGCTGGCTTATCCGGCATTGCACTTGTCGTGGACGCATCCCGTGCGTAGCATGCGATCGCGGCCATGACACGCAGCGCCTATCATTGCCGCGGCCGGCCCCGCCCGGGCCCGGCGCAACCCAACGCACACATTCGATGAAGCTGACTCGATGAAGCTGACACCCCGCGAGAAGGACAAGCTGCTGATCTTCACCGCCGCGCTGCTCGCCGAACGGCGCCGCGCACGCGGCCTCAAACTGAATTACCCGGAAGCGATCGCGTTCATCACCGCCGCGCTGATGGAAGCGGCACGTGACGGCAAGACCGTTGCCGAGGTCATGCACTACGGCACCACGCTCCTCACGCGCGACGACGTGATGGAAGGCGTGCCGGAGATGATTCCCGACATTCAGGTCGAAGCCACGTTCCCCGACGGCACCAAGCTCGTCACCGTTCACCACCCGATCCCCTAACCCAGTCAGGCAGGCTCCATGATTCCCGGCGAACTCTTGATCGACGACGGCGAACACGAACTCAACGCGGGCCGCGCCGCCGTCACCGTGGTCGTGTCGAATACCGGCGACCGGCCGGTGCAGATCGGCTCGCACTATCACTTCTATGAAGTGAACGACGCGCTCGCCTTCGACCGCGAAACGGCGCGCGGCTTCAGGCTGAACATCGCGGCGGGCACCGCCGTGCGCTTCGAGCCCGGCCAGGAGCGCACCGTCGAGCTGGTCGAACTGGCGGGCGATCGCGTCGTCTACGGCTTCAACGGCAAGGTGATGGGCAAGCTGTGATGCGCCACTTGCGCACGTTTGCCCTGGCCGCCCTGCTCATTTCCGGATCCACACCATGACCTTACGCATTGGCCGCCGCGCATACGCGGAAATGTTCGGCCCCACCACCGGCGACCGCGTGCGCCTCGCCGATACGGAACTGCTGATCGAAGTCGAACGCGACTTCACCACCTACGGCGAAGAGGTGAAATTCGGCGGCGGCAAGGTGATTCGCGACGGCATGGGCCAGTCGCAACGCGTGCATGCCGACGTGGTCGATACGGTCGTGACGAACGCGGTGATTCTCGATCACTGGGGCATCGTCAAGGCCGACATCGGCATCAAGAACGGCCGCATTGCCGCGATCGGCAAAGCGGGCAACCCCGACATCCAACCGAACGTAACGATCGCGATCGGCGCATCCACGGAAGTGATAGCGGGCGAAGGGCTGATCGTGACGGCGGGCGGCATCGATACGCACATTCACTTCATCAGCCCGCAGCAGATCGAGGAAGCGCTCGCGAGCGGCGTGACGACGATGCTCGGCGGCGGCACCGGTCCGGCCACCGGCACGAACGCGACGACTTGCACCCCGGGGCCGTGGCATCTCGAACGCATGCTGCAGGCGGCCGATGGTTATCCGATGAATCTCGGCTTTCTCGGCAAGGGCAACGTGAGCCGGCCGCAGCCCGCCCTGGAGCAGATCGCGGCGGGCGCGATCGGTTTGAAGCTGCACGAGGACTGGGGCACGACGCCGGCCGCAATCGACAACTGCCTCTCCGTTGCGGACGATACCGACACGCAAGTCGCGATTCACACGGACACGCTGAACGAAGCGGGTTTTGTCGAAGCGACGGTGGCCGCGTTCAAGGGCCGCACGATTCACACGTATCACACGGAGGGCGCGGGCGGCGGCCACGCACCGGACATCATCAAGGTGTGCGGCGAAGCGAACGTGCTGCCCTCGTCCACCAATCCGACGCGCCCGTACACCGTCAACACGCTCGAAGAGCATCTCGACATGCTGATGGTGTGCCACCACCTGGACCCGTCGATTGCGGAAGACATTGCGTTCGCCGAATCGCGGATTCGCCGCGAGACCATCGCCGCCGAAGACATCCTGCACGATCTCGGCGCGCTGTCGATGCTGTCGTCGGACTCGCAGGCGATGGGCCGCGTGGGCGAAGTGATCATCCGCACGTGGCAAACCGCGCACAAGATGAAGGTGCAACGCGGCGCGCTGGCCGAAGACAACGCGCGTCACGACAACTTCCGCGCGAAGCGTTATGTCGCCAAGTACACGATCAATCCGGCGATCACGCACGGCATTTCGCATGAAGTCGGTTCGATCGAACCGGGCAAGTGGGCCGACCTCGTGTTCTGGGAGCCGGCTTTTTTCGGCATCAAGCCGTCGCTGATTCTGAAGGGCGGCATGATCGCGATGGCGCAGATGGGCGACCCGAACGCGTCGATTCCGACGCCGCAGCCGGTCCACTACCGCGAGATGTTCGCCGCGCGTGGCGGCGCGCTCGGGCGCACCTCCCTGACGTTCGTCTCGCAGATGGCCGCCGATGCGGGCGTCGGCGAGCGCTATGGCTTGAACAAGCGTATCGTTGCGGTGAAGAACTGCCGCAACATCTCGAAGGCGGACATGATTCACAATGCGTGGCGCCCCAGCATCAGCGTCGATCCGGAAACCTATCAGGTGATCGCCGACGGTCAGTTGCTGACCTGCGAACCGGCCACCGTGCTGCCGATGGCGCAACGCTACTTCCTGTTCTAACTATGCGCACCATCGACAAACTGATTGCACCGCATCTAAAGCTCGCGCCCGTGCTGGTGAAGCGGGCGCCGACCTTGACGCTCGCGTTCGACGAACGCCGCAAGAGCCGTCTCGCGGCAACGCTCGATAATGGCGAGGAAGTCGCGCTGCTGTTGCCGCGCGGCACGGTCTTGCGCGACGGCGATGTGCTCGTCGCCGACGATGGCAGTCTGGTGCGTGTCGTGGCCGCGCCGGAAGCGGTGCTGTATGTTCGCGCGAAAGATGCGTTGACATTGACTCGCGCCGCCTACCACCTCGGCAATCGTCATACGCCGGTGGAAGTCGGCGCGGATTATCTGAAGCTCGAATACGATCCGGTGCTGGCCGATATGCTCAAGCGCATCGGCGCGACGGCCGATCAGGTGTCGATGCCGTTTCAGCCGGAATCGGGCGCGTATGGCGGCGGTCACAAGCACGGCCACGACGAGACGTTCGCTGAAGACTATGCGTTGGCGCAGCAGGTGTTCGGTGAGCATCATGGGCATGAGCATTCGCATGATCATGCCCATGATCATGCGCACGACGGCCACGAGCACGACCACGGCGATCACGATCACGATCACGTCCACGACGAATCGTGCGGCCACGGGCATCACCATCATCATGCGCATCGCTGAACTTACAGCGCTGCTGCATCTCGCGTCGCCGGCGCTGCCGATCGGCGCATTCAGCTACTCGCAGGGCCTCGAAGCGGCGATCGAAGCGCAACTGATCACCGACGCCGATTCCGCACGCGACTGGATCGCGAGCGGCTTGACCGACGTACTCGCACGCGGCGAACTACCGTTTCTCGCGCATCAAATGGAACGCTGGCGCGCGCATGATGCCGCCGGTCTCGCGGAAGCCAACAGCGAATTCCTCGCAAGCCGCGAATCCGCGGAACTGAGGCGCGAGACGGAGCAGATGGGCTGGTCGCTGCGGCAACTATGCGTCTCGCTCGAATGGGGCGATGCATCGAGGCGCGGCACGCTCGCCTCGATGACGCCGCTCGCGCAACCCACGGCTTTCGCATTCGCCGCGTACGCCCACGATGCGGCCGTCGACGCCGCGTTGGCGGCTTACGCTTTTAGCTGGGTGGAGAACCAGGCCGCCGCCGCCTTGAAGGCCGTGCCTTTGGGCCAACTCGCGGGCCAACGCATCATTGTCGCGCTGCGCGGGCCAATCGACGCCGCTGTTAAGCGCGCCTTGGCGACGGCGCCCGAAAACATCAACACCTTCGCGCCGCAGTTAGGCATTCTCTCGGCGCGTCACGAGTCGCAGTATTCGCGGCTCTTTCGCTCATAAAACGATCCGTCATGAACGCACCTCATCATCCCGCTCACCCGTCCGCCCGCACGAAGAAACTGCCGCCGCTGCGCGTGGGCGTCGGCGGCCCGGTCGGCTCGGGCAAGACCACGCTGCTCGAAATGCTCTGCAAGGCGATGCGCGAACGGTACGACCTCGTCGCGATCACCAACGACATCTATACGAAAGAAGACCAGCGTCTTCTGACGGTGGCCGGTGCGTTGCCGGCCGAGCGGATCATGGGCGTCGAAACGGGCGGCTGCCCGCATACGGCGATCCGCGAGGACGCGTCGATCAACCTCGAAGCCGTCGACCGCATGC
>DASPZL010000494.1:0-2929 GCA_035636295.1 Paraburkholderia sp.
GTGTGGGGCCGCCCCGCCGACGTGCTGCCGATGCCCGACGGCTCGCTCCTGATCAGCGACGACTACGCCGGCGCGGTATACCGCGTCACGTATTCAGCGCCTTAAGCCGCAACCGTGCCGCCGCGCGATTAAACTCGCCACACCTTCAAGCCACCACGCTACCCACCAGTCACATCCGCTGCCGATACGATCGCCTGCCACTTGACCGGCAGCGCGAACGCAAGCGGGACCGCCTCACTCTTAGAGGCGTGGCCAGCGGCGCCCATCGGCCACCGGCGGCACCGGCGCGACCGCTCGCCACGTGACCCGCGGCGCCTGGCGGGCGTAGAATGCGCGTCGGTCCGCGCCAACCGGTGCGCCGCTCCTTTCGACCGCCTGTTACTTCCGCCCTCGCCTACATGTCCACCCTTGCTTCGACTTCCCCGCGGTTCAGATCCAAGACAATTACCGCCGCGCTGGCGTTCTTCTTCGGCAGCCTCGGCGCGCACCGCTTCTACCTCTACGGCACGCGCGACATGTACGGCTGGGCTCATCTGATCGGTACGCTGATCGGCATTCCGGGCGCCATGCTGGTGGTGGCGAGCGAGCGCTCTTCAATGCTCGGTTGGGCGCTGGCGTTTCCCGGCGCCGTTTCGCTGCTCGCCGCGTTTCTTGCCGCAATCGTCTACGGGCTGCGTCCGGACGAGAAATGGGATGCGCAGTTCAACGCACAGGCGCAGCGCAAAAGCCGCTCCGGCTGGACTGTGATTTTCGTCGTGATCTTTTCGCTGCTGATCGGCGCGTTCCTGCTGATGACCGGCCTCGCCATTTCATTCCAGACCTACTTCGAAGGCCAGGTGCAAGCAGCCAAAGCGCTCTCGCAATGACCTGCCGCGCGCCACGCTAGAAAAGATCCAGTTGAGGATCGTCGCGCGCCGGTTCGACGCGACGGAAGTGCGACATATCCAGAATGCCGCGGTCACGCCGGTTCAATCCCAGACGGCGCACGGCATTTTGAAACCGCTGCTTGAGTAGATCCGCCCACATCCCTTCCCCCTTCATTCGCGTGGAAAAGTTCGAGTCGTAGTCCTTCCCGCCGCGCATATCCCGCACGCGACCCATCACGCGTTCAGCGCGATCAGGGAAATGCGCCGCGAGCCAGTCCTTGAATAGCGGCGCGACTTCCCACGGAAGACGCAGCACGATATAGCTCGCATTGCACGCGCCGGCTTCGGCACACGCCTCCAGCACGCGTTCCATGTCCGGTTCGGTGACGAACGGAATCACCGGCGCGATGCTGACGCCGACCGGAATACCCGCCTCGCTCAACGTGCGGATGGTGCGCAAACGGCGCGACGGCGTGGCCGCGCGCGGTTCGAGCGTGCGCGCGATTTCCGCATCCAGCGTGGTGACGGTGATCGCCGCCATGAATTGGCCGCGCGCCGCCATTGGCGCGAGCAGATCGAGATCGCGCTCGATCAACGACGATTTCGTGATCGCCGCAAACGGTTGGTTGCGCTCGCTGAGCACCTCGACCACCCGCCGCGTGAGGCGTAAATCGCGCTCGGCGGGCTGCCACGCGTCGGTGTTGACGCCCAGCGCAATCGGCTCCGGCACGTAGGACTTCTTCGACAGTTCGCGCTCGAGCAATTCCGGCGCGTTCACCTTCGCGTAAATGCGGCTTTCGAAATCGAGCCCCGGCGACAATCCTAAATAACTATGCGTGGGCCTCGCGAAACAATAAATGCAGCCGTGTTCGCAACCGCGATATGGATTGAGCGACACGCCAAACGGAATGTCCGGCGACGCGTTGCGCGTGAGAATGCTTTTAGCGCGCTCTTCGAACACCTGGGTGCGCAGGGCCTTGGGCTCGCCCTCTTCCTCCGCAGCCGATAGCCAACCGTCGTCCACCGCCTCACGCTGGTCGACTTCGTAGCGGCCTTGCAGATTCGTCACCGCACCGCGCCCCTTGCGAGGCGCGGGCGGAGCGATCGGAAATTCAGTGGCGGAGCGGATGTTGGAGTCGGTCACGGATAGGCACGCAAAAACGGCGCAAAACACCTGTATAAATATACAGTGTTTACGCCGTTTGTCGAGTCCGCTCTTACACGCCCGCGCGACTTATTCCCCGATTGCGATCGTCAGTGTTTCCTTGATCTCTTCCATCACCACGTAGCTCTTCGACTGCACCGCGCCGGGCAGTTGCAGCAGGATATCGCCCAGCAGCTTCCGGTAATCGGCCATCTCGCCGATGCGCGCCTTGATCAGATAGTCGAAGTCGCCCGACACGAGATGGCATTCCAGCACCTCGGGGATCTTCTGCACCTCGCGGCGGAACTGGTCGAACATGTTGCCGCTTTTGTGATCCAGCGTGATCTCGACGAACACGAGCAGCGCCGCTCCAAGCTCGGCCGGGTTCACGCGCGCGTGGTAGCCGGTAATCACGCCGTCGCGCTCCATCCGCTTGACGCGCTCGATGCACGGCGTAACCGACAGCCCGACCTGTTCGGCAAGGTCTTTCATCGCCATCCGGCCGTCCTGTTGCAGCAGCCGCAGAATCTTGTGATCGAGTTTGTCGAGAGATCGGACCGGTTGGCGCTGTGTACGCATGATGTTTTTGCTAAAAATCTTGAAAATACAATAACAAAACCTGCCTGACTGTTAATAGTATAGCGGTTAACACTGGGTGACCCGCGTTACACCTCGTCAATCGAATGAATTCAAACGAATCGACGAGCGCGCCGCCCTCACACCTCTTCTGTATCCTGGAGCATCTATGCGAGTCGTCGTTTTGGGCAGTGGCGTCGTCGGGGTGACGAGTGCGTACTATCTGGCGCGCGCGGGCCATGAAGTGACCGTCATCGATCGCGAGGCAGGCCCGGCGCTCGAAACCAGTTTCGCCAATGCGGGGCAAATATCGCCGGGTTACGCGTCGCCGTGGGCCGCGCCG
>DASPZL010000495.1:0-2147 GCA_035636295.1 Paraburkholderia sp.
TCTTCCGTCACGCTCACCTGCCGCGTCGAACGGTTCAGCAGGCGCACGCCGACATGCTCTTCGAGCGCCTGAATCGTCCTGCTCACCTTTGCGCGCGGCAAATCGAGCATTTCCGATACCTTCGAAAAGCTGTTCGCGTCCACCACGCGAGTGAAGATCTCCATTGCCTCAAAGCGATCCATTTCCTGTGCCCTGTCATTGTTTGGCGGCAACACCCTCTGCTGCGACAGACGTTGCCCAATCGAACGGAACGGCGTCAGCGCGTTCCGACTGCCGGCTGCATCTCGCGCGCAGCCTGACGGGTAGAAAAATAGCACGGAGAATATCGCCACGTACGAGAAAGGGCGCGAACGGCGGGGCTTTAGGGGTCGCTGCGCGGTCTATCGAGCGATGCGAGGGGCGCGCTCCAGTAAAAATCCCGGCGTCGAAGACGGCTCGACAAACGCCTGGTGATTAACCAATTCGATCAATCATTAAGCAGCCACGTATGATTAATATTATTTATTCGAAGCACGCCCAGGTCATTCATCTTTAAAGCTGGATTTTATCTATGATTAGCGTTCACCGCAGGGTGCCTGGAAAACGTTTTAAAGCATGATCGTACGTATCAATGCGCCGCGAGAATCCCTTCTGGCCTTGTCGGTAAAGGGCTAGCGCCTAACCGCCACTTTCGCGAAGGCAAGTCAGCAGTATTTTCCTGGACGCCTGATTTACACACGAAATACTTGCCGCACATCAATCCGACAAAAGTACTTTGCGGCATACTGTTAATTCCGATTGAAATTTAAAAACCGCCGCATTAGGATGAGAACCCCGTCGATGCCATAAGCATGGTTCGGGCTAAAAAACTTCCAAACATATTTGCTGGCTGCAAAGGCATTTGCAGATCACTAATGTCAGCAAGCGCAGGCGCTGCGCCTTTCAGGAGATACCCGTGCTGAGCCCACACGAATTTTCAACGCTCATGCTGATCAAGAACGCGACCTCCCAGTCCGATTTCGATCAGGCCGATCTGCTCGCGCTGGCCGACCGCGAGTTCATCACCATTGAACTGCCCGAGGCCAGTGTGACGCCCCGTCTCACGGACCGTGGACATGCGCTGCTGGCTCGTCTGGGCGGCGCGCCCCTATGACGCTGCCGGGTCACGCTCAGACAAGCGACAGGCAGCCAGCGGCAACTTTCCTTTGACCAGCGGGCGCGTCGATCTACGATCACATCGACGCCAGCCGGTTATTTCGTGCATTCAACCTTGCGAGGCCATCCGATGCTCACGACCATCGACGAACTGACTGCTGCACAGAAGGCCGGGGTTCAGACGTTCTTCAATATAACGAACGAGGCGGTGAGCGGCTTCGAGAAGCTCGTTCAGTTGAACCTCCGCGTCTTGCGCGAGGGCACGCAGCGCGCGACGAACGCGCTCGCCAATGGCGAGGCGCCGGGCATCGCTGCCGCCCGCCGCGGCGATTTGTCGGTTATCGAACGTGCCGCGCTCTATAACCGCCAGGTGTTCGACATCATCGCCGGCACGCAGGCCGCCATCGTCAAGCATGCAACGGCGCAATACGAAAAGCAGATCAGCACGGTGCAAGCCGAGTTTGGCGACGCTGCGCAGCGCGCGCCCGCAGGCGCAGAGGTCGCGGTGACGGCGATGAACTCGGCGATCACGGCAGCGAACGCATTCTATGAAAGTGTCTGGAAAACGGCTCAGCAGGCGGTCCAAACGGCCGAGAGCAATGTGAACGTGATGACACGCAGCGCGACGAGTGGTTCGCACGCCGCCTGAACGGGCGACGCGCGACATGCAGTTTTGTAGGAAACCGGACGCGATCCCCGCGTCAGGCGCATTTTCAGCCCGCTTTCGAGCGGGCTTTTTTTTCGTCGCGTGCAGCGTAGCGTTCCATGCAAAGCCAGGTCGACTATTTCTCTAACCGTTTTCGCGCACCACAAATCAGCATGACACCTTCGGCAGCCGTCGCTCGCAACGAGGCGCGCGAGTCACCCGCGCGCGAACGCAATGCAAGACTGTGCAGAATCGCTGACGCGACGCGCGCGAGCACCGCGGCATCCGCGTTGACTGAAAGCTCGCCGTCTGTTTGCGCACGGCGGATGCGCTTCTCGAATGCGCGATCGAACGATTTGAGGCCTTG
>DASPZL010000496.1:0-11093 GCA_035636295.1 Paraburkholderia sp.
GCAACAAACTGGTGATTGCATTGATACGGGGCATATCCAGATCCTCGGCGCTTGCCGTCACGGCGTTCGCGGGCGCGGCGCTCACGGCGTTCGCGGGCGCATCGGCGAGCGTCTCGTCGTCGTTCGAAATCGGCTCGATGCTGTCGAGCGCCACCGGGCTCAGCGCGACGGCGCAGAACTTGAGTTCGGGCTGCTGCGAGACCGGGTCGATCGCGTCGCTCGTCACCGCGTTGATGCACAGGTCGTCGCCGAACACGTCGTTCCAGTGCATCGGCGCGAAGCAGTTGCCCGCGCTCACGCGTTCGGTGACGACCGCGGGCAACACCGCGCGGCCACGGCGCGAACGAATCTCAACGGGGTCTTTTGCCTTGATGCCGAGCGTGGCCGCGTCTTCGGGATGAATCTCGACGAACGGACCGGGGTTCAGCTTGTTGAGCATCGCGACCTTGCCGGTCTTGGTCATGGTGTGCCATTGATGCTGCAAGCGGCCCGTGTTCAACACGATCGGGAATTCTCGGTCGGGCAGTTCGGCCGGCGCCGCATAGGCGCGCGCGAAGAACATGGCCTTGCCGCTCGTGGTCGGAAACACGAGCCGCGGACGGCTGCCGTCGGGCAGTTCCTTCAACGCCTGGCTCACACCGTCGTTGATGTAGCGAAGCGGATTGCGCTCGGCCGCGTCGTCGGCGGCGAGCGGCCATTGCAGCGGCGTTTCCTTCAGACGGCGATGGCTCGCGCCGCGCAGGTCGTAGCCGGTTTTCGGATTCGACGCGCGCGTGATTTCCGCGAAAACCTCTTCGGCGCTCGCGTAGGTGAACGCATCGGCGAAACCCATTTCGCACGCGACTCGCGCGATGATCTGCCAGTCCGGCAACGCGTCGCCCGGCGGCTCGATGCCCTTTTGCATCAGCGTGAGGTTGCGTTCGGAGTTGATCATTACGCCTTCCGCCTCGGCCCAGAGCGCGCCGGGCAGCAGCACGTCGGCGTAGCGGTTGGTCTCGGTGTCGAGGAAGGCGTCCTGCGCGATCACGAGCTCGGCGGCGCGCAAACCGGCGATTGCGTTCTGCCGGTTGGCCACGCTCGCCACCGGATTCGTGCAGATGATCCAGCACGCCTTGATTTCCCCCGCGGCCATGCGCGTGAACATATCGATCGTGCCGTTGCCGACCTCGGTCTTGAGCGTGCCTGGCGGAATGCCCCACAGGTCTTCGATAAACGCGCGGTCTTCGTCGACCAGCACCGAACGCTGGCCCGGCAAACCCGGTCCCATATAGCCCATTTCGCGGCCGCCCATCGCGTTCGGCTGGCCCGTCAGCGAAAACGGCCCGCTGCCGCGGCGGCAGATCTTGCCGGTCGCCAGATGCAGATTGCAGATCGCGTTGGTGTGCCACGTGCCATGCGTGCTCTGATTCAGGCCCATGGTCCAGCAGCTCATCCACTCGCGCGATGCGCCGATCATGTGCGCGGCGCGGCGAATGTCCTCGACGGCGAGGCCCGTGATGTCCGCGACTTTCTCCGGCGTGTAGTCGGAGAGAAACGCGGGCATCGCGTCCCAGCCTTCGGTGAAGTCGGCGATAAAAGCCGCATCCGTCTGGCCGTTTTCGTGCAGCAGATGCAAGAGGCCGTTGAGCAACGCGAGATCGGTACCCGGCTTGATCTGCAGAAACAGATCGGCTTTCTCGGCGGTCGTATTGCGGCGCGGATCGACCACGATCAGCTTCGCGCCCGCCTTCACCTGATCCATCATGCGCAGGAACAGAATCGGGTGACAGTCGGCCATATTCGCGCCGATCACGAAGAACAGATCGGCGTGGTCGATGTCCTCGTACGATCCCGGCGGACCGTCCGCGCCCAGCGAGAGCTTGTAGCCGCTGCCCGCGCTCGCCATGCAAAGACGCGAATTCGACTCGATATTGTTGGTGCGAACGAAGCCCTTGGCGAGCTTGTTGACGAGGTACTGCGCCTCGATCGACATCTGGCCGGAGACGTAGAACGACAGCGCGTCCGGTCCATGTTCGTCGAGCAGGCCGCGCAAGCGCGCCGCCGTGGTGCTGATCGCCTGCGCCATCGGCAGCGGCGCCGGGTCCTGGCCGCGCGCATGACGCACGAACGCGTCTTCGAGACGCCCCGATTTGCGCAACGCGACGTGCGCGGACTGGCCCTTCGTGCACAGGCGCCCGAAATTGGCGGGATGCTCCTTGTCGCCGGAGATCTTCACGACCTGGCCGTCCTCGACGTGCAGCACCATGCCGCAGCCAACGCCGCAGTAAGGGCACACGGTTTTTACGCTAGTGGAGGACATGGCAAATGACGTCGTTCGAAAGGAAACAGGAAATCAACACGCTCAAACCGCGACCCAAACCTGGCCGTTTTCCACCCGCGCGGCGAACGCGCTGACGGAATACTCCGGTGATTCGAGGCACTCGCCGGTGCGCAGATCGAAGTGATGCTTGTAGATCGGCGAGGCGACCACGAGCCGCTCACCGAGGCTGCCGATCAACCCGCGCGAAAGCACCGCCGCCTGCGAGCCCGGATCGAAGTTTTCGATCGCGTACACGGAGGTGTCCTCGTCATCCTTGTTCACGTGAAATACCGCCACCTGTTCACCGTTGACGAGCGCGCAGACGCCCGTGTTCGGAACGATGTCGTCGAGCGTGCAAATCGGTGTCCAGGCGCGCGGCAAGCGGTCATTGTTCATGGCGGAACTCCTCAGTGAGTGGGCAAAAAGAAATCAGACTGTCTCGACGACAACGGGAATCGACACCAGCTTCGGTTGCCGCTCGACGGGCGTCGCGGGGCGGATCTGGCCGCGCTCCTCGACGAACGTCACCGTGTTGTCGGCTTGATCGCTGTTGACGAAATGGCGGAAGCGCTTGCGCGTTTCAGGATCGGTCACGGCCTTCTTCCATTCGCATTCGTAGGTGTCGACCACGTGCTGCATGTCCGACTCCAGTTCGGCGGCCACGCCCAGGTGATTGTTGACGACCACGTCGATCAGATAGGCGAGGCCGCCTTCGAGGTTCTCGCGCCATACGCTGGTGCGTTGCAGACGGTCGGCGGTGCGCACGTAGAACATCAGGAAGCGGTCGATGTAGCGCACCAGCGTTTCCTTATCGAGGTCCGACGCGAGCAGTTCCGCGTGGCGCGGCTTCATGCCGCCGTTGCCGCACACGTAGAGGTTCCAGCCCTTCTCGGTGGCGATGATGCCGACGTCCTTGCCCTGCGCTTCCGCGCATTCGCGGGTGCAGCCCGAGACGCCGAACTTGATCTTGTGCGGCGTGCGCAGGCCCTTGTAGCGGTTCTCCATCTCGACCGCGAGGCCCACCGAATCGCCGACGCCATAGCGGCACCACGTCGAGCCGACGCACGACTTCACGGTGCGCAGCGCCTTGCCGTACGCATGGCCGGATTCGAAACCGGCGGCGATCAGCTCTTCCCAGATGAACGGCAGTTGCTCGACGCGCGCGCCGAACAGATCGACCCGCTGGCCGCCGGTGATCTTCGTGTAGAGGCCGTATTTCTTCGCGACCTGGCCGACCGCGATCAGACCGTCGGGCGTCACTTCGCCGCCCGCCATGCGCGGCACGACCGAGTAGGTGCCGTCGCGTTGAATGTTGGCGAGGTAGTAGTCGTTGGTGTCCTGCAGCGAGGCGTGCTCTTTCTTCAGCACGAATTCGTTCCAGCACGAAGCGAGAATGCTCGCCACCGTCGGCTTGCAGATGTCGCAGCCATGGCCGTGGCCGTGCTTCGCGAGCAACTCGCCGAAACTGCGCACGCCTTCGACGCGCACGATGTGATACAGCTCCTGGCGCGAAAACGGGAAGTGCTCGCACACGTGGTTGTTGACCGCGAGGCCCTGCTTCTTCATCTCGGCCTTCATCACTTGCGTGACGAGCGGCACGCAACCGCCGCACGACGTGCCGGCGCTGGTCGCGCATTTGAGCGCGCCGATGTCGGTCGCGCCCGCGCAAACCGCCGCGCACAGGTCGCCCTTCGAGACGTTGTTGCACGAGCAGATCTGCGCGCTCGCGGGCAACGCCTCGACGCCGAGCGCCGGTTTCGCGTTGCCGTCCGCTTGCGGCAGGATCAGGAATTCAGGCGCTTCCGGCAGTTCGATGCGGTTCAACATCATCTGCAACAGCGTGCCGTATTCGCTCGCGTCGCCGACCATCACGCCGCCCAGCAGATACTTGCCGCATTCGGACACCACCAGCTTCTTGTAGACCTGCTTACGCTCGTCGCTGAACTGATAGGCGCGGCTGCCCGGCGTGGCGCCGTGCGCGTCGCCGATGCTCGCCACATCCACGCCCATCAGCTTCAGCTTGGTGCTCATGTCGGCGCCCGCGAATTCCGCCGAGTTGCCGAGTAGTTGCCTGGCCACCGCGCGCGCCATGTCGTAACCCGGCGCGACGAGGCCGAACAGTTGACCGTTCCACAGCGCGCATTCGCCGATCGCATAGATGTGCGGATCGCTCGTGCGGCAGGCGTTGTCGATCACGATGCCGCCGCGCGGGCCGAGCGTCAGGCCGCTTTCGCGCGCGAGGTCGTCGCGCGGACGGATGCCGGCGGAGAACACGATCATGTCCGTGTCGAGGTGCGTGCCGTCGGCGAACTGCATGCGGTGCGTGCCTTCGGCGCCGTCGACGATCGCCGTGGTGTTCTTCTGCGTGTGCACCGTCACGCCCAGTTCCTCGATCTTGGTGCGCAGCACGCGGCCGCCGCCGTCGTCGACCTGCACCGCCATCAGACGCGGCGCGAATTCGACCACGTGCGTTTGCAGGCCCATGTCGCGCAGCGCCTTCGCGCATTCGAGACCGAGCAGCCCGCCGCCGACCACCGTGCCGGTCTTCGAACGCGCGCCGCATTCCCGCATCGCCTCCAGATCGTCGATGGTGCGGTAGACGAAGCAGTCGGTGCGCTCGCGGCCCGGCACAGGCGGCACGAACGGATAGGAACCCGTGGCGAACACCAGCTTGTCGTACGGCAGCGTCTCGCCGGTCGATACCGTCACCGTGCGTGCGTCGCGGTCGATCGAGACGGCCTTCGCGTTCAGCTTCAGCAACACGTTCTGGCGTTCGAAGAAACCCGGTTCGACCAGCGACAGATCGTCCGCGGTCTTGCCCGAGAAGAATTCGGACAGGTGCACGCGGTCGTACGCCGGCCGTGATTCCTCGCACAGCACCGTGATGTCGAGGCCGTGCGCTGCGTCTTGCGCGAGGCACTCGACCAGTTTGTGGCCGACCATCCCGTGACCGATAACGATGATTTTCATGACCGCGGTTTCCTCAATGTGCTGGGCTTCGATCGCCGCCGGGTGGCAGGTGGCGAAAGTGATTCGGAAAATAAAAACGGCGTCCCGCGAACCCAGTCGATGACTGAATTCGGGGGACGCCGTTGTCCTGACCTGTACTGCAGCGGGCACTTTGTTGTTGCGCTCGCGCCGGACCCACGTTGGTCCGATGGCACGGCTTAATGCAAAGCCTGTGCCAATTGCGCGAAATGCCCGCAAGATCGCGGTGGAGCGGGCGTTTGCGGCGAATGGCACACACGTGCGCCGAATCCGGCCCGCGACTGCTTTTGATGCAGGCAAGCACACGGATGGTGCGACGCAGCACCCTGCGCGTGCGAGAAGCGGGCACGCAGAGGGTGCGCGGCGAGTCCGTGGCCGATGCATTTCCAGGCCCGCGGGCGCGGCGCGGCAAGCAACGCGGCGAGCCTGGTCGCGTGATGGCGTGGTATTTGCATGAGCGAATGCCGAACACACCGGCAATGCAGCCGGTGGCGGACCGAGCACGGCCAACGCGTCGCCCCGGCGCGGACTGGAAGTGGAATCGAAGGCGAAGCACAGCGCGGTGCCTCGCCCGCTCCGCATGAAGACAGCAAGCAGCAAGAAAACGGACAACGGCGTCCCCTCGTGACCATTCACGGGCGGACGCCGTTTTTATTTGACGCCGACGCTACGGCTCCCGTCGTCAAACACAAAGGCTAAGGACACCGCGATGAACACCCACACCGGCAAAGTCACGTTATTGAGCGCCGGCCCAGGCGACCTCGACCTCCTCACGCTCAAGGCCGCGAAAGCGCTGGCGGCCGCCGACGTCGTGCTGCTCGACGACCTCGCCAATCCCGAGATCGTGACGCTCGCGCCGCAAGCGCGCGTGATTCGCGTCGGCAAGCGCGGCGGCTGCCGTTCCACGCCGCAAGCGTTCATCGAACGGCTGATGCAGCGCTATGCGCTCAAGGGCCTGCACGTGGTGCGCGTAAAAGGCGGCGAGGCGCTGCTGTTCGGGCGCGCCGGCGAGGAACTCGCGGCATTGCGCGGCGCGGGCATTACCGTGGAGATCGTCAACGGCATCTCGTCGGGGTTCGCCGCCGCCGCGGGGCTCGGCATTTCGCTGACGCATCGGCGCCATTGCCACGGCGTGAGCTTCGTCACCGCCCACACCGAGGATCACGGCGAGCCGGATTGGGCCGCGCTCGCCGCGACCCGCACCACGCTGGCTATCTATATGGGGATGCGGCGCATCGAGAGCCTCGCCGGCGCGTTGCTGGCGAGCCTGCCGGCCGATACGCCGGCCGCCGTCGTGCAGTGGGCGGGCGGAGCCGACGAACGGCGTCTGCTCACACGCCTCGACCGGCTCGCCGCCGACGCCGCGAGCGCGGGCTTCGGCAGTCCGGCGGTGATTCTGGTGGGGAGCGCGATCGGCGAGAGTGTCGAACGCAGGGCGGAGGAAGGCAACCCGTGGCGCGATGGAGCAACAGCCATGCACGCTGACGAGCGGCTTGCGCGCGAGGCAAGCGCCCGGGCCGCCTGAAGCGCTTGAGCCGGCTCGCGTACGCGCTCCCGCGCGCATCACCCGCGGCCCCTCATCCAACCTTGGGCGGGCGGCGCCAGTGAGGCGCGACGGTCTCCCTCGCGGCAATCCGGCGCAGCAGCTTGCAGCCCTTTACTCCAATGGAAATTTATTCATGAGGAAGCGATGACCGAGGCGCCGCGGAAGTCGCCTGAGCACACAAGCCTGAGCGGCGCTTGAATCAGGACTTCAAATTGCTCACCCAATTGTTGAATACAGGAAACGCAATCTGGGGAGCCCGATGTCCAATCACGAAGCCGCGCGCCTGCTGATCGCGGACGACGATGCAAATCTGCTGGCCGCCTACGCACTTTTTTTCAGCGCGCACGGTTTCGACGTCCGGACCGCGGGCAACGGGCTCGACGCGCTCGCGCAGTATTGCGCGTGGCACCCGGCGGCGGCCTTGCTCGACGTCGAAATGCCGTGCCTCGACGGGCGCGCGGTGGCGAGGCGCATCCGCTGCGTGGGCGACACGCCCGCGCCGACGCTCGTCGCGGTAACCGGCCTCGCGCTCCCCGAGGACAAGAACGAGTCGCTGCGCTCGGGCTTCGATCATCATTTCGTCAAGCCGACGCCGATGCCGGTAATCCTTGCCGCGCTGACCGGCATGTGATCCCGGCGTTCGATCCGTCGCCTAATCGCCTAATCGCCGAATCCGATTTCCGCTTCCGCCGTCTGCCCGACACGCAGCCACGCGCCGGCGCCGCGCGCAACGAGCGCATTGTTGCCGAACGTCACCTTGCCGCCTCGCTGCGGATTCGCCCGGTAGACGCTCATCGTATCGGTCGGCTCGTTCGGCCAGTCCGGATCGGGCGCGCCCTTCGCCTGGTCGATGGTCGGCATCGGACAGCGCGCGCACAGCTTGACCAGTTGCAATTGCACACCCTGCCCCTGCTGCCCCGCAGCCGTTTCGATGCTCAGGTTTTCGACGTAGTCCTCTTCGTACGCATCGAGCCCCGTCAACACGATGTTGGGACGGAACCGGCCGATCGGAATCGACGGTGCGCCCTTGCTGTTCAGACGCACGTTCAGATCGTCGAGCGAAGCCTGGCCGATCACCAGCAGTGGAAAGCCGTCGGCGAAATGCGTGGTGGCGCCGCCGGTGCTGCCGGTGTACTCCGGATCGACGATGCGTTCGCGCTCGGGATCGAAGCGCAAAAGCCGCGCCGGCGCGCCGAGAAAGCCTGAAAACCAGGCGGCGCTTGCGTCACCGGTGTCGAGGCCGTAGGCCGCGTCGCGCCACACCACGGTTCGCACTTTTTGCGGCGAGTTCAGTTGCGCGGCGTCGAGCGGCGTGCGCAACTCGCTCATGCCGGGCGCGCGGATCACGAGCTCGCGTTCCCCGAACTCGACCTTGATCAGCGCCAAGCGGGGATACGTGCGCTGCGTGAGCATCGCGCCGCTCGAGTCGACGACCATCCAGCCCCGATCGTATTCGAGGCCGGTGGCGAGAAGGCGCGCTTCATTCAACGCAATGCCCGCGCAGGATTTGATCGGATAGACGAAAAGCTCGCTGATGGTCGGCATGGCGGGGGCGGCGTGCGGGACACGCGATTTTTATGTTGAGGTTCGATTGTAAAGCGCCGACGCACTTTATCGCAGCGCCAGGCGACGGCTCCAGCGCCTACGTTCGCGCCGAAGCCGATGTGCCGCGAATGTACCGCTTACTCCCATCCTTCCAGCCGCAACGTGGCGCGCACGAGCCGCTGTTCTTCCTGTTCGATCTCGCGCAGATTCGCGCACACGCTCTTGATGTGATCGGCCGCGGCCTTGCGCGCCTGCTCGGGCAGCTTGCCGGTGACCGCGTTATAGAGCCGCGCGTGCTGACGATCGATCACGCGCTTGTGCGGCTCGCGATGATAAAGATTGTTCACCGACGCGAACACCGAACTCAGCAGCAGATCGGTCAGCGAACTCAAGGTATGCACCAGCACCGGGTTATGCGAGGCCTCGCAAATCGCGAGATGAAACGCGTGGTCGAGCCGCGCGTGGGTCGAGGCGCTCGTCGCCTTGCCGTGCGCCGCGAGCATCTCCTCGTAGCGGCGCGTGATCAGCACGAAGTCGGCGGGCGTGCCGCGCAGCGCCGCGAGCCGCGCGGATTCCGCTTCGAGCAAGCCGCGCACCTCGAACAGATCGTAGAGCGTGCGCGGCTGCGAGCCGAGCAGATGCATCATCGGCGTGAGCGTGGGCTGCGCGGTGAGACTCGCGACGAACGAGCCCCTGCCGTGCGAAGTCTCGATGATGCCGCGCGCCCGCAGCAGCTTGAGCCCTTCACGCAGCGCCGTGCGCGAGACGCCGAGCTTGTCGGTCAAACGCCGTTCGGAGGGCAGCGCCTGCCCCGTTTTCAACACGCCGTCGACGATCAGACGCTCGATGCGTTCGGCGACCACGTCCGCCACCTGCCTGGGGCTGTCCAGATCCGCTGTCTGCATTGTTCTATCCAACTGGTATGACCACCTGCAAATGCTAACACGTGATTCGCGGATAGACCCATCGATACCCATACATTCAAGCTGCTCAATCATGAACGCGTGTAAAACACCCGATCAAAAACTGGTACGACCACTTCGCCGCCCCATCGACACAAGCCGGCATAGCCGCAACAATCCCGCCTGAGACACGTTCGCGCGCCTGTGCCCACAGGCATTTCCGCTAACTTGAGCGCGGCGCCAGGAGACCCCTACATGAACTATCACTACGACGAGCGCGTCGACGGCCCGCTCGCGACGCACGACAAAGCCGCCGTCGTCGCGCGGCTGCAAGCGCTGATCCCCGGCCTGGAACTCCTGCACGAACAGGAAGACCTGCGGCCGTTCGAATGCGACGGCCTCGCCGCCTATCGCGCGACGCCCATGCTGGTCGCGCTGCCCGACAAGGTCGAACAGGTCGAGGCACTGCTGAAATTCGCCAGCGCGCAGAAGATTCCGGTGGTCGCGCGCGGCGCCGGCACCGGCTTGTCGGGCGGCGCCCTGCCGTTGGACAAAGGCATTCTGCTGGTGATGGCGCGCTTTAACCGGATTCTCGAAGTCGATCCCGAGGCGTGCGTGGCCCGCGTGCAACCCGGCGTGCGCAATCTCGCGATCTCGCAGGCCGCCGCGCCTCACGGCTTGTACTACGCGCCGGACCCGTCGTCGCAGATCGCCTGCTCGATCGGCGGCAATGTCGCGGAGAACGCGGGCGGCGTGCACTGCCTGAAGTACGGGCTGACGGTGAACAACATCCTCAAACTCGAGATTCTCACCATCGGCGGCGAGCGCATCACACTCGGCTCCGAAGCGCTCGATGCACCCGGCTTCGACTACCTCGCGCTCTTCACCGGCTCGGAAGGCATGCTCGGCATCGTCACCGAAGTCACGGTGAGGCTGCTCACCAAACCGCAAAGCGCAAAAGTGCTGCTCGCGAGTTTCGACAACGTGGAAAAGGCCGGCGCGGCGGTCGCGCGCATTATCGGCGCGGGCGTGATTCCGGGCGGCCTCGAAATGATGGACAACCTCGCGATTCGCGCGGCGGAAGATTTCATCCACGCGGGCTATCCCGTCGATGCCGAAGCGATCCTGCTGTGCGAGGTCGACGGCGTGGAAAGCGACGTGCAGGAAGACGTCGAATGCGTGGAAGCGCTGCTGCGCGCGGCGGGCGCGACCGATATCCGCGTCGCCAAAGACGAAGCCGAGCGCCAGCGTTTCTGGGCCGGCCGCAAGAATGCGTTTCCCGCCGTGGGCCGCATCTCGCCCGACTACTACTGCATGGACGGCACGATTCCGCGCCGCGAATTACCGCGCGTGCTCAAGGGCATCGAGGATTTTTCGAAGGAATACGGTCTGCGCGTAGCCAACGTGTTCCATGCCGGCGACGGCAACATGCACCCGCTGATTCTGTTCGATGCGAACGTGCCCGGCGAAACCGAACGCGCCGAAGCGCTCGGCGCGAAGATTCTCGAACTGTGTGTGGCGGTGGGCGGCAGCATCACCGGCGAGCATGGCGTGGGCCGCGAAAAGATCAACCAGATGTGCGCGCAGTTCAATAGCGACGAACTGTCCTTCTTCCACGCGCTGAAAGCCGCGTTCGACCCGAGCGGGCTGCTGAACCCCGGCAAGAACGTGCCGACGCTGCACCGTTGCGCCGAATTCGGCTCGATGCATGTCCACCACGGCGCACTGCCCTTTCCCGAACTGGAGCGCTTCTGATGCTGATCGAACCGGTATCGATGGACGATGGCGAACGGCTCGTCGCCGAAGTCTCGCA
>DASPZL010000497.1:0-14988 GCA_035636295.1 Paraburkholderia sp.
CCGCCGCCGCGAGAAACCCGTAGATCGCGACGAGCAGCGTGGGCAGCGTCTGACTGAGGAGCGCGCCTGCGTCGTGCCATGCGGCGCGGCCCACTTCGGATGGGGCAGGCAGCGCGGCGGGCGAGACGCCCGCGCGCGCGGCCCATTCGCCGAGCGCGAGAATGGCGGCGATCAGCAGCGCGGGCGGCAATACGTGAGCCGCGAGCGGCGCGAGTGCGAAGCGCGGGCGCCGAAGCACAACGGACTCAGGCCGCATGTTCGAACCTTTGCGCGGCATCGCCGAACAGCGTGCGTCTAACGTGGTCGACCAGTTCGACGAACCGCGGCGTGCCGAGGTGCTCGAAGCGGCGCGGCCGCTCGATGTCCACCTCGACTACCTCGACGATGCGCCCCGGGCGCGCGGCGAGCACGAAGATGCGGTCGGACATCAGCACCGCTTCCTCGATCGAATGCGTGACCATCAGCGCGGTCGTGCCTGTCTGCGCCCAGATGCGCAACAGCTCGAAGTTCATCCGGTAGCGCGTGATTTCATCGAGTGCGCCGAACGGCTCGTCGAGCAGCAGAATGCGCGGCGCCACCGCGAGCGCCCGCGCAATCGCGCAACGCTGCTGCATGCCGCCCGACAACTGCGCGGGTCTTGCGTGCTCGAAACCGCCAAGTCCCACCAGTTCGATCAGTTCAGCGGGCGTAAGCGCGCCGCGCTTGCCTTCCTTACCAAGCATTTCCAACGGCAGGCGAATGTTGTCGAGCACCGAACGCCACGGCAGCAGCGTCGCGTCCTGAAACACGAAGCCGATGTCGTGACGCAAGCGGGCGGTACGTGGCGGCGCGCCGTCGATCTCGATGGTGCCGCTCGTCGGCGTGACGAGATCGGCGACCATGCGCAGCAAGGTGGACTTGCCGCACCCCGACGGACCGATCAGCGCGCCGAACTCGCCGGGCGCCAGATCGAGCGTGGTGCGCTCCAGCGCGACGAAGGGCTGCGCGCCGACGTCGAAGGTTTTCTGCACGGCGTTGATGGACAGACCTGCCATGGACACTCCCGGTGCGTTGCGAAACGGCGCGCGATCCGTGTCGTACGCCCAGCTTGAAAGCCTACGCGGATATCGAAGGACGCGCGGTTGCCAAATGCGCGCGCGCGGCGCGCCGATTTGACACCACCCTCGCCCGTGCCCTCACGCCTGGCCGAGCGCGGCCCGTATCACGCTCTGCGTGACGAACTTCGACACGTCGACGGCCGCGCCCGCCGGAATCGTGCCCGCTTCGCGGCCCAATGCGACGCTGTCCTCGAACACGCCGGGGTCGATCCACAGCATGCCGTGTTCGTGCGTGTCGCCGCTCGACAGATAGCTCATCATCATGCTGACTTCTTCCATCTGTTCTTCTAACAAGGTGCCGGGCGGCGCGTAGTTCGCGACCACCAGTTCGGCCGTCTCGCGCGGATGCCGGACCATCCACGACCACCCTTGCACAAGGGCGCGCGTGTAACGGACGAGTTGGTCGTGGTGATCGTCGAGAAAGTCGCGGCGCGCCATCAGCACCTGACCGTAGCCGCGAAAGCCGAGATCGGAAAAATGGAGGACGTGCGGATCGAGGTTCGCCCTGCGCAACGGCGGCACGGCGGTCGTTTCCCAGCCGTAGTAAGCGTCGACCTGACGCGCGGCCAGCAGTGTGGGATCGTTGCCGACGGGCACCAGCTTGACGCGCTCCGGCGCGATCCTCGCGCGCCGCAACAGCGCTTCGACCTGCCCGCGAATGCTGTTCGGCACGCCGATGGTTTTACCGATCATGTCCCGCAGCGACGTGACGGGCCGGTCGCCCAGGCTCAGGAAGCAACTCGGGTCGCGCTGCCTGACCGCGGCGAACGCCACGAGCGGCTGGTTGCGAAGATAGCCGGAGATCATGCCGGCGGGATTGCTTTCGCTGATCGTCGCTCGCCCGCTTGCGACCAGCATCCGGTAATCGGTCCCGGGGCCGCCCGCCGTGTACTGCACGTCGAGCCCCTCGCGAGCGAAATAGCCGCGCTTGAGCGCGACGAAGTCGCCGCCGAACTGCACGCCATTGAGCCAGCCCAGTTGATGAGCAATGCGCGTGCGTCCGGCCACCGCTCCCCGCTCGCGGCTCAACCCCGGCAGCACATGCGACGTCAAGGCGCCAAGCCCCAGCACGGATAGCGCGCCGATTCCGGCGAGCATCGCGCGTCGTCGCGCATCAGGATTGATTCGACCGCTGTCCGGCCTCCCCGCCTGCTGACCTGCTTCGAGTATCTGATTCATGGTTCCACTGCGCCGCGTAGGGATCCTCGCGAATAGCCCACATCGTCGAGGTCGATACATGCGCGGTGCAAGGCGACCAAACCGTGCGGCACATGCAATGACGCATAGCCTACTGCACGAAAACTTGCGGCGGGTAGTAAAAAAAAATGTCTCGCGATCGTAGCCGATTCGGTCACGCGCGAATGCGCAAACAGCACACCATCGGTTATTTTCGGCGAGTGTAGTCTCTCGATCGTCGAGGTGCGGGAGGCTTCGAAACTCGCCCCGTATGCACGCACTCATCCGTTCCGCTCATTCCTTCAAGGCACCCACCATGTCCCGCAGCACAGAAGGCGTCGAAGATAAAATCGTCGCACGCAGCGTCGACCTCTCCGAAATTCCCGTGATCGATTTTTCGCCGTTCCTGCACGGCGGCCTCGCGGACAAGGCCGACGTGGCCGCGCAAATCGCCGGGGCCTGCACGCGGATCGGCTTCTTCTACCTGAGCGGCCACGGTGTCGATGCCGCGCTGATCGACGGCGCATTCGCGCAGTCCGCCGAGTTCTATCATCGGCCGCTCGAGGAAAAGCAGCGCGCGCTCGCCACGGTCGACTGGTATCGCGGCTGGGTGCCGATGCCGCCGGCCCAGAAACTCTCGCGCAACAGCCGTCTGCATGAGCAGTACCGCCTGCAAGGCGAATTCGACGACGGCGAAGTCGATCCGCTGTTTTACCGGCCCAATCGCTGGCCCGAGGACATGCCGGCGTTTCGCGAGACCTGTACGCGTTATTACGCCGCAATGACCGCGCTCTCGCGCGAACTGCTGAAGGCCTTCGCGATCGGCCTCGATCTGCCCGAGCACCGTTTCGACGATGACTTCCGCAAGCCGCTCTCGCAACTGAGCCTGCTCTACTACATTCCGCTGCCCGACGATGCGGACATCGAAGTATCGAATACCGTCTCCCACACCGACGAGGGTCCGTTCACGATCCTCGCGCAAGACACGCGCGGTGGCCTCGAAGTGAAGCGCCGCGACGGTACGTGGATCGAGGCCCCGCCCATTCCGGGCACGCTCACGATCAATGTCGGCGACATGATGATGTGGTGGTCGAACGGCCGCTACCTGTCGAATTTCCACCGCGTGCGCAACCGTTCGCGTCATGAGCGGTTTTCGATTCCGTTCTTCATGAACCCGGACCGCGACGTGGTCGTCGAGCCGTTGCCGGAACTCGTCGCGCTGGACCACGAAAAGCGTTTCGAGGGCGTGACCGTGGGTAAGCACCTGAGCCGCTTCTACGAGAGCCTGAACAAGCGCGCCGCTGATGAAGCCACCCACGAAGCCGGGCGGATGTGATTCGTGCGTGGAGCCGCGCCGCGCATTGGCGCGGCCCGATGGAAAGCAGCACCAGACGGGGGAAATGCAGTGACCGCAGCAGTCAAGCAAGCACGTATCGGCGCCGATATCGGCGGCACCTTCACCGACGTCGTTCTCGAAGTCGATGGACGCCGTGAATCGACCAAGATACTGACGACCTACGATGCGCCCGAGCGCGCCTTGCTCGAAGGAATCGACGTGGTCCTCGAGCGTGCCGGGCTGCGCGTGGAGGACGTGGAGTTGATCGTGCACGGCACGACACTCGCGACCAACGCGCTGATCGAGCGTAAAGGCGCGAGAACCGCGCTGCTCACCACCGCCGGCTTTCGCGACGTGCTCGAACTCGCGTCGGAGAGCCGTTTCGATCAGTACGATCTGACCATGCAGGCGCCCACCCCGCTCGTGCCTCGCACGCTGCGCGTGGGCATCGCCGAGCGCATCGCCGCCACCGGCGAGGTGCTGCTGCCCATCGACACGGCGGCGGTACGCGCCGCCGCCGCGCAGTTCCGCGCGCAGGAAGTCACAAGTGTCGCGATCGCGTTTCTGCACAGTTACGCCAATCCCGATCACGAACGCGCCGCCGCCGCCGTGCTGGCCGAATGCCTGCCCGGCGTCAGCATCTCGCTTTCATCCGAAGTGTCGCCCGAGATACGCGAGTACGAGCGCTTTTCGACCACCGTCGCGAACGCCTACGTGCAGCCGCTCGTGGCGAGCTACCTGCAGCGGCTCGAACACAAGCTCGGCACGCGCGGGTTCCACTGTCCGCTGTTCCTGATGCTGTCGTCAGGTGGACTGACGACGGTCGACACGGCCGCGCGCTTTCCGGTCCGGCTCGTCGAGTCCGGCCCCGCCGGCGGCGCGATCTTCGCGGCAAGCGTGGCCGCCGAACGCGGCATCGACAGAATGTTGGCTCTGGACGTCGGCGGCACGACGGCCAAGATCTGTTTCATCGAAGCAGCGCGCCCGCGCATCTCGCAGATGTTCGAAGTCGCGCGCGTGCACCGTTTCCGCAAGGGCAGCGGTTTGCCGCTGCGGATTCCGGTCGTCGAAATGGTCGAGATCGGCGCGGGCGGCGGGTCGATCGCGCACCTCGATACCGCGCGGCGCCTGAACGTCGGCCCCCGCAGCGCGGGTTCCGAACCGGGACCCGCATGTTACGGACGAGGCGGCAAGGCACCGACCGTCACCGACGCGGACCTCGTGCTCGGCCGCATCGACCCGGCGGCTTTCGCGGGCGGCTCGATCATGCTCGACGTGGTGGCCGCCGCCGCGGCGCTGGATACGTTGGATGCGTGGGACGCCACCTCCGCGCAACTGGCGCTGGGCGTGAGTGAAACCGTCGACGAAGCGATGGCGAGCGCCGCGCGTGTTCATGCGATGGAAAACGGCGCCGACACCGGCGCGCATACGCTGTTCGCTTTTGGCGGCGCCGCGCCGCTGCACGCGGCTCGCATCGCCGAGAAGCTCGGCATTCGCGAAGTCGTGATACCACGCAGCGCGGGCGTGGGGTCGGCGGTCGGATTTCTGCGTGCGCCGATCGCCTATGAAGTCTCGCGCAGTCAGCATCAACGGCTCGAACAGTTCGACCCGGACGCGGTCAACGCGATGCTGGCAAGCATGGCCGGCGAGGCACACGAGATCGTGGCCCGCACCAATGCGGCGAAGCCGCGCATCGAGCGGCGCACCGCGTTCGCCCGCTATTGCGGCCAGGGATTCGAAATCGCGATCGAGGTGCCCGCGCGCGCGCTTGCGGCCGACGACGCCGTCTTGCTCGCCCGGACGTTCGATACCGCGTATCGCGCGCTGTACGGGGCAACCGCGCAAGGCCTCGCTATCGAAGTCCTCACCTGGCGCGTGTCGGTCACGACCGAAGCCGCCCCTGGGCGACGTGCCGGGCCGACCCCGGCATCGCGCAAGGTCGTGCCTGAGATCAAACGGCGCGTTGTCGATCCCGCAAGGGGCGAAGAGATCGACTTCGCAGTCGTCTCACGAACCGCTCTCGAACCCGGCGATCTGATCGCGGGTCCCGCGCTGATCGTCGAACATGAAACCACGACGGTCGTTTCGGCCGCGTTCAACGCGACGATCGACTCGCACGAATACATCGTGCTCACGCGTCGCGATACTTTGGGAGTACCGGCATGAGTGGCGCTTTGGGCGACTTGCGCAAGCAGTTGATGTGGACGCGGCTCATTTCCATCGTCGAGGAATCCGCGCAGGCGTTGATGCGCACCGCTTTCTCGACCACCGTGCGCGACGCCGGCGATCTGTCCGCGGCGATCTTCGACAGCCGCGGCCGGATGATCGCCGAGGCCGTGACCGGCACGCCAGGCCACGTGAATTCGATGGCCGAAGGCGTACGCCACTTTCTCGCGCGCTTTCCGGCCGAAACGATGGAAGACGGCGATCATTTCGTCACGAACGACCCGTGGCTGACCGCCGGGCATCTGCACGACATCACGGTCATCAGCCCGGTCCTCGCGCACGGCAAGGTCGTCGCGCTGGTGGGTTGCTGCTGCCATCAGGTGGACATCGGCGGCCTCGGACAAGGGCCCGACGGCCGCTCGATCTTCGAGGAAGGCCTGCAGATTCCGCTGCTGAAGCTGGCGTCGCGCGGGGTGCTGAACCAGGACCTGTTCGACATTTTGCGGGCCAACGTGCGCACGCCGTTGCAGGCCGAAGGCGACATGCTGTCGTACATCGCGTGCAACCGCTCCGGTTCGATCCGGCTGCGCGCGATGCTCGACGAGTACGGGCTGCGCGACTTCGACGAACTCGCGGACTATATCGTCGACGAATCGCTCGCGGCCACGCGCGCGGCGATCGCGCGGCTGCCTCAGGGCAGCTGGTCGGCGGACATGACGATCGACGGCTACGACGCGCCGATCACGTTGCGCGCGCGGCTGACCATCGGAGCCGATTCGATCTCGGTCGACTACGACGGCAGCGCGATGGCGGTCAGCCAGGGCATCAACGTCGTGCTCAACTATTGCCGCGCCTATACGGTGTTCGGGCTCAAATGCGTCGTCGCCGCGGAAATACCGAACAACCACGGCGCGTTGCTGCCGTTCGTCGTCGATGCGCCGCGCGGCAGCATCCTCAATGCGCAGCGCCCTTCCCCGGTTGCCGCCCGCCACGTGATCGGCCAGATGCTGCCCGACCTCGTGTTCGGCTGTCTCGGCCAGGCGTTGCCGGAGCGCACGCCGGCCGAAGGCTCGTCCTGTTTGTGGAGCGTGCAGTTGCGCGGCGTGCACGGCGCGACCGGCGAGCACTTCGACACCGTGTTCTTCAACAGCGGCGGGTCCGGCGCGCGCGCGTCGCTCGACGGCCTGTCGGCCACCGCGTTTCCGAGCGGCGTGCGCGCGATGCCTGTCGAGGTGACGGAAGCCGGCGCGCCGATCGTGATCTGGCGTAAGGAACTGCGCGCGGACAGCGGTGGCGCCGGACGCACGCAAGGCGGACTCGGCCAGGTCGTCGAAGTCGCCACACGCGACGGTTCCAGCTTCGAGGTGCTCGCAATGTTCGAGCGCGTGCGCTCGGCGGCGCGGGGCCGCGCGGGAGGCAAGGACGGCGCGACCGGTATCGTGCGGCTCGGCTCGGGTCCGGCGCTGCGCGCGAAGGGACTCCAGCGGGTGCCCGCCGACGACCGCCTCGTGCTCGAATTGCCGGGGGGCGCGGGGCTCGGTGATCCGGCCGCGCGCGACGCCGCGCTGGGCGCGGAGGACGTTGCGCACGGCAGACTGTCGCGCGAGGCCGCGGCCCGCGCCTATCCGCACGCGCGGGTGCGATAGCGGACAAGTAGCGCACGAAGGCCGCGTGAGCTCTTTGGGCCACGTGGCTTTTCGTGCTGCGTATGAGGGCACGGGCGGCGCGTTCGCATGACGCCGGTTAGGTCTACCGCTCGTTGCTCCGATAAGCGCTCGACCATCGGGATCTCATGCCCGCGCCGGCAGACATCAAAGGCATCAGCGGTCCACAGCACGCCGCGCTGACGCATTCGATCCAGCGCGCGTCGTGCCACCAATATGGCGTTGGCAGCCGCGGCCCACTACCGGCGCCGGCAGGGGCCGCAACGTGCTGCGCCGCTTGTGCCACCCGTACGGGCTCCAGGCCGACGAACGGATCGACCAGGCTTTCGAGCGTGTGATACTCGCCGCCGACCATCACACCCTTCACATCCGCCGCATCGTCGATGCAACGCGTCGGGTCGCCCGATACGAATACCAGGTCGGCAAGTGAACCCACCGCCACCGTACCCAGATCGGGATGCAACGCGCCGCCGGCTACGCTCGTCGCCGTGCGCAGCGCCGCGACGGGCGTCATTCCGTAACGAACCATCGCGCGCAGATTCAGATGCAAGCTCACGCCGGGCTGCACGATCGGAAAATCGCTGCCGGTCACGATTTTCACGCCGGCTTTCGACATGCGCATGATGGCTTCGACCTGGCTCGCGATCGTCGGCACGTACTGCCCTCGCTCCGAGTCCGCCGCGCGGCGCAACGCCATCCGGTCGCCGGGCAGGAACAGCGTGTCGACGCGCACGTCATCCCGGACAAGCGCAGGCGTGTCCGCGAGCATCGATTCGAGGCCGAACAAGGTCGGCGTGCGGTAACAACCCGACGCGGCGGACAATGCGAGCACGTCCTGATACATGCGCCCGAGCGTACTGCCGGTTCTCGAGTAGCCGAAGCGGCTCGTGCCGCCCATATGCTCATAGCCGTCGGCGCCGAACGACATGGCCGGAAACAGGTAGTGCGACGTGATTGGAATGCCGATGGCGTGCGCGCCCGCCGTCGCGAGTTGTTGCAGATCGGGCGGCAGACGCACGTAGCATTTGATCAGGTCGTAGCCGAGCGCCTCCGCGCGCTTCAATTCCCTCTCGAGTTGCGCGCGATCGGCGATCGGACGCATGCCGTCCCAGAACGTCCGCGTGCCGTCCAATGCATCTCCCGTTCCGAAGCTGCGCGGCCCGACGCGTTTTCCCGCATCCACCGACTCGCGGTTTTCGAGGCCCAGATACGGATTGTCGGACAGGCCGCGCGTGCAGGTCACGCCGTACGCGAGGAAGAGGCGAGGTTCACGCGCGCCGAGCTGATTGCCCATCTCGCGATGCGTATGCATGTCGATCAGACCGGGCATCACCGTTTGCGCGCTCGCGTCGATGTAACGGTGTCCCGCCTCGCCGGACGAGTCCGGCATATCCGAACCCTCTTCGGCAAGCTCGCGATGCGGCCCGATCGAGACGATGCGTCCGCGCTCGATCACGATATCGACGTCGTCGACCGCTTCGCTACTCAGTCCGTCCCACATCCTGCCTGCGTGAATCACCGTGCGTCCCGGCGCAGGGTGAAGCGTCCAGCTCAGTTCGAGCGGGACGTCGACGGTCTCGCCCGATTGCAGATCGAGCAGACGCAATTGCGCATTCGACAGGAACAGGACGTAGCGCCCGTCCGCGCTCGCGCTGATCGCATCGCTCGTTTCGTCATTCAGCGCGACAGGCGCCGCGCACGGCCTATGTTGCGCATCGAGCGGCATCGACCATAGGGTTCCCCGCATCGTATAGACGAGACGTGACGCGCCGACTCCGCGCGGGCCCGGTCCATCTATCCATACAGGACCGTTTGCGTTGCGCACGTCGAGCGCGGCGCCCGGTGTGGGCGACGGTGGATGGTAATGGACGCGGCCGACGCCGAGTTCGCACACCAGGATTGCGTTGCGCCCCTCGCGAAAGCGCGCCGAATAAGGCCGAATCGCGGCGAGCACGAGATGCCTGCCGTCCGGCGCCCAGTCGGGCCGGCCCGACCATACCGTCTGGTGGATTTCGCGCCGCATGCGTCCCGTGCTCGCATCCACCCGGTAGATGAAGCCGTCCTGCGATGCGCATGCGATCTGCGTGCCATCGGGCGACCATCGGCATTGCTTGAGCGCGTGGCCCGCTCGCGTGAGCTGCGACTCCTCGCCGCCGGCCAGGTCGCGGATCCAGATGTCCATGTTGCCGCCGCGATCGCAGACATACGCAAGCCGTTTTCCGTCGGGCGAGAACGCGGGCCAGATCTTCGCGAACACGTCGTCGGTGAGGCGTGACGGCCGCGGATCGCCGATCGTCAGCAGCCACAGCTGATTCAACGCGCCGAACGCCACCTGGCGCGCGTTGGGGGATAGTACGGGAAACGAAATACCCTTGACCTTGCGGGGTTCGTGCGAAGAAAAATCGCGCCAGCGACGCGCATACGAGGGCCTGGAAACGGACACGGTCGCGCGGAACGGGATGTCGGCCAGCCTGCCTCGCGCCAACGAACGGCGGCGAATCCTGCCGTCGGACGTATAGAGGAACTGATCCGCGTCGAGCCAGACGACCGGAAACGGAAACACCTCCTCGTCGTCGCTCGTCAATGCGATGCCGTCGATGCAAAGACGGCTCGCGCGCATATCCCGCCCGCTGCCGGTTGCGAGCCGGTAAACGAGGCTCTTGCCATCGGGCGTCCATGCAGGCGCGGCAATGACGGCGCCCGCGTGCCGGCAATCGGCTATCAGCGGATGATCCAACGCCTCGGCGCGGCTCACATCGACGCAGGCCGGCACGCCGTCGCGCACGAACACCAGCTGACGGCCATCCGGCGACCAGTTCGGCTCGGATGCCTCGGCATCGGTATCGGACAGCACGCGCATGCAGCCGCTTTGCAGATTCAGCACGTGAATCGCGTAGCGCCCGGTGCGATCCGATGAAAAGGCAATCTCGAGCCCGTCGGGCGAGAAGCGCGGTTCACGGCAGTCGAACTCGCCATGGGTGAGTTGGGTCAGGCCGCTACCGTCGGGCCGGATGGTCCACAGATGAAAATTGCCGCTTCGATACGATTGAAAGACGATACGTGCGCCATCAGGCGACCATTGCGGCCTGGCGATATCGCCGAAGTCGTCGGTCAAACGCCGCGCCTCGCCGCCTGCGGCCGGCAGGGTCCACAGAACGCCCTGCAGATCCATCGCTATGGTTTGTCCGTCCGGCGAAAGGGCGATCGCCAGGTTGGTGCCCTCGGTTAGAACGACTGGAATCGGCTCCGCGTCGGTCGCGCCGGCGTGCGGCGTGAGTCCGCCAAGTGGTGCATCGTTGCGATTCATGGCGTCGACGGGGATCAAGGGTTCCTTATGTTAGCCACTCGCTCAGGCGGCGCGCGTCGCCTTTTTCGCATGCGTGCCGCGCGAAAACGTCATACCCTCGCGCGACGGCCCGATGGGATCTCGCAGCGCCTGCATTCGTGCACGATGCACAAAAGAAGTTCAAGCGGGAACGGGAACGGCACGATTTGGTGCGCCGGCGCGAGCGCATCGCAAGACCGGCAACCTCAGGAATCGAGGGAATGCGTTTCCACCTCGGCCGCGTCGCGTGGAATGTCGTCGGGTGCGGGCGAGGAGCGCCATTCGTGGAGTTTTTTCGCGAGCTGCTCGCCGAATTTCGCGGCCGCGAGCGGCAGTGCGCGGCCTTTCAACTGCCCGAGCACGAGCGGGCCATGCGCCGCGTCGGCATCGTCGATCGGCACCACGGCAAGCGCCGGATCGCGCTTCCAGCCGAGCGAGCCCACTTCGATCTGAAACGTGATGATGCGCGAGCCGCGCACCAGATCGACGAGCAGATCGAACGAATTCGCCTCGACGATCGGATTCAGGCGCACCGAACTGCGCGCGACGATCTCGTCGATGATCTCGCGCCCCGAGAAACTGCTGTCCGGCAAACCGATTTCGTATTCCAGGCACTCGCGCATGCGCACCGACTTGCGTCCCGCGAGCGGATGGTCCGCCGCCATCACCGCGACGAGTCCCTGCCCCACCGACATCAGCGGTTGCAGTTCGGCGGATTGCGGAGGACGGAAGATCAGGACGAGATCGGTTTCGTAGGCGATCAACGAGCGCATCGCGCGACCGTGGTCGCAGATCGTCATGTGGAATTTGACGAGCGGATGCAGCCGCCGGAACTCGACGATTTCGTGCAGCAGGAAACTACGCGCGACCGCCTGGCTTGCCGACACGCGGACCTCGCCGCGGCGCAGTCCCGAGAGCGCCTCGATCTGCGACATCACGTGCCGCAAGCCGGCATTCTGATTGCGTATCCAGCCGAGAAACAGCTCCCCGCCCGAGGTGAGTTGCACGCCGGACGACGTGCGTTCGAACACGGGAATACCCAGCTCTTCCTCGATATCCTGGATGCGCCTGAGCAGCGCGGAAGGCGTGACATACAACCGTTCGGCTGCCTGCCGGACCGAGCCTGCCCGCGCAACCTCTTCCAGATATCGCAGCACCCGCATGCTACGCAGCGTCACAGTCGCACTCCTTGGTCCATGGGTGGAAGCACCCGCATGTTACGCAGACTCAAGACGGTTCTCCATAGCCGATTAGGCAACGCGTACACACCAAATTAACAACTCGCCGGCGCATATTGATCGAGTATCGTGCCGAGACGTTGGGCATCGCCGCAACGCGATCACAGACATTGCACGCGACGTTTCAGGGTACGAAGAAAAGCAAGCTTGATGCCATTGTTCCGGCGAAGCGACGGCGTACCCGCGCGTTGGGGAATCATCATCGAGAGGAAAATAAATGGAGCTGCAACTCGCCAAAAAAGTCGTCGTCATCACCGGACCTGCGAAGGGAATGGGGCCGGCGATCACACGGGCATTCGCGGACGAAGGTTCGCGCCTTGTGCTGGCGGGCCGCGACATGGCCGCCATCGAAGCGCTTGCCCTCGAATTGCGCGGCTCTCAGGCTGAGACGATGTCGATTCGCTGCGACGTCACGCAACCCGCCGATGCCGAGGCGCTCGCGGCGGCGACGCTCGAACGCTTCGGGCAAATCGACGTGCTGGTGAATGTGGCCGGCGGCACGGGTCCGGTGGGCGGCACCACGTGGACCACCACGACCGAGGAGTTCGAACAGATCGTCGAGCTGAATCTGACCGGCTGTTTCAACATGATGCACGCGGTCATGCCGTCGATGATCGAACGCCGCTACGGCAAGATCGTCAACGTGGGCGGCACCTTCGGCATGCGCGGCCGCTCGGGACGCATGGCGTACTCGGCATCCAAGTGGGGACTGCGCGGCGTGACCAAATCCGCCGCGCTCGAAGCCGGCCGCCACAACATCAATGTGAACTACGTCGCGCCCGGCATGGTGGACGGCGAGCGCTTTCGCACCAAAGTCGTGCCCGACGTGATGCGCAAGCTGTCCCTGAGCGAGGACGAGGCCGTCGCTCATCATGCGCAGGACTACGCGCTGCAACGCATCAGTTCCGATGCGGACGTCGCGAACGCGTGCCTGTTTCTTGCATCCGACGTCTCGCGTCAGATCACCGGTGTCGACCTGCCGGTCGACGGCGGCTGGGCCATGCTTTAACGCCCGGTCGAGATTGCCCCAACCTCACTCGCAAGACTCTCCATGATCGCAGACCTGATTATCCGCGGCGGCACCATCGTCACCGACACGACGCAGTTCGTCGCCTCCATCGCCATCAAGGACGGGCGAGTGCTCTGTCTCGGCGACGACGCCAGCATGCCTGAAGCCAGGGAAACGCTCGACGCGCGCGGCAAACATGTGTTGCCCGGCGCGATCGACGTGCATGTGCACTTCCGCGAGCCCGGCTACACGCATAAGGAAACCTGGGCCACGGGCACGGCCAGCGCCGCGATGGGCGGCGTCACGACGGTGTTCGAAATGCCGAACACGAATCCGCCGACCGGCACGCTCGACGCGCTTCGGCTCAAGCAGGAGGCCGCGCAGAAAGCCTACGTCGACTACGGCATCTACGGCCTGCTTGGCGAGCATAACCTCGACCAGCTCGAAGACCTGATCGACGGCGGCGTCGCGGCGTTCAAGTGCTTCATGGGCAACACCTTCGGCAACCTGCCTTCGCCGCCGACCGGCGCGATGCTCGAAGGCTTCGAGATCGTCGCGCAGCATGGCCTGCGCATCTCGCTGCATGCCGAGAACGCGTCCATCATGGCGCGCCGGCAGCAGAAGTTGAAGGCGGCGGGCCGTCACGATCCGCTCGCTCATCTCGACGCACGGCCGCCGGTCGTCGCGGTCGAGGCTGTCGCGCGTGCGGCGATTCTCGCGGAGTGGACTGGCGCGCGCATTCACATCCTGCACGTGTCGTCGGCCGATGAATTGCGCCCGCTCGCCGAGGCGAAAGCGCGCGGCGTGGACATCACCGCCGAGACCGCGCCGCACTATCTGTTGCTCGACGAGCACGCGTATCGCGACAAACGCTCGCTGATCCGCGTGAATCCGCCTATCCGGCAAAAGCAGCATCAGGACGCGCTGTGGCAGGCGATCCGCAACCGCACGATCGACATGATCGCGACCGATCACGCGCCGCATGCGGAGTCGGAGAAATTCAAGGACGACATCTGGTGCGCGGACTGCGGCTTCACCGGCGTCGAAACGCAAATGCCGCTCATGCTCACCCAGGTTGCCGCGGGGCGCCTCACGCTCAACGACTACGTGCGCCTGACGGCGACCGCGCCGGCCAACGCGTTCGGCCTCTATCCGTTCAAGGGCGTGCTGCTGCCCGGCGCGGACGCGGACATCGTCGTCATCGACATGGACCGCGAGGAGATCATTTCATCGAAACGGCTCAAGTCGATCGGCAATTCGTCGCCGTTCAATCTGACGCCCGTGAAAGGCGTGCCGGTTCATACGCTCGTGCGCGGACGCTTCGTCATGCGCGACCGTGAACTCGTCGAGAGCGCGCGCGGTCACGGCCAGCCGGTCACGCGGATTCAGAAGATGCCGGCCGCCGCGCCGCGCAACGTCGATCAGACGAGCGCGGCGATCACATCCGCCCGCGCCGCGGCCGTCGCGTCTTGAGCGCGAATCCGCGACGCTCGGTGCTGCATGCCGGCCGCGTGTTCGGCGCGCCCGGCCGCGCCGCGGCGCTCGGTCCGTCGGCGCTGCACATCGAGGACGGCCGCATCGCGGCAATCGAACCGCTCACGGCGAGCACCGCCGCCGATGCGGACACGCATGCGGTGGATCACATCGTCGCGCTCCCCGCGCCGGTCGACGCTCACGACCACGGCCGGGGCATGCGCACCGTCGCGTTCGGCGCGCACGACGGCCCGCTGGAAACGTGGGTCAGCGCGCTCGCGCGCGAACCGGTGGTCGATCCGTATCTGCGCGCGGCGGTCGCATTCGCGGCGCTTGCCGAAGGAGGCGTTTGCGCGGCCAATCATTGCCACAACACGCAGATCGGCAGCGCGCTCTATGACGAGGCCGTCGCGGTGTCGAAAGCCGCGCGCGATGTCGGCTTGCGCGTCGCCTTCGCGGTGCCGTTCGCGGGCATCAATCCGACCGCGTACGGCAATCTGAACG
>DASPZL010000498.1:0-10061 GCA_035636295.1 Paraburkholderia sp.
GCTCACGCTGTCGATGAACGCTTGCAGCGGCGCGGGAATCGACGTGGCGCCGTCGATCTTCAAACGCAAGCGCGCGGCCTGCACGGTGGCGAGCGTATGAGCGGCGGCCACCTGCTCGGTTAGCTCCAGCACGCGCAAACAGTCGCGCGCGGCGATCGTGCCCATGCTGACCTTGTCCTGATTGTGCGCTTCGGTCGAGCGCGAGAAGACGCTCGCGGGCATCGTGTTCTTCAGCGCTTCGGCCGTCCACGCGGACGACGAAATCTGCACGGCCTTGAAGCCATGATTGATCGCGGCGCGCGCGGGCGCGGCGCCCGACAGATTGCGCGGCAAGCCGTTGTTGAAATTCACGTCGACCAGCAGCGCGAGTTGACGGTCCATCAGATCGGCGAGATTGGCGACCGCGACCTTCAGCGAGTCCATCGCGAACGCAATATGGCCGCCGTAGAAATTGCCGCCGTGCAACACGCGTTCGTTGTCCGGATCGATCAGCGGGTTGTCGTTCGCGCTGTTCAGTTCATTCTCGACGTCGCGGCGCACCCACGACAACGCGTCGCGCGCCACGCCGATCACATGCGGCGCGCAGCGAATCGAATAACGGTCTTGCAGACGATGCCCCGGCGTATCGTCGCGCCCGAGCAGATCGTCGCGAATCCACGCAGCGGCTTCGGCCTGGCCGGCGTGCGGCTTGACTTCGAACAGCATCGCGTCGAAGTGCGCGGCGCGGCCGTCGAGCGCCACGGTGGAGAGCGCCGTCAGGCGCGCGGTGAGCCGCGTCAGATGATCGGCGCGAGCAAAGGCGAGACAGGCGAGGCCCGTCATCACCGCGGTGCCGTTCATCAATGCGAGCCCTTCTTTCGGCGCGAGCGTGAGCGGCGCATGGCCGAGTTCGCTCCACACGTCCCGCACGTTGCGCAGGCGGCCTTCGAACATCACGTCGCGTTCGCCCGCCAATGCGGCAGCGACATACGAGAGCGGCGTCAGATCGCCGCTCGCGCCCACCGACCCTTCCGAGGGAATGCGCGGCAGCACGCGATGATTGATCAGATCGGCAAGGCGTTCGAGCAATACGGGCCGCACGCCGGAAAAACCATAGGCCAGCGAGTTGAGCCGCGCGGCGACCACGGCGAGCGTTTGCGCGTCGTCGAGATGCTGGCCCATGCCGCAGCCGTGATAACGCGTGAGTTGCAGCGGCAAGGCTTCGACCAGTTCCATCGGCACGTCGACCACGCACGCGTCGCCATAACCGGTGTTCACGCCGTAGACAGTCGCGCCCGCTGCCAGATGACGGCGCAGAAAATCTGCGCCGCGCTGAATGCGCGCGCGCCACGCCGGATCGGCGCTCAACGCAACCGGCGCACGATGATGCGCGATCGCGACGACCTCTTCAATCGTGAGCTTGCGCGCGCCGATCACCACCGCGGACGCGCTGGGGTTTGCGTTTGCGTTCGCGTTGTCGCCTGCGTTGGCGCCGGCGTTGCGCGCATCGATCAGATCATGTTCGGCCATTGACGCCTCGCTTGGGGCTGGCCCAGAAATCGAAGAAATTGAACCATTGATAAGGAGCCTTGCGGCAATAGTGTTCGAGCCGTGCCGCGTAACGCTGCGCCCACGCGGCGAGATGCTGCGCGCGTTCGCGGCGCGGCAATTCGATGCGCTCGGCGAACGGCTCGAAATACAGACGATAACCGTCGCACTCTTTCAGGCAGAAGAACAGATAGACCGGACAGCCCAACGCGTGCGCAAGCACGTAGGGGCCTTGCGCGAAGGGCGCGGTCGAACCGAGAAACTGCGCTTCTGTCGTGCGGCCCGCTTCGTGTGCGGGGACGCGGTCACCGACGATCACCAGCAGTTCGCCCGCATCGACACGCTCCTGCATCATCATCGCGGTCTCGGGTCCGAAGTCGCTGACTTCGAGCAGATGCCGCGCGAACTCGCTGTTGGCCGACGCCAGCACGCTATTGAAACGCCGCGCGTGCTCGGTATAGACGACCGCCGTGACCTTCGCGTACGCGCCGCGCGCGGCGAGCGCGCGGGTCATCTCCAGATTGCCGAGATGCGCGCCGATCACGAGCGCGCCCTTGCCGCTCGCCACCAATGCTTCGAATGCCGAAGGATCTTCGAACGTGATGTCGGCGGTATTGACGCGGCCTGACCATGCAGCGAGCTTGTCGAAGCCCGATTGCGCGAACGCCAGCATGTGGCGATATGCGGACAGCCAACCGGGACGCGGTGTATCGCCGCGCGGCGCGGCCTCGCCGAGATGCTTGAAGTAGTTGCGCGACGCCTCGCGCGCGGCACGGCCCGTCAGCAGGAAATACGCGACGATCGGATGCAGCCAGAGCGCGGTGAAGCGGCGGCCGAACAGTTTGCAACTGAGCGCGAGCAGGGACATGCCGAGGTGACTGCCGCGTTCGGCGATACGCCACCAGTCCTGCTGGCCTTCTTCGGTTGCGATAGCAGAGCGGCGCGGCATCAGCTTGTGCGCGAGCAGCATCGGCAGACGCCACAGCATGCCGAACACGAGCCGTGTATGACTGCGGCTGATGCGCACGTTGTCCCACAACACGTCGAAATGAGAAACGCCGTCGGCGGCATAGGTGACGCGCGTCGGGATCGAGCGGAATGCCGCGCGCCGCCAGTAGAGGCGCACGAGAATCTCGATGTCGAAGTCCATGCGCGTCGGCAGTTGCACGCGCTCGATCAGATCGCAAGCCAGCGCCAGCGGATAGAGGCGAAAGCCGCACATCGAATCACGTATCGTCAGCGAGAGCGTTTCGATCCACACCCAGACGTGCGTCAGATAGCGGCCGTAGAGGCGCGCTTTCGGCACGCTCTCGTCGTAGACCGGACGACCGAGGATCACCGCGCCCGGTTCGGCTCGCGCGGCGTCGATGAAACGGGGCACGTCGGTGGCGTCGTGCTGGCCGTCGGCGTCGATCTGCAACGCGTGCGTGTAGCCCGCCGCACGCGCGGCGCGCAGCCCCGCCATCACCGCCGCGCCTTTGCCGCCGTTGACGGGCAAACGCAATAGCGTGAGTTGTCCCGCGTATTGCCGCGCGAGCGCGGCGAGCACGTGTTGGGTCGCCTCATCGCTGCCGTCGTCGACGACGAAAACCGGCAAGCCGTGCACCGCGAGATGAGCGACGGTCGCACCGATGGCGTCTTTGTGGTTGTAAATCGGAATGACGATGCACGCAGCGAAGTTCATCACGCGGGCTCCCGATACACGATCACGCCGGACGCGCATTCACGGCCGCTCAGCCGGTAGCTGAACTGCACGCGCCGGCGTGCGGCGTCGTGCGCCAGCGTGAGATTCAACACCGCGCCCGGCGACACCGGCGCCATGAACTTCAAACGGTCGATCGAGGTAAACGAGCGCACGGCGGGCAGATGTTCAGCAGCGAGACGCATCGCCCAATCCACCTGCACCACGCCCGGCAGAATCGGCAGACCGGGGAAGTGGCCGGCGAAATGCTCGAGCGTCGGCGGCACGCGCAGTTCGTAGTGCAGCGTGTCGCCGCTGCGCGCTTCGGCGAGCACTTCCACGCCTTCGGCACGCGGCTCGAAAGCCGCGGCCACGGCGGCCACGGGCAGCTTGCCGCGCGCGTCGAACGGCAAGGTCACGCGAAAACGCCAATGGCGCGGCAGCACCACCACATCGAAATATTCAGCGAGATGACGGCGCAGGGTTTGCGCGAGCAGCACGCGGCCTTCGTCGCGCAACACCGCGCTGCCCGCTTCGGTCAGCGCCACCACGGCGCCGACGCGCTCGCGCGAAGCGCCTTCCAGCGGCACGATCGCCGCTTGCACGACATACGGATGCAGCGCGAGCCGCGCTTCCAGTTCCGGCAGCGACACGCGCTTGCCGTCCAGCTTGAGCACGCGATCAAGCCGGCCTTGCAGACGAAAAAGGCCATCAGCGTCGAATGCGATCTTGTCGTCGGTGCGATGCCAGCCTTCGTGCTCGAGATGCGGCGAGCGGACGTTCAGCGCGCCGTCCTCGTCGCGGCGCACTTCGATGCCGGCCACCGGTTGCCAGGCGTCGGTCTGATCCTGGCGACGCCACGCAATACCGCCGGTTTCCGTGCTGCCGTAGATTTCGAGCGGCGCGGCGCCGAAAGCCCCGGCGTATTCCTGCGCGGCTTCCAGCGCAAGCGGGCCGCCCGACGAAAAGAACGCGCGCGGCGCCGGCCTCAATGCGCCGAAACCGGGCAGCGCGGGCCAGCGCGACAATTGCGCGGGCGTCGAGACGACCACGGTCGCGCCGCAGTGCTCGATCTGCGTTTGCAGATGCAAGGGTTCGATGCTGACCGCGCGGTCGAACGCGCGGCCCGCCGCCAGCGGCCACAGCACGCGAAACAGCAAGCCGTAGATGTGATGATGCGGCACGCTCGCGAGCATCGTCGCGTCGCCGACCAGCGCGCCCCACTGCTTTTCCAGCGTATGCACCTCGGCGTTGAATTGCGCGAGCGTCTTGCGGATCGGTTTGGGGCGGCCGCTGCTTCCTGATGTGTAGAGCGTGAGCGGGGCTTGCGGATCGATCGTGTACGCAATGGGTTGGGAGCGTGCCGTGTCGGCGGCGTTTGCGTTGTCAACCGCATCGCCCACAAACGGCGGCAGATCAGCGTCGGTCAACACGACATCGTATGCGTCCGCGAGATCGGCAAGATAGCCCGGCGTCGCATTGGCCGGAATCACCGGTTCCTTGCCGCACGCGAACAGCGCAAACAGCGCGCAGGCGAAATCGAACGGATCGTCGATGCACAACGCGTAGCGCTGCGCGGCCTGCTCCCGCACCGACGCAGCCAACGCCGAGACACGCGCGCGAAACGCCGCGCGATCGAGCACCACTCCGCCGTCGCGGCATACCGGCGCATTCACCACGGCAGCCTCATCGGCCGCCGACAACAGATCGTGCAGCGCGATCATGCCGCCTCCGAACGCGCGGCTCGCGGCAGCACCACCAGATAGCGCCAGATGACCTCGGCCACCAGCAGCACGCCGATCAGCCCATAGGCGATCGCGCCGTTATACAGCGACCAGCTCGCGCGGCTCCAGTACAGCGCCGTATAAGCGGAGAACGCGCCGTTCAGCGCGAAGAACACACACCACACCTGGGTCACGCGCCGCGTATGGCGCACCGCGCCAGGCGGCAGATTCGGATTGCCGAGGCGTGCGAATTTCTCGATCATCGTCGGCCCGCGCACGAGCGTCGCACCGAACGCGATCAACAAACCGAGATTCACGAGCGACGGATAGAGGCGCAACAGCAACTCGCTATTGGTGAACACGATCGCCGCCGACGCGCAGCTCAGCAGGCCGACCACGGTCCAATCGATCGTCGAAAGACGCCGCAGCGAAGTCGCGATCGGGCCGCTGCCGGCCCAGCGCTGCAGCCACAGAATCGCGAACAGCATGCAGCCGACGTAGCGCGGCGTGTCCCAGCGCCAGGCGCACAGGATCAGTGCGGGATACGCGAGCTTCAACAGCACCTGCAAGACGGTTTTGGCCCAGTGGCGCCCCGCGCGAGGCGATGCCTCGACGGCCCGGTCCGCCGCCGCTTGCATTCGCGAGCGCACGGAGTGCATCAGCCCTGCGCCGCCAGCAGCGATTCGACCGCACCGATCACGTCGCCGACGGTGCGCACCGATTTGAACTCCTCCGGCTTGATGCGGCGGCCGGTCATTTCCTGCAGCTTGATCGCGAGGTCGACGGCGTCGATGCTGTCGAGATCGAGGTCTTCGAACAGGTGCGCCCCGGGCGTCACACGCTCGGGCTCGATCGCGAAGTTCTCTTTGAAAATGGCGCGGATGCGTTCAAGAATCTCTGCCTCGGACACGATTTATTCCCCCTTCTTTGTAGTTTCGCTCACCGCGTGCGCCGCTTCGCGCTGACTCGCCACCAGCGCGGCCAGCGTGCTGATGGAGCGAAAGTGTTCGCGCGTGCGCTCGTCGTTCGCCGCGATGGTCAGTTGGTATTGTTTGCGCAGCACGATGCCGATTTCCAGCGCGTCGATCGAGTCGAGGCCGATGCCGTCGGTATCGAACAACGGTGCGTCGTCGTCGATATCGGCCGGGCTCAGGTCTTCCAGATCGAGAGCTTCGATCAGAAGCTGTTTAATTTCCAGTTTTAAAGAATCCATAATCGAACAGGTGCTGAGTAATGTGTGCTTCGACGGCGCTCGTCACGCTGCGCGCGGCGAGAGCCGGTGTAGTGTCGTCATCCGCGAGCTGCTCGACGCCAAGCGGCTCGAGCACGTTCACGCGTATCCGGAACGCACGCGCCGGCACGTCGTACCAGCGCATCTGCTTCGTGAAGGCGGGCGGGTCGCAATCCATCAGCACCGGCACGATCGGCGCGCCGGCCTTCAACGCCATGTGCGCGAAACCGCGCGAAAACGCGTGCAGCCGGTTCGGCGCGGGGCTGCGCGTGCCTTCGGGAAAAATAATCATCGTATAGCCTGCCGCAAGCTGCCTCGCGCCGGCTTCGACCAGGTCCGTGGGATCGGCATTGCTCACGTATTCCGCCGAGCGCACGATCCCCCAGAAACACGGGTTGCCCCAGTGCGCGTTTTTCACCACGCAACACGCATGCGGGGTAAGCGACAGCAGCACCATCACGTCGAGGTAGGTCGGGTGATTGGCGACCACGATCGCCGGGCCGCCGGCGCGCAACATCTGCGCGCCCGACACCTCGAGTTCCATCACGCCGATACGCTGCAGCACCGCGACCAGCGCGCGGAAAAACCAGTGGATCACGGCCGTCACCGCGAACTGGCGCGACGCGCGATGCGGCCACAGCCACGCGAGCGGAAACACCAGCAACGAAAATAGCAGGCCGCAGACGCCGAACACCACGAAGGCCATGCCCGTCGCGCAGAACCGCCAGATGTAGTCAAGCCGCGCGGTCATGCCAACTCCAATGCCAGATGGCGCCGCCGCCCGGCCAGGCGGCGGGCATGCCGGTTTCAAGACAGTGCAGCAGCGCCTGGCTTTGGGTCGCGAAACGCTCGGCGGGGGCCGTGGGGCTTGCCTCGCCTGGCTGCGCTGCCTGCGCCTCTCCGGCGGCGGACAGCGTGCACGCCAGTTGCCCCGTCGCCGCCTCGCGATCGAGCAGGATCGCGATCGCGCCGCCCTGCACTTCGTCTTCGATCGTGCCGTAGGCTTCATCGGCCGGTTCGTCAGCGTACACCAGCAGCACCGGCGCGCCCGGCTGCGTCGCGTGTTGCGCGTACGCTTCCAGCAGCGCGTAGCCGAGTGTCTCGGCGCCGGCGGAGATCGCGCTCGCCGCGGAACGGTCGCCGCGCGCGATGCCGAACACGCCCGTCATGGCATTCAACACCGACAGGCTGAACGCGGTCGGCGAGACCGGCTCGCCCGCGCTGATGGCGCGCAAAATGTTCGTGGTACGCCGCAATTCGCCATGGCGCGAAGCGAACACGACCCGGACCTCGTCCTGCGCGACACAATCGTGCGCAACCTTCAACGCGGCTTTGGACAAAGTGCTCAGGCGACGCCGCACGATCGGCTCGATAAAGCCGATATCGGGTGCGGCAGATGCGGCAGCAGGCCAGCAAGACCAGCGAGCGACCGGAATGGTCCAGTGCAGATCGGGCATATCGGTGTTCGCGCGAAGAAGCGAGGAGAGGCTGAAGCGCCTGACGGAATACGCAGCCGTCACAGCGTGCGCGCGCCGCGCGGACCGGCAATCTCCAGCCGGAGTCAATCCAATCGTCTTTTATGTAGGGTTCAGCGAATTAACGGCACTTGGCCCCGATTATTTAGGCGCCTTTGCTAATTTGTCGGATGGATGGTCTCGGGCTCCTTATAGTGGCCGGAATCATACTGAATATTCTGGATTAAATCAGCCGGAAAAGACGTATCCATCTGTAATCCGTATCGCCGGTGCCACGAATCGTCAGAACGCCGCCGCGTGCCGGTCCGGCGGCCCCGCCCATGGCTCGATTTGGCTGCATGACGGTGTGCGGCGGACTCTCCAGCCCCGGCACGCCGGCGAATTCACAAATAATGCGCACATACTTTCATTTAACTTTCCAAAAATTGTTTCAGTTGGGAACATTTCGATGATTTTTGGGCAACGCTTGAGTAAGCATTGCGCATGAGGCGGAGTCATGCCTGTTATAATCTGCCCCTCATTGGGGAGTAGCCGCCCCGCGGCACGTCCGCACCGCTTGCCGGGTGCGTCGCACGTGTGATTCGCGGGGGCGCCTGTCAACAGACTTGGCCTGTACGGCCATGGCAGCCGCAGCCTCTGGCCTGGCGAGACCGATGATCCACACACGCGCCGCAACAGGGCCCGGCGCGTCGTGGGTCGTCGCTCGTTCACATCCCGGCCCGGGGAACCCATACAACGTGGATCACGCTTTTATCATTTCGACCGGAGCGGTCACGCTCGCCGAAATCGGCGACAAGACGCAACTGCTTTCGCTCGTCCTGGCCGCGCGCTATCGCAAGCCGCTACCGATCATTCTCGGCGTGCTGGCCGCCACCCTCGTCAATCACGCCTGCGCCGGCGCGCTCGGCGCCTGGCTCGGCTCGCTGCTCACGCCGACCGTCATGCGTTGGGCGCTGGCCGCGTCGTTTATCGGCATGGGCTTGTGGATTCTCGTGCCGGACAAGCTCGACGACGACGAAGCCAACACCAGCCGCACGCACTTCGGCGTGTTCGGCGCGACCGTGGTGACGTTCTTTCTTGCGGAAATGGGCGACAAGACGCAGATCGCGACGGTGGCCCTCGCCGCGCGCTTTCACGATTTCTTCGGCGTGGTGGCGGGCACCACGCTCGGCATGATGATCGCCAACGTGCCGGCGATCCTGCTCGGCGACCGCTTCGCCCATCGTCTGCCGACGAAGCTCGTGCACGGCATCGCCGCGGTGATGTTCGTGATTCTGGGGACGCTGGCGCTGTGCGGCGTGGGGGTTTGAGCGTCGTTCGCACACGTGGGCGGGCACGAGGCCGCCGCGCAACACCTCACGGCGTGCAAAAGAAAAACGGCCCAGCGAGGATGACCTGCCGGGCCGTTCCGAGCCGCGCCACAGCGGACGCCCTTTGGGCGCGCGCCGGCCTGGCACCGCTTACTTACTGCACGACTTTCGCGCCCGATGCCGGAGCCGGTGCGGCCGCGGGCGTGGCGCCGGTTGCGGCCACTTCGTTCGAGGCGCCGCCGTTCTTGTCGAGCGGAATCTTTACCGTGCGCACCACGCCGTTGCCGATCGGGAAATCCGCCAGCGCGCTGCGCGCCAGGTACGGCATGGCCCGCACCAGCGACGATTCGCCGCCCGAGTTGCGCGCCGTCACGTTATAGACCTCCTTGCCGGTTGCGCGCTCGGTGATCCTCACGCCGAGCAGGTGCGTGAAGATCGGGTAGCTCTGATTCACGTATGCGGTCGGAAACGGCCCCCATGGCCCCCACGGATCGAACGGCCGTCCCCAGTAAGGCGCCGGCCACGGGTTGTAATACACCGGCTCGGCGACCGTCACCATGTCCGAGCGAATTCCATACGAAAGCCCGACCAGATAGCGCGCCTGGGACGTGTCGGCCTGGCGGAACGCGTGCGCGGCGAGTTCGTTGGCGACGAAGCGCTCGTAAGTGGCGAGTTCGAGATTGTTCTGCTGATCCGCCGCCCGCGTGAACGCGTAGGTACGGGTGGCGTCGCTGCCGCTCCAGTCTGAGAACGCCGTCACCTGGGTGGTCACATAGGTGGTGCAACCGGACAGCAGCACCGTCAGCGTCGTCATCAGCAGCGTGACGCGGCGGGTCCATCGATTGATTTTCATGGTCTACCTCGGGAAGCCTCAGTGTTGCCTCTGCTTTGGATTCGCCGGTGCGCAAGGGTTTTTTCTGCGCGGGCGCCTGATAATACGCTGACCTGGAAATTCGGTAAAAAGTTCGGCCCGCACGATCCGCCGAGGCTTTGTACAATGGCCCGACAAGCCCGGCTCGTGTGCCCTTTGCGCACCTGACCGCTCGAGTCCCATCACTACAGAACGCCATGGCCGATACCGCAACGCCCAATGTGATCCGCCGCGCCGATTAC
>DASPZL010000499.1:0-11352 GCA_035636295.1 Paraburkholderia sp.
ATTCTCGGCTTCGATCGTCTCGCCGAAACGGATCGCAACATCCTGGTGTTCATGTTCATCAAGCCGGAATCGCGGCGGCTGTTCGGGTCCACCTGGCCGGACGAAGCGCGCCGTATGATCGCGCTCTTTCGCGCGACCTACGATCTTCATGCCGGCGATCAGGCGTTCGTCGAACTGGTGGAGCGCGTGCGTGCAGATAGCCCGGAGTTCGCGATGTGGTGGGACGCGCATGACGTCCGCAGCGGCGCGGCCGGCCAGAAAGTGCTCACGCACCCGGAGCGAGGCGCGCAGCGCTACGAATACGCGACGTTTCAGGCAAACGACAACCCGGCGCTGAAGCTCGCGATTTACACGCCAGTGTGAGTGCTCACGCGGAGGCACAGCGTCGGCGGCTATTAAGACCTATTAGAATCAGACGGTACCGTCGTGCATCTCGCATCGCATCATTTCGTTAAAGGACATCGGATATGTACATCGCCATGAACCGCTTCAAGGTGGCTCTCGGGGCCGAACTCGAGTTTGAACAGCTGTGGATCACGCGCGACACCCATCTCAAGGAAGTGCCGGGGTTTGTGGAATTCCATCTGCTCAAGGGGCCTCAAAGAGAAGACCACGTTCTGTATGCCAGCCACACGATCTGGAGGGACCATGCAGCGTTCGAAGACTGGACGAAATCAGAGGCATTCAGGGCCGCGCACCGGAACGCCGGCGGCGGTACCCGATCGCTTTACCTCGGCCACCCGGAATTCGAAGGTTTCGAAGTGCTCCAGACGAGTCTGCGCGACCGTTGAAGTGTTGAAGAAATGCCGCTCAGTGCGACTGATCAGAGCAGGCCCGAGGCCCGCGCTGCGTCGACGATCACGGTGGCTACGGCGTCCGGTCGGGACATCAGCGCAACATGGCTCGCGCCGGCAATCGAGATGAGCTTCGCTCCAATCTGTTTCGCTTCGGCCTGTTGAAGCGCCGCGGGAATGATCTGATCCTGGTCACCGTAAACCCACCACGACGGTTTGGTTTTCCAGGCCGCTTGCGGCACCTTATCGCTGAGACAGCGCGCGTTGAGCGGCCCCTGTGCGAGCGCGGCGAGGAGCCGCAGAAAATAGGACTTCATGATGGGAGCGATACAGCGGGAAAAAGGTTTCGAAGATCGCGCTCCCGCTCACGGCAAGACGCATCGAAAGGGGAATGCGACGCCAGCGCAAACCTTAATGGACCCTGTGTTCGCCGCTCATTGCATGCCGTCCGGTTTCAACGACATTGCGTCCAGAGATGACGACGCTTACGGCAGCAATCCGGCTGCCCGATACGCTTTCACCGTGTCGTCGAACACGCCTACGTCACCACGGCCCCGCGCGACGAGTTGCGCGCCTTCGAGGGCGGCGAAGATCGCCAACGCATGCCGTCTGGTCGCGGCGCGATCCGCACTTCCCTGGCAATCTCGCGGAAGCTCAGCGCGTTGCAGCCCCGCGCCTGAACCATGCGGCGCGCGGTTTGAAGAATGCGGGTTTGGGTGTCGGTTGCGATCATGCGCTTCAGGCTCACAAGCGCCCCGTGTGGGCGGGCCTGCTGTTCGCCGGATTCGCGAACATAGCGGTCCCCGACGAATGTGAAGCGTTAAAGGCCTGGCGAGCCAGGATCGATGAGCGTCCGTCCGTGAAAGAGCCGGCCTGACCGACGCGGCGACGCCGGCGAATCCATACCGGGCTGATGTATCGCTCACGCGCCGGCGATCAGCTATCGACGTCCGCCGTCTCCACGACGACACGTCCAAGCGCCCTGAACGGCGCGAGAAGCGCCTCGTCGGCGACGCTCGACGTGATGAGCCGCCAGTCGCGCTCGAGCGGCGTCCAGTGCTGCTGGCGCGAGCGGCCGAGTTTGTCGGCATCCGCCAGCACGACGATCTGCGCCGCGCGCCGGATGATGCAGTCCTTCAGATACGCATGCTGCGCGCTGGCTTCGCACAGGCCGAATTCGGCGACCACGCCGTCGGCGCCGAGAAACGCCTTGTCGACGCTCAGACGGCTCAGCGACAGTTCGGCGAGCGGCCCCAGCGTGCTCATGCTCGAATTGCGCAGGTCGCCGCCGATCAGTGTTAGATGCACGCCCGGCGCATTCGCGAGCGTCATCACGGCAAGCAGGTTGTTGGTGACCACATGAAGATCGACGCGCGAGCCGAGATGCCGCGCGAGCGCGGCACACGTGGTGCCGCCGTCGAGCAGCACCGTATCGCCGTCATGGACGTGCGCGGCCGCCGCGCGCGCGATGGCTTCCTTCTGTTCGCGTTGCGTCGCCTTGCGTTCCTCGAGCGATGCCTCCGGCTCATGCGAGCCGATCAGCGCCGTCGCGCCGCCATAGGTGCGCACAAGACGGCGCTGGTTCGCGAGTGTCGTGAGATCGCGCCGGACAGTCGCCTCCGATACGCCGAGCGCGGCGCTCAGCTGTTCGACGTTGGCGTCGCCGGTCAGGACGAGATCGAGGATGGCGCGGTGGCGCTCGGACGCTTTCATGGCTGTCTTGCTGCAGTAACGAGGCTGCCGATGTTACACCACGGCCCGCGCGCCGCCTTGCGCGTTCAGCCGCGCCGCGTCGCGAGTTCGGCGCCCTGGCGCAGCGCCTCGAGCAGGCTGCGCTCGTCGGCGATACCCTTGCCCGCGATGTCGAACGCGGTGCCGTGATCGACCGACGTGCGGATCACTTCGAGGCCCACCGTCACGTTCACGCCGGCTTCGAGGCCGAGCACCTTCACCGGGCCGTGACCCTGGTCGTGATACATCGCGACCACCAGATCGAAGTCGCCGCGGCCCGCGCGGAAAAAGAGCGTGTCGGCGGGCAGCGGGCCGGTCACGTCGAGGCCGCGTTCCTGCAGCACCTTCACCGCCGGAATGATCTTCTCTTCTTCCTCGCCGTAGCCGAACAGGCCGTTTTCGCCGGCGTGCGGATTGATGCCGCACACGCCGATGCGCGGCTTCGCGATGCCGGCCTTCACGAGCGTCGCGTTGCCGCGCTCGATCGTGCGTTGCACGAGACCCGGCTCGATCTTGCGGATCGCGTCGATGATGCCGATGTGCGTCGTCACGTGGATCACGCGCAGTTGCGGCGCGACCAGCATCATCGACACTTCGTCGACGCCCGTCAGGTACGCGAGCATTTCCGTGTGGCCGGGAAACTTGTGGCCGCCCGCGTGCAGCGCTTCCTTGTTCAGCGGCGCCGTGCAGATCGCGTCGATCTGCTTCGCCTCGGCGAGCTGGACGGCGCGCGCGATGAACTGGTACGCGGCGTCGCCCGCGACCGCCGACAACTGACCGAACGGCATGTCGTCGGGGATCAGGTCGAGGTCGATGCAGTCGATCGTGCCCGGCTCGTAGCGGGCTTCGGCGGTGTCCTTGATGCGCCGGATTTTCAGATTGCCGCCGACGATTTCGTTCGCGCGCTCGAGCCGGCGTGCGTCGCCGATCACGAGCGGACGGCACTGCTTGTAAACGGTATCGTGCACAAGGCTCTTGACGACGATTTCCGGGCCGACGCCCGCTGCGTCGCCCATCGTGATGCCGATTACGGGGAGGTAGTTGCTCATGATGTTTTGCCTGAGTCCTTGATTTTTGCCTGTGCTGCATGCGTGATCGCGCGGGGCGGCGATCAGGTTGAATCGTGTGTAGCGGTTGCGCTTACCGTTGAGGCTGCCGCTGCCGATGCGTCGTGCAGATAGCGCCACGCCGCGAACAGCGCGTGATCGGTGCCGAACGCGCCCGCCTTCGTGACGATGCGCAGATGCGGCTGCGAAGCGCGTGCCTCGACCGGCTTGCCGACGGCCACGCCGGCTTCGATTTCCGCGATCAGTTCCACGCTGCCGACGCCGACGGCGGTCAGCATCGCGCGCGCGGTTTCGCCGCCGGTCGCGATCAGGCCGCGGAGGGCCCCGAAATGCGGTTTGACGAGCGCGGCGAGCGCCGTCGACAGCAATGCGCCTTCGGCGGGATTGAACGCGTCGTCGCGGCCGATGCGCAGCAGCAGATCGGCGCGCGATTCGAGCGCTTTGCCGATCCGCGACCGCCATGCCGTCCAGTCCGCGTGACGTTCGCCTTCACGCAGCACGGCGGGCGGCACGGTCAGTTCCGCGACGCCGGCGCGTTCGCGCAGCATCGCGCACTGCCGCTCCGAAACGGCCGACAGGCTGCCGACCAGAATCAGCACCGGCGCTTCTTCATGCTTGAGTTGCGAGGCGCCGTCGGCGCCTGCCGCGGCTTTGGCCTCGAACAAACCCTCGAGGCCCGCGATCTCGCGAGCAAGGCCGCCCGAGCCGACCCAGAACAGCGCGTTCTCCATCTGCGTGGTGACCTGCGCGAGCGTCAGCAGATCCTGTTTCGTTTCGGCGTCGACCACCAGCGCCTGCGCGCCGCTCGCCGCCACGGCCGCGATCCGCGCGGCCAGCGCCTGACCGCCTTCGCGCAAGGCGTCGATATCGAGTTGCGCCGTCGAGAGACCGGCTTCGGCCAGCATCGCGTGCAGGTCGGCGGCACGGCCGACGTTTTCGAGCTTCCAGGTATCCGTGGTTTCGAGCGGCTCGCCGTGCACGAACACGCGGCCGCCGCGCAACGTGCGGCCGGTCGCGGGAAACGCCGGCGCGACGATCGCGAGGCCCGCGAGCGGCTGCAATGCGGCGACTTCGGCGGCCCAGTTGCCGCGCAGCGTCGAGTCGATCTTCTTGTACAGACGCCGGCCCGGCGCGCGCAATGCCTGCCACGCGGCGGCGGTGCGCTGCGCGGCTTCGGCGGGCGTGAGACGGCGGGTGTCGGTGTCGGCGGCGATCACGTCGGCGGCGTGGGTGTCGAGCCCGTGCGCCGACGCGTCGAGCGTGACGACCGTGCGATGCCCCGCGCTCGCGAAGCCGATCGCGCAATCCGCGGCGCCCGACAGATCGTCGGCAATGATCAGCATGCTCATCGTGCCAGTTCCCTTGCTTCGCGGCGTTCCTGCACGCGTTTCGCGACGGCGGCCGTGAGGATCGGCGACAGGATCGCGGTCACCACAACGCATGCGGCCACCAGCAGTGTCGCGCTTTTCGCGGCTTCCGCGTAGACCGGATTCGCCGCGGCGATCAGCGCCGGCACGGCGGCCGCATTACCCGCCGTATTCGCCGCCGCGACGCCCGCGACCCCCGTGCCGCCCGTCAGACGGTCGGCGAAATAGAGCGGGATGCCGGTGACGATCACGACCGCGATGCCAAGCCCGATGCCGAGAAGGCCCGCCTGCCACACCTTGTGCAGATCGAGACTCGCGCCGAGCGCCAGCGCGAAGAACGGAATCATCACGGGCACGGCCTTGCCGAGGAACGCGCGCATTTCGCGGTCAAGGTTGCCGAGCAGCATGCCGAACACGAGCGGCAAAATGCTGCCGACCAGCGTCGGCCACGGAAACGCCGACAGACCGGCGACGCCGAGCGTGACCATGGTCAGGAACGGTCCCGATTCGAGCGACATGATCGTGTAGGCGCCGACGTCTTCCGAGCGGCCATACTGGCCCATCAGCGCCATGTACAGCCCGCCGTTGGTGTCGTTCATCGCCGCGACCACGGCCAGCGTCGAGATGCCGGCGAAGAGCCCCGACGAGATCGGCTGTTCGCCGAGAAAATGCCCCAGCACCACGCCCATGACGATCGCCGCGCCCACTTTCGTGACGAACAGCGCGCCGCCCTTCTTGAGCAGATAGGGCGTGGCCTTCACGTCGATGCTCGCGCCCATGCAGACGTAGAACACGGCGAGAATCGGCAGCGCGCCGGTGAAGAGTGCATTCGTGAAAGAGCCGAAGAATTTCGGCATGTCCGGCAGGAAGGTCGCGACCAGCGCGCCTAGCAGCAGCGGCACGATCATCATCCCGCCAGGTACGCGTTCAATGCCGCGCTTTATGTGTATTTGGGCCATGCCAGTCTCCAGTTTGATCGGACCGATGATTGAATCGGTCACTAATTTGATTGAAACGATCAAATTGGAGTGTAATTCACCCATGCGATTTGCGCAAATCGCTCATTTTGATGATCGATTCGATCATCTTGCTGGCCGGCGGCGCAAGCGCACCGCCGCGCCACGCGCCGGGGGGCTCTCATTGCGCCCGGGCATCCACACCCAATGCGGGGTGAGTCTGCCCGGCGCTGAGCCATCTCACTGTGCTCGTACTTCGATCGAGACCCGCCTGTCCGGTTGAAGGCAAGCGATAACCGCGCTGCTTTCGCCGGCCGGACATTGGGTTGTCGACTCGCGGGAGCCCACTCCCGCCGCGTGAATCGTCTCGCCGTTCAGTCCATGATTGATCATGTATTCCCGTATCGTCTCTGCACGGGCCAGTGACAACGGCTGGTTGACCGTTTCTGGCCCGATGCGGTCGGTATGGCCTACGACCGAAATGGACTGAACACCGCTTCGCTGCTTTATACGCGTGACGACCTGCTCGAGGTTTTTCGCCCCGCCCGGCAAGATCGAAGCGAGGCTGGACTGCCCGAAGGCAAACAGCGCATCGGTTTGCAGCACGAACTGGGCGACCGTTTGCGGCTCGGATGCGGCCGGCTGCGAAGCCGCTGCAGGCGCGCCACCGCACGTGAAGGTGAGTCGCCGTGTGACGTCGGCTTCGTCATTGTCCGATTGAAGGCGCCCGACCTTCTGCACCACGCGAACAGGTTCTCCGCGGCATATTTGCCGGGCCACCTTCATACAGGTGGCGGGCCCCTCGAAGAGTCCATGACATTCGACCTGATGAAGCCTGGAACCATCCGCGGTCGTGACCGTATAAGCGTTGAACGTCGGCCCGGAGGCACTCGAACATCCGGCAAGAAAAGCAAGGCTCAGCGATAAGCCCCATCCAAAAAGCTGCTTCATGTTGTTCTCCATACTGTTTTTTCGTGCATGCGTTCCGAACGGACGATATCGTCCGCATTTGAGCGATGGCGTCCGCGTCTTACCACTGCATGGCCGCGCCCATGCCGAAGGTCGTGCCGCCAGGGCTCATGCCGACACCGGCTTTCATCTTGATGTTTTCGGTGATGCGAGCGGTCCCGCCCAGCGCGACCGCCTGATAGCCGCGGAAGCCTGCCGTGCCGATGCCGAACGACAAGGTTTTGTCCTTGTCGACCTCCGGAATCATCGTCAATGCAGTCGTTGCGGCGATGCCGGAATAGGCGTTGCGCGCGACCGAGTTGATTCCCGATTGCAGTTGATTGACCCGTTGATCCGTATAGGCATTCGCTTGCGCGAGCCCGGCATTGAGCTGGTTCAGGTTGACTGCGTCCGAGCCCTGCGTTGCCGCAGCCACATTCACCACTTGCCGGGGATCGGCCGTCGAGCCGATGGATACGACGTTGCTCCGCCCCTCGTCCGTGCTGCCCGCGCCCAGCGCCACCGAGTTATTCCCGCTCGCGGCTGCGCCGACGCCGACCGCGGTCGCGCCGTTCGCGCTGGCTTGCGAACTGTTGCCAACCGCCGTGCTGTTCGAGCCGGATGCCGACGCGCCTTGCCCGCCCGCCGACGAATTCGATCCGGTGGACGCCGGTGGCGTCGGCGTTCCAGGAGTGGACGAGAAGCTGCCGCCGGTGTTGGTGGTCCGCTGGTTGATCAGCGTGGTCAACTGGGTCGACACCGCGTCCAGTTGCGAGACGTTCACCGCATCGGTTCCGGCCTTGCCGGCTGCCACGCCGGTGATCTGCCGGTTGCCGACATTGACCTCGCCCGCCGACGACTGCGGACTGCTCAACCCGTACGCGATGTAATTGCTCAACGCGCCAACCGTCGTCACCGATCCCGCACCCAGCGCGACGCTGTTCGCCATCGACGCGCTTGCGCCTGAACCCAGCGCAACGCTGTTCGTCATCGACGCGCTCGAGCCAGCACCCAGCGCGAGCGCATCGATCGCGCTGCTGTGCGCGCCCGAGCCGATCGCGACGCCGCCTGCGTTGGCCGCGCTTGCATTCGCGCCTTGCGCGATCGATTGCGCGCCGCTTGCGACGGAGCCGCTGCCGAGCGCGATCGCGTCGGCCTGTGCCGCGTTCGAGCCTTGGCCGATCGCGACGCCGCCCGGCGCCGTCGCGTCGACGACCGCGCCGTTGCCGATGCCCACGCCGTTGTCGCCGTTGACCACCGTCGTCGGTCCGACGGCGATCGACTCCGCACCCACCGCGAGCGAATCCGCCGCGGTCGAATTCGCGTGGAAGTACATCTGCCCGGTAACGGCGAACGACGACAGCGCGCCGGCCAGCTGCCTGACCGTGACGGCGTCTTGCGCCTGCGTGCCGTCGGCGACATTGATCAACTGGCGATAGGTGTTGCCAGTCGCGCTCCCGAACGACACTGCGCCGAGCAGCGTCTGGTCCGCCGTGTTGAAGGGAATCGCATGCGTGCCATTGGCGATGGAGCCGACGCTCGAGAGCACCGGGCGGTCGGAGACCGAACCCGACCCGACCGCGACGCCGCCGATCACCGATACGTTCGACGACGTGCCCAACGCGAGCGCGTTGTCCGCCAGCGCGGCGGCGCCGTTGCCGCCGGCGAAGCTGCTCACGCCGGTTGCGATCGCTCCGACGCCCGCCGCCAGCGCGTTGCTGCCGGTGGCGCCATTGTTGTTGTAGTTGCCGCCTTGCGTGCCGCCGTCATTGACGCTGTAGTAGTGCGTCTTGTTGGCCGTCACCACCGTGGCGAGGCTGTCCACCGCCTGATTCGTCGCGTACAACTGCGAGCCGTTCACCGCGTCGGTGCTGCCCCCGTTCAACTGACCCGCGGCCACGTTCTGGATCTGACGCTCGGCGCCTGGCGCGCCGACGCTCACCACGCTGGTCGGCGTCGTGCCGGCGAAGCCGTAGACCGTCCCGCTGATCGTCGTGCTTGGGGTGGGCGTTGCCGCGGCGGTCTGCGAGCCGGAGCCCAACGCGATATCGCCTGCGTTATTGGCAACCGCGTTCGGGCCGATCGCGACGCTGTCGGCGCCGAGCGCCTGGCTGTCAGGCGCGGTCGAGTTGGCGTGGAAATACTTGATGCCCGGCGTCGTGCTGCCGCCGGTGAACGCGTTGACGAGGCTCTGCACCGACGTATAGGTGTTGCCGCCGTAGCTCAGGCTGGTGGTTAGCGCACCCGTCGTGCTGTTGTAGGTGCTGCCGCCGCCAAGGCCCGACGCCACGCTGTTGCCCAGGTTCGTGACCTGGGTGCCGACTGTCGTGATCGCCGTATTCGCGGCGAAGAGCTGTGAGCCGTTCACCGCATCCAGGCTCGTCCCGCTCAACTGGCCCGCCGCCACGTTGGTGATCTGGCGCGGCGCGGCCGCTGTGCCGACGCTGACCACGCCTGCGGCGGTGCCGCCCGCGTAGGTAAACGTGGTGCCGTCGATGATGCCGCTGGGCGTCGGCACCGCGGCGGTGGTGACCGACGCGCCCTGACCCAGCGCCACGTTGGAGCCGGTCACGCCGCTGGCGATGCTCGCACCCTGGCCCAGCACGGTGGAGTTGGCTACGCCGTTGTCGGTTGCCTGATTGCCGACCACCAGCGAGGCCGCCCCCGTCGCCGCCGCGCCGAAGCCGCCGGCGGCTGCATTCGCGCCCGACGATACGGGCTGTACCGACGTCACCGAGTTGTTCGACACGAACGGGCCGGTGGCGCCGTTGGTCAGGTTGTTGACGGCCAGGTTCGTCGCATACAGCTCGCTGCCGTTCACCGCATCCGTGCTGCCTGAGCTCACGCGGCCCGCCGCGACGTTGGTGATCGTGCGTTCGTTGCCGATCGAACCCACGCTCACGGTGCTGCCAGGCGTGGTGCCCGCCACCGCGCTCGTGATGCCGCCGACCGTGACGGTGGCCGTGTTGACCGGCACCGTGGTCGTGCTGCCGGCGCCCAGCGCAACCGCGTTCGCATTGCCGGCCGTGGCGCCGGCACCCAGCGCAATCGCATGGGACTGATTGGCCACCGCCGTATCGCCGACTGCCAGTGCGCTCGCGCCGGTCGCGTTGCTCGCGTTGCCAAGCGCGACCGCGCCCTGGCCGTTCGCGATGTTGGTATTGCCTTGCGCCACCGCGCCGTTGCCGGTGGCCGTGTTGTCCGCGCCGACCGCGATTGCGCCGTTGCCGACCGCGCTATTGGGATCGCCGATCGCGACCGCGCCGTTGCCGCTGGCGGTCTGCGCCTGACCGAGCGCGACCGCGCCCGTGCCGCCGAGCACCTGGGAATTCTGTCCGCCGGCGAACGAACCCGCGCCGGCTGCGGCCGCCACCGTGTTGCTGTCGCCGATGGCCACGGTCGACGCCGCGAGAGCTCGCGACGTAAAGCCGACCGCTGTCGCATTGCCGTTGCTCGCAACCGTCTGGTTGCCCAACGCGACGGCGCTGCCTGCCGACGCCGTTGCATTCGTACCCATGGCGATGGCATTCGTGTTGGCTCCCGTCTGAGCCGAATCGCCTATCGCAATGGACGAGGAGCCGGCCGAGCTGGCGCCCGCGCCGATCGCAATGGCGCGAATGCCCGACGCCGCGGCGCCGCCCACCGCCGCTGGTGCGGACGAACCGCCTTCCGCGACGGAATCGGACGCACCCAGCGCTATTGCGTTTGCGCCGCTGGCGTTGGAGCCGACCATCATGCCGAGCGCGTTCACGCCGCTAGCGGCGGCTCCCGCCCCCAACGCCACGGCATTCTGCGCCGAGGCGGCGGCTACGGTGCCCGCAGCGAGCGAAGAGGGGCCGGTGGACTTTACATCTGTGCCAACGGCAATTGCCCCTGCCGCCGTTGCGCCCGTGCCCGCGGTGGTACGCGCCCCCAGATACACGGAGTTGAGGCCGCTGCCGATGGCCTGAAAGCCGAGCGCGACGGCATGCGTCCCAGAGGCAGTGGCGATATAACCCATCGCGACGGATGCAGGCCCGCTGCCCACCGCCTGGAAGCCGATCGCGGTGGCATAGTCGGCGTTAGAGACGACGTCAGTGCCAACGGCAATGGACGCCGTCCCGGTCGAACCAGTGCCCGCGGCGGTGCGCGCTCCCAGATAAATGGCGTTGGCACCGGCGGCATTGGCTCCCGAACCAACGGCTACACCGTTGGTTTGCGAACCTATGGCTCCGCTGCCCAGTGCCACCGCGCCCGACGCGACAGCGCTAGCGCTCGCACCCAGTGCAACGCCGTTGTCCCCCGTTGCTTTCGCCGAGGGGCCGACGGCAGTCGACACGTTGCCGCTAGAGACGGCTTGAACGCCAATACCGATGGCCGCCGTGCCGCTAGCGGTGACATCCGTACCGACGCCAATCGCCGACTGTGCGGTCGCGCCGGTACCGGGAGCAGTGCGCGCACCCACGTTAATGGCGTTGACGCCAGAGGCAACGGCTTGAAAGCCGACGGC
>DASPZL010000500.1:0-2276 GCA_035636295.1 Paraburkholderia sp.
GTCGCTGCCCGAAGCCCGGCCGCGGACTGGGCAGCCGGCTGTCGATCGGCCGGCTCTAGTGGAGGCGGGCGGTGTTCATGCGATTCGTGACGTGCGCGACGTGCACATGGGCTCGGAGGAGCGTGACAGCACGGGTTTGGGCGGCATCGCGCGGAATGCGGCCAATGCCGAACCCGGCGTCAGTACCCGGTGATCAGCAAGCGGTAAAGAGCCGCCGCGGTTTGAGCAGCTTGCGGCCGCGAATGGACCAGTAGCAGGCGCAGACGATCAGAATCGCGACGCCGGTCAGTGCATCGAGCGGCGCCGGATGCAAGCCGAGCACGCCGTCGAGCGCGAACAGGCCGCGCGCCGCGAGCAGCAGTGCGGCCCACAGCGAGCACGCGGCTTGCGCCAGCATGCGCGCGCCCGCCAGGTGCCGCGCGCGGTTTTCGCGTGACCAGTTGGCGGGCGTGCGCCCGCAGAAAAAAGTGATCGCCATCAACGTGACGGCGAGCATGACGATCCAGTCAATCAGTTCCATCGAAAGGTACTCCAAGTCAACCGCTGACTATAGAAAGCCCTTTCGTTGGGAACTATCGGATTACTCTCAAATGCGGGTGGTTTAGGCGAACGCGCGGGGCCGCGAGGGCATGGCGCTCGCCGTCGGGTCAGAGCGGGATCACGGCCGGATCAGAGCTGGATGAGCGTACGATCCGGCTTCGCTCGGAGCTCGCTCAGAGTTCGATCCGGGTGCCGAGCAGCACGAGGAACTGGCGCAGCCACTCGGGATGAGCGGGCCATGCGGGCGCGGTGACGAAATTGGCGTCGGTGATCGCGGCGTCGACCGGAATGTCGGCATACTCGCCGCCCGCCAGTTTCACTTCGGGCGCGCAGGCCGGATAGGCGGAAATGCGCTTGCCGCGAATCACGTCGGCGGCGGCCAGCAGTTGCGCGGCGTGGCAGATCGCGGCGATCGGCTTGCCCGCCTCGGCGAACTGCCGCACGACTTCGATCACCTTGGGATCGAGCCGCAGATATTCCGGCGCCCGGCCGCCGGCGATCGCGAGCGCGTCGTACTGGCGCGGATCGGCGTCGTCGAAGGTCGCGTTGAGCGTGAACTGATGACCGGGCTTTTCCGTGTAGGTCTGGTCGCCTTCGAAATCGTGGATCGCCGTCTTGATCCGATCGCCCGCTTTCTTGTTCGGGCAGACCGCGTCGACCACGTGGCCGACCGCCTGCAGTGCCTGAAACGGCACCATCGTTTCATAATCCTCGGCGAAGTCGCCGGTCAGGAACAGAATCTTCTTTGCTGCCATCGCATGCCTCCAGTTGATCAACGGAACACACCGAGCGCTCATCACGCTCATTCACGCGAAGCCAGTCTACTCCAACGCGTTTGACAGAACCGCGACGCCGCGCGCAATGAACGGATCCGAATGGCGCGGATTGCAGGCAGACGATGCGCTCGCGTTCGCAGCGCGATTTCGGACGATCAGGCCATCCTGGACGAAAGCGCCGCGCGACGGCGTATCATTGGCGCGTTTTCGCATGCGGAAGCCGCTTGGCGGCTCACACTCAAATATGATTTCCTCTATCCGTTCGCCGTTGCTGCACCGTGCCGTTCTGGTTCTCGCCGTGTTCGGCGGCCTCACGGCCTGCCAGAAGAACGATGCGTCCGCCGGGCAGGTCGCCGGCAAGCTCAACGACGCCGCGCAAGCGGCTGGTCAGAAGCTCGATCAGGCGGCCAGCTACATCGGCCAGCAGGTCGACACAACCAAATCCGCCGCGCAGCAGAATCTTGAATCGGCCTCCGCGCCGTCGGTCAATATCGACCCCAATGCACTCGCTTCGAGCGCGCAGGCCAATCTGCAAAATGCCGCGAGCGCGACCCATGCGCAACTCGGCAAGGCTGCCACGCTGACCGGTCAGAGCCTGGAGACGGCGGGCCGCAAGCTGCAGCAGTGGTCCGCGCAGAACACCGCTTCATCGACGAACGCTTCGGCTTCTTCGTCCACATCGGGCGATTCCGGCGACGCGCAAAAGCAGATGGACAAGTGATCGTGCGTTCGATCCCTGGCGCGCCTGAGCGTTTGACAGCCCGGTTAAATGTAATTACTATGGTTACATATTGTCGTCGCGGGGCAGGGTTGTTGTGAATACGAGTAGCCGGTTCGCATTTGCGGTGCACGTGCTCGCGCTGCTGTCGTTGCAGCAGGGGGTGCCGCTTTCGTCGGAGATGATTGCGGGCAGCGTGAACACCAATCCCGCGCTGATCCGGCGTTTGCTGACCATGCTGG
>DASPZL010000501.1:0-6829 GCA_035636295.1 Paraburkholderia sp.
CCAGATCGACATCATGATCGGCGAAGGCCCCGCCGCGCGCAGCGTGAAACTCGATCTGCAGCCGTTCACGCTGGTCGGCGCGACCACGCGCGCGGGCATGCTGACCAATCCGTTGCGCGACCGCTTCGGCATCGTCGCGCGGCTGGAGTTCTATAACGCCGGGGAACTGGCGCGCATCGTAAGCCGCTCGGCCTCGCTGCTGGGCGCGCACATTCATCCTGATGGCGCGCTGGAAATCGCCAAGCGCTCGCGCGGCACGCCGCGTATTGCGAACCGGCTGCTGCGCCGCGTGCGCGACTTCGCCGAGGTGAAGGCGGACGGCAATATCACCGCGAAGGTCGCGGATGCCGCGCTGAAAATGCTCGACGTCGATCCCGTCGGCTTCGATCTGATGGACCGCAAGCTGCTCGAAGCGATCCTGCACAAGTTCGATGGCGGCCCGGTCGGCGTGGACAATCTGGCGGCTGCGATCGGCGAAGAGCGCGACACGATCGAAGACGTGCTCGAACCGTATCTGATCCAGCAAGGCTTCTTGCAGCGCACGCCGCGCGGACGTGTCGCCACGCTGTTGACGTATCGGCACTTCGGCCTGGCCGCACCTGATACGGCAAGCCCGATACGCAATCTGTGGGATTCAGAGCCGACCTAAGCGGCTCCTAGATGGGAAACGCGGCGCTGCCGCGTCATCAGACTCAACGCCCTGCTTCGGGCGTTTTTTTCTTGAAGCTGTCGTCTTCCGCGTGGCCGTCGAGATGCGCGACATCGGCCCATGACACGACCCTCGCGCGGCCGTCTTCGAATTCGACCACATTCACGCTGGTGTTCAGCAAGGCGTAGTTGCGCGGCGCATCCAGCGGCAAACCATTCGCGAAGCGATACACGCAATCCAGCACGCCGCCATGCGCAACGACCGAGATCCGTCCGTTCGGATGCGCGGCGACGACGGGCTCAAGCGCATGCACCACGCGGTGATAAAACACGCGCTGCGATTCGCCCTCGGGCGGCGAAAAGCCAGGATCGCGCGTCTGCCACTGCGCGTATTCGTCGGGGAAACGCAGCGCGATCTCGTCGCTGTCGTGTCCCTGAAACGCACCGTAATTTCGCTCGCGCAAGCCCTTGCTGAGGTTCAGCGGCAGCCCGAGCACGTCGGCAAATGGCTGCGCCGTTTGTTGCGCGCGCATGAGGTCGCTCGAATAGATCGCGTCGAGTCGCGCGCCTTCCCGCGCCTCACGCGCGAAACGTTCGGCGAGACGTTGCGCCTGGTCGACGCCGCTCGTCGCGAGCGGAATATCGATGTGCCCTTGAATCCGCTTGATGCGGTTCCAGTCGGTCTCGCCGTGTCGGATGAAGAGGACTTGTGTTGCCATGGAATCGGAGCGGGAAAACAACGGTTATGCGCGCGTCTGCAACCAGAACGTCACCGGGCCGTCGTTGACGAGCGACACCTGCATGTCCGCGCCGAATTCGCCCGTCTCGACGATGGGATGCTTCGCGCGCGCCGCGGCCACGAAGTAGTCGAACAGGCGCTTGCCCTCGTCGGGCGGTGCGGCGGGCGTGAAGCTCGGGCGCAAGCCGCTGTTGGTATCGGCGGCCAGCGTGAACTGCGACACGAGCAGCAGGCCGCCTGCGCGCCCCGCGCCGTCGATATTCTGCACGGGCAGATTCATCTTGCCGGCTGCATCGCTGAACACGCGGTAGCCGAGCATTTTGGCGAGCAGTTTGTCGGCGGCGGCATCGGTATCGCCGCGCTCTGCGCAGACCAGCGCAAGCAGGCCCGCGTCGATCGCGCCCGTCACTCGGTCATCAACGCGCACTTCCGCGCGCCGTACGCGTTGAATCAGCGCGATCATGCGGCGCGCTTCCCCTGCGTCGCTTGCAAACGCTCGCAGAAGAACATCATGCCGTCAGCGTGACGCGCGCAAAACGGCGCTTGCCGACCTGCACGATGAACTCGCCTGCTTCGATCTTCAGCCCCTTGTCCGACACGGTCGCGCCGTCGATCTTCACGCCGCCCTGCTCGATGTTGCGCAGCGCTTCGCTCGTCGACGGCACGAGACCTGCCTGCTTGAGCAGTTGCCCGATCGCGAGCGGCGCGCCCGCGAGCGTCACCGACGGGATATCGTCCGGCACACCGCCCTTCGCGCGGTGGTTGAAGTCTTCCAGCGCGCGCTCGGCGTCGGGCTGCGAGTGAAAGCGCGCAACGATTTCCTGTGCGAGCATCACCTTGAAGTCGCGCGGATTGCGTCCGCCTTCGATTTCACGTTTGAAGCCCTCGATCTCCGCCATCGGACGGAACGACAGCAGTTCGAAGTAGCGCCACATCAGCACGTCGGAAATGCTCATCAACTTGCCGAACATGTCGTTCGGCTTTTCGCTGATGCCCACATAGTTAGCCTTCGACTTCGACATCTTCTCGACGCCATCCAGCCCTTCGAGCAGCGGCATCGTCAGAATGCACTGCTGTTCCTGGCCGTACTGCTTCTGCAGTTCGCGGCCGACCAGCAGGTTGAACTTCTGGTCCGTGCCGCCGAGTTCGAGGTCGGCGTTCAGCGCGACCGAGTCGTAGCCCTGCATCAGCGGATACAGGAATTCGTGGATCGAGATGGGCACGCCGCCCTGGAAACGCTTCGTGAAGTCTTCTCGCTCCAGAATGCGCGCGACGGTGTAGCGCGACGCGAGCTTGATCATGCCGTCGGCGCCGAGCGGCATCGACCATTCGCTGTTGTAGCGGATTTCCGTTTTCTCGCGGTCGAGCACCAGCGCGGCCTGCTCGAAGTACGTCTTCGCGTTCGATTCGATCTGCTCGCGCGTGAGCGGCGGGCGCGTTGCGTTGCGGCCGGACGGATCGCCGATCAGCGACGTGAAATCGCCGATCAGGAAAATCACCGTGTGGCCGAGATCCTGCAACTGACGCATCTTGTTCAGCACGACGGTGTGGCCGATGTGGATGTCGGGCGCCGTCGGATCGAGACCGAGCTTGATGCGCAGCGGCGTGCCCGTGGCCGCGCTTTTCGCGAGCTTTTGCGCGAACTCCTCTTCGATCAGCAGTTCGTCGACGCCGCGCTTGGTGACTTCGAGCGCGTGACGGACTTCGTCGGTGATCGGGTAGGCGGAATTGGGCTTGGCGGTGGACTCGGTGCTCATGCTGGAACGGGAGATCGCAAAAAGGGAGATTGTCCCATAGTTGCGGCGCATTGCGCCCTGATCTCACGCGAAACGCGCTTCAACTCGCGGCAGGATATGGCGCGCGCGGCGAATGTGGAACGTCGTGCGCGCTCGCGCCGCTCGTTTCATCGATTGTTTCGCGGCGCGCCGATGAGCGACAATCGTCGTCAACGAGGCGCCGGAAGTATTCACGAGGCGCGACGAACGAAGATCAGAGGAGCGAAGCGTGGCCAAAGACACGGCAGATGGCGTGTATTTCGGGTTGATGTCAGGCACGAGCATGGACGGCGTGGACGGCATCGCGGTCGAATTTGCGAAGGGCAAGGCGCCCGTCGTGCGGTCGCAGGCGTTCGTGGGCTTCTCCGAAGGTTTGCGCGACGCGCTGTTCGCCCTCCAGCAACCGGGAGACAACGAGATCGAGCGCGAGGCGCTCGCCGCCAACGCGCTTGCCGCGCGCTACACGGTCTGCTGCCATGAGTTGCTGCGCTCAGGCAATCTGTCGGCTGCGGACGTCCGCGCGATCGGCGTGCACGGGCAAACGGTGCGGCATCGTCCGGAAAAGGGTTACACGAAGCAGATAAACAATCCGGCGCTGCTGGCCGAAATGATGCATATCGACGTGATCGCCGATTTTCGCAGCCGCGACGTCGCGGCGGGCGGCCAGGGCGCGCCGCTCGTGCCGGCCTTCCACGCGACGGTTTTCGGCGCGAAGAACGAGACGCGCGTGGTCTGCAATCTCGGCGGAATCAGCAATATCACGATCCTCTCGGCGAACGGCGCGGTGCGCGGCTTCGATTGCGGCCCCGCTAACGCGCTGCTCGACGAATGGGCGCACCGGCATCTGAACAAGCCATTCGACGAAAACGGCCAGTTCGCGGCGTCGGGTCAGGTGCATCGGCCATTGTTGAATGCTTTCCTCGACGAGCCGTTTTTCGAGGCGCAGCCGCCGAAGAGCACGGGCCGCGACCTGTTCAACCCCGAATGGCTCGACGCCCGGCTGCAAGGATTCGCCAATGTCAGCCCCGCCGACGTTCAGGCGACGCTGGTGGCGCTGACGGCCGTGACCGTCGCGCGCGAGGTCGAGCGCCATGCGCCCGATTGCAAGGCGGTGTATGTGTGTGGCGGTGGCGCACGCAATCCGGAAATCATGAAGGCACTGCAGGGCGCGCTCGCCGAAAGCGGCTGCAGCGGCGTCCCCGTTATGACCACGGAGGCGCTCGGCGTGCCGCCTCATCAGGTGGAACCGCTGGCCTTTGCGTGGCTGGCCATGCGTTGCGTTGCACGCGAGCCGGGGAACTTGCCGTCCGTAACGGGCGCGGCGGACGAGCGCGTGCTCGGTGCGATTTATCCGCGCTGACGCGGCATGCGAAATTAGCGTGGAAATAAAAAACGGGGCCGAAGCCCTAATGCCGTTCAGTTAAGGTCTCTTTTCAGGAATCGAACGGTGTAACGGGAAGGTCTGGATTTGACGGCTCGAGTGCAAGTGCGCCCGGGCCGTTTTTCGTTGGGAAGCTGCTTGAGTCGCTCGCGCAGGCGAGTCAGCAGGGAGGGAAGTTTGCCGTACGATCGTGTCACGGCTGCCCATGTCATTTCATACTGGATGATATGAAAGGCTCGAATGAAGCTCAGATCGTTGGGCGCGTGCCCGGCCGCAAGTGCCGCTTTGGCTATTTCCAGACGGATCAGGTTGTAGGCGATCAGGGCACCCCAGAGTTCCTGATAGACGCCTCGCACGGTGTGGCTGCGAAGAGTCAGCTCCATGCCCAGCATTGACTGCTTCAGTTCGTGGTAGCTGGTCTCGATCTGCCAGCGACGCTCGTAGCACGCCACAACATCGGCTGCCTTGAAACGCCTTCGGTCGGTCAGCGACGTGAGCAAAATCCGCTGACGACCGCGCGCGTCGACGGCAAGCACAGCGCGCGCGTCCCAGAATTGGGGTAACTGCGGGCATTTCGTTCGTGCCTGCGGCGAAACGCGCATGCGCACCATCTGATCCCCAGCGTGCCCGCTGAGCACCTCCCAACGCGTATTGGACTTGGCCGGGATGATGAAATGCCGGTTCTTCTCGCCTCCCGAGACCAGGTTGCATAGCAACTGGGCCGAGAGGAACCCCTTATCGAACACCGTAATGGAGTTCTCGGGCACGCGCGGGATAAGCTCGTGCGCCCAGATCATCTCATTGGTGTCGTAAGGACCGAAGCTGGCATCGCACACCAGACGCGTCGCAATGGCGGTAAGCGTGACTGCGCGCAATTGAGGATAGCTGCCCACCCGGTCATGAGCAGCCGCTGAGGCACCAAAATGCTTGCGGTTGGCGGCACTGTCGGCGGTCTGCAGCGTCGTGCCATCCATCGCAAACAGCGTGAAGCCCTTGAATAGATACTTCGCCTGATCCTGCGCGACCCAGTTCCTGGCTGATTCGTGAAATAGCCACGCCAGAGGTGCGGCGCCGGTGCGTTGCCGCGCCTGAGCGATTGCGCTTTTACTGACAAATGACGCCTGCGGCGTGGGTAGCGCAAGCTCCAGTTCGTCAACGACCTCACTGATCGACTGGTGCCGGTACAATGCCAGTGCAATTACCAGCCATACGACCTGCTGCGCGGGTAGCCGGCGCCGACGGATGCTCGCGCTGCCACTGGCCTGTACCGCGCGTTCAATCCACTCGCAGGGAAGATGCTGCCCCAGCCGGTCCCATTCGAGCGGCGGCTCTGATTCGACAAGCGGGCGTAGATCATCTACCAGCATGGCGATGAAAGTTAACACCCCTTCGCCCTGTTTACAACTGCTTCGCGCCACAAACAAAAATGCCGTTCAGTCGCTTAACTGAACGGCATTAGGGCCGAAGCCCCGTTTTTGCTGCAACTTACGCGAAAAAGCTGCTATTACACCGAGAACGACGAGCCGCAACCGCAGGTGGTCGTAGCATTCGGGTTCTTGATGACGAACTGCGCGCCGTTGATGTCGTCCTTGTAATCGATCTCTGCGCCAACCAGATACTGGTAGCTCATCGAATCGATCAGCAACTGGACGCCGCTTTTGTTCATCACGGTGTCGTCTTCGTTGATGGCTTCGTCAAACGTGAAGCCGTACTGGAAGCCCGAGCAGCCGCCACCCTGCACGAACACGCGCAGCTTCAGCTCCGGGTTGCCTTCTTCTTCGATCAGTTCTTTAACCTTGTCAGCCGCCGCGTCGGTAAAGACAAACGGTGCCGGCATCTCGGTCACGGGGGTGTCGGTCACTGCGTCCATGCGAACTCTCCAAAATAGCTTCTACACGCTATTGTATTGCTGTTCCCGATATCGTGCTGAAGCCCATGAAATCAATAGGTTCTTATGCACACCGGCTAATCCCTGCGGGCGCGACGGGTGTCAATCATGTCCTCGAACACCTGTCAGCGATGTCCTCATACGGACCGACAATGCCGCACGACAAATAAAAAAGCCGCCTTCGCAGATGCGTTGGCGGCTTTCTGCAGCAGGCCCTGTCTGAAACAGAGCCAGCTCGAAACGATTAACGCTTCGAGAACTGCTTGCGGCGACGTGCCTTGTGGAAACCGACCTTCTTACGCTCGACTTCACGTGCGTCACGCGTCACGAAGCCTGCGCTCGACAGAGCCGGCTTCAGCGTTGCGTCGTAGTCCATCAGCGCGCGGGTGATGCCGTGG
>DASPZL010000502.1:0-14084 GCA_035636295.1 Paraburkholderia sp.
TCTGATACCAGCGCAGCGACCACCCCGGAATCGGATACACCAGAAACGTGCTCGACGAAAACGACAACGGCACGATCGCCAGCACCGGCAGAATCAAATACAGCAGCGTCAGCACGGCAAGCACGCGCAGCGCAAAGTACCACACACGCTCGATCAAAGACGTATGCGGCGCAAACAGGGGCTTGGCTAGTTTCATCGCGAGTAGGCTCCGTTCAGCAATCAGCCGAGGCTCAGTGACGAACGCGTAAAGCGCCCGTATATAACATACAGCACCAGCGTCGCGGCGAGCAGCAAGCCGCCGAGCGCACACGCCATGCCCCAGTTGATCGTCACGTTGGTGAAATACGCGACGTAGTAGCTGACCATCTGATCGTTCGGTCCACCGAGCAGCGCCGGCGTGATGTAGTAGCCGATCGCCAGAATGAACACCAGCAGTGCGCCCGCGCCGATTCCCGGATACGTCTGTGGCACATAAACCCGCCAGAACGCGGCGAACGGATGACTGCCGAGCGAGATCGCCGCACGTTGATAAGTCGGCGGGATCGACTTCATCACGCTGTACAGCGGCAGAATCATGAACGGCAGAAGAATGTGCGTCATCGAGATATACACGCCGGTGCGGTTGAACAGCAGCGACAACGGATCGTGCAGCAAACCACTGGCGATCAACGCTTTATTCACCAGCCCTTCGCTTTGCAGAATCACGATCCACGCGGCGACGCGCACGAGGATCGAGGTCCAGAACGGAATCAGCACCAGAATCATCACCAGATTCGCGCGACGATCGGACAGCGTCGAGATCCAGTACGCGAGCGGGTAGCCGAGCAGCAGCGCAAAGAACGTCACGGCCGCGCCAATCACGAAAGTGCGGCTGAACACGGCGAGATAAATCTGCTGGTCGGGATCGGTCTCCTTGATGTGACCGAACGCGTCTTGCTTATGGTCTAAAGAAGCCAGCAGATAGAACGGCGAATACGCGCCGGAATTCTTCGCGATCGCTTGCCAGTAAGCGATGTCGTTCCAGCGTTCGTCGAGCTCGACGAACTTGGCGTGCATTTGCGCGGGGGTAAGCGTCAACGGCTTGCTGTTCTCGTCGACAAACGGCATCGCGCGGGCCGACTTGGCCACCAGCGAGCGATAGCCCGGAATCTCGACGTTCAGCCGACGTGCCAGCGCACCCATGCCGTCGCTATCGGCGATCGCGGCAAGGTCGGTGGCTAGCGCAACGTAGGCAGTATCAGCAGGCGGCGTCTTGCGGTCCCAGCCGCTTAATGCCTTCAGCGTATGAGGCAGCGCGTTGACCACTTCAGGATTTTGTGCGGCGCGCGTCAGCAGCGCACCAATCGGCACGACAAAAATCAGCAGCAGAAAAATGGCGAGCGGCGCAATCAGCAAGAGCGCCATCGCACGCTTTTTCGCTTCCGCAGCCTTCAACTCGCGCTTGAGCCGAACGCTCGACTCGGGCGTCGAATCGCCGGCAATCGTCATCGTAGTCACACCCGTCTCCTCGTCAAAGCGTGGCCTCTAACCGAGACCACGCCCTTTCACAACACTCCCGTTACTTCGAAGCCCACGACGAAAAACGTTGCTCCAGTTCATCGCCATGATCGGTCCAGAACCCGAGGTTCTGCAGCACCGCGTTCTTGCCGTTGGCCGGCGAGTTCGGCAGATTCGCGAGCGTCTTCGCATCGAGCGCCTTGATTGCCGCCTCGTTCACCGGACCATAGGCAATGTGATGCGCGTATTCCGCCTGCGGCTTGGGCGAAATCGAATAGGCGATGTACTTTTCAGCCAGCGCCTTGTTCGGCGAGCCCTTCGGAATTCCCCAGTAGTCGAGGTCGTAGATGCTGCCGTTCCACACCACCTTCAGGTTCTTGCCTTCCCTCTGTGCGGCATCGATCCGGCCGTTGTACGCGGTGGACATCACCACGTCGCCCGCGACGAGAAACTGCGGCGGCTGCGCGCCCGCTTCCCACCACTGGATGTTCGGCTTCAGTTCATCGAGCTTCTTGAACGCGCGGTCCTGACCCGCCTTGGTGGCGAGCACCTTGTACACATCCTTCGGCGCGACGCCGTCGGCCATCAGCGCGAACTCGAGGTTGTAGCGCGCGCCCTTGCGCATTGCGCGCTTGCCCGGAAATTTCTTGACGTCCCAGAAATCGGCCCAGCCGGCCGGCGCGGTTTTCAGCTTGTCGGCGTTATACGCGAGCGCCGTCGACCACACGAAGAAACCCACGCCGCAGGTTTGCGGCGCTTCAGGAATCAGATCGGACTTCTTGCCGATCTTCGACCAGTCGAGCTTCTCGTACAGCCCTTCATCGCAGCCACGGCCGATGTCGCCCGATTCGACTTCCACCACGTCCCAGTTCACGTGCTTGGCTTCGACCATCGCCTTGACCTTCGCCTGCTCGCCGTTGTATTCGACGGCGGTCACCTTATTGCCGGTTTGCGATTCGAACGGCTGGTTGAATGCGACCTTTTGCGCGTCGCCATTCGCGCCGCCGAAATTGACGACCGTCAGTTCGGCGGCATTGACTTGCGCGGCTCCCAGCGCGAGCGCCACAGCACCGACAGCGATGGCGCAGCGCGATTTCCCGATCTTGCTCATGGTGTGTTGCTCTCCTTTGGTGGTGTGCTTGAAGCTAGGTACAGTGCGGCTTGTTATGTGCTGCTGACTTTGACTGCGTGCGTCCAACGATTTGCGCGTTGAACGCATTCACGCCCCTGCGAAAACCCGCAGATGCTCGGGCGCAAACTCCAGCGCAACCGGCGCGCCGGGTGCGAATGTATCGAGCAATTCCGTGCCGAGCGGCACCTTGACGAAGCACTCGTCCTGTTCCGACAGGCCGCAACGCATGCGCACGTGGTCGCCGAAATAGATCAGGCCGCGCGCCTCGCCGCTTAGCGCGTTGGCGCCCGGCCGTGACATGCCGTTCGCGAGCTTCATGCGCTCGGGCCGGATACACGCGACCGCCGGCGTGCCCGCCCGCGCGCCGCCGATATTGCGGCCCGTGAGGCGCGTGCCGTCGATCAGATGAAACTCGCAGTATTCGCCCTCCACGTTCGCGATCGTGCCGCGCAGCTTGTTGCTGTCGCCGATGAAGTTGGCGACGAACTCGTTGCACGGCGATTCGTACAGACGGTCCACGGTGTCGAGTTGCTGCACGATGCCTTTATCGAACACGGCGACACGGTCGGACATGGTCAACGCCTCGCCTTGATCGTGCGTGACATAGACGAACGTGACGCCGAGCTTCTCGTGCAATGATTTAAGCTCGTACTGCATGTGTTCGCGCAACTGCTTGTCGAGCGCGCCGAGCGGTTCGTCCATCAGCACAAGCTTCGGCTCGAACACCAGCGCCCGCGCCAGCGCGATACGCTGCTGCTGGCCGCCGGAAAGCTGCGCCGGATAACGCTTGGCGAAGCTCTCCATGCGCACCATCTTCAGCGCGTTATTCGTACGATGTGCACGCTCTTCCGCGGAAAGTTTGCGCACGGTAAGCGGATACGCGACGTTCTGTTCGACCGTCAGATGCGGAAACAGCGCGTAGTTCTGAAACACCATGCCGATGTTGCGCTTATGCGGCGGCACAGTGTTGAGCAGCGTGCCGTCGAGCCAGATCTCGCCGCCGGTGGGAAATTCAAAACCCGCCAGCATCATCAGACAAGTGGTTTTGCCCGAACCCGACGGCCCGAGCAGCGTCAGGAATTCGCCCTGATAGATATCCAGATCGAGTTGCTTGACGACCAGCGTTTCGCCGTCATACGTCTTGCGCACACCTCGAAAGCTGACAATCACGTCATCGGTTTTCATGCCCTGGTCTCCTCTGTCGATCGGAGCTAGCGCTTTAGCGCTTACTCCGGTCCCATGCAAGATGGTTGCTGCGGTCCGGCCGGTTCCCCCTGCAAAACAGAGGGATAGCGTCAATTGCGTGGCCCACTATAGTCTCTTACGGTTCTACAATATGGAACCATTTCATTATTCCGGATAGAACCACTTGGACACCGTGATCTTGTCGGATTGGCTCGCCGCGCGGCTCGACCGCACAGCCGCCGAACCGGTCTACAGGCAGACGCTGCGGCTGATGCAGCAGGCGATCCTGACCGGCCAGCTGCCGCCCGGCACGAAGCTGCCGAGTTCGCGCACGCTCGCCGAAGACCTCGGCATCGCGCGCAATACGGTGCTGCACGTCTACGATCAGCTGACCGCGGAAGGCTATGTGATCTCGACCACCGGCAGCGGCACGTATGTCGCGGACACGCGGCCGGACACCGCGGCGGTGAACGCGCGCAAGAAACCGGTGGTGGTCGGGGCCGACGCGCAAGGCAATCCGGCCGCGGAGGCACAGAAACCGCCCAAACGCGATCTAAGCGACCTCTCGACTCGCGGACGGCGTCTGATCGATCAGGCCGGCGTGTCGGCCAAGCAGTGGGGCGCGTTCATGCCGGGCGTGCCCGACGTCGCGGAATTTCCGGCACGCACGTGGAGCCGCTTGCAGGCAAGGTTGTGGAAGGAAGCCAATCCGGATCTGCTGACCTATGCGCCGGGCGGCGGCTACCGGCCGTTGCGGCGGGCATTGTCGGATTATCTGCGCGTGGCGCGCTCGGTGAATTGCACGCCGGATCAGATCATCATCACGACGGGTATTCATCAATCGATCGATCTAGCCGTGCGTTTATTGACCGACGTCGGCGATCGCGCGTGGGTCGAGGAGCCGTGCTATTGGGGGGCGCGCAGCGTGCTGCAATCGTCGGGGATCACGCTGGTGCCGGTGCCGGTTGATGACGAAGGCCTGAATCCGCGCGAACTGGATCTGCAGCAGCCGCCGCGTTTGGCGCTCGTCACGCCGTCGCATCAATATCCGCTTGGGATGGTGATGAGTCTTGCGCGCCGCCGCACGTTGCTCGAATACGCGCGCCAGCACAACGTCTGGATCATCGAGGACGACTACGACAGCGAGTTCCGCTACGGCAGCCGTCCGCTCGCCTCGCTGCAAGGGCTCGACGACGCGGGCCAGGTGATCTACGTAGGTAGTCTTGGGAAGATGCTGTTTCCGGGTTTGCGGATCGGCTACATGATCGCGCCGGAGCATCTGGTGGATACGTTTCGCACCGGCGTGGCCGAACTGTATCGCGAGGGGCAGTTGATGCAGCAAGCGGTGATGACCGACTTCATCATGGACGGCCATCTCACTTCGCACGTTCGCCGCATGCGCGCGCTATACGGCGAACGCAGGCAGATTCTGATCGACGCGATCACCGCGCGTTTCGGCAACGAACTGCCGGTGATGGGCGACGAGGCCGGGCTGCATCTGGTGCTCGGCCTGCCGGATCATGCGGACGATCGCGCGGTGACGGCCGCGGCTTTCGATGCCGGCGTGATCGTGCGGCCGCTCGCCGGCTACTACAGCAGCGCCACGCCCGCACGACGCGGACTGCTGCTGGGTTACGCGTGCGTGGCGAACGAAAAGATCGGTCCGGCGTTCGACACGCTCGCGCGCGTGATCGAGCAGACCGCGTTGAGGGCGCCGACGCGCGCGGCTTGACGGGCTCGCCTGATCGCCGGTTAACTCCCGCTTAACCGCGCGCCGCCGCCCCTAACCGAACGACGAGCGGCCGCACGCGCCAACAACACATCAGTTCAAGCCGAAATCCACCCGCGTCGTCGCGCCCTTGTCCTTGATGCCCTCGGCGTTCAGCTTCGGCGCGACGATAAACACGCGGCTGCTGTCGATCTTGCCTTCCAGATACTGCTGCACGCTCTGCGCCCGCTGTTGCGCGAGCTGGCGCAAGCTGGCGTCGTCGATTGGTGCGTTGGCGGCGATTGCGCTCTTCATGTCGTCGTCCGGCAGGCTCTTGGTCAGGCCGACAAAATTGCGCGGCTTCTTGAAGTCGGCCGACTTGTAGGCCTTGGTCAGATACTTGTCGTATTCCTTCGGATCGACGGTCACCGTCGATATATCGACGCTCTCGCCGTTGCCCACCACATCCTTGACCTTCTGCTGCTTGACGAGGCGATCGACATAGCGCGCGCGCAAGGCCGGCTCGTCGATAGCCGGGTCGACCCGGCCGATCAGGTCGATACGAACCGAAGACTTGTCGGCCAGCGCCTTCACGATCGTGTCGAGTTTCTTGCCGTCGGCGTCCGAGAGTTTCGCCGAGCCCGGCTCGAATTCGACGTAGCCCAACTCCTCGCCGTTGCCGCCGAATGCACTGGCGATCAGCGAGAACGGCGAGGTCACCGCCTTCTGCAGCAGATTGAGCACCGCATGCCAGATCAGGCCGCCAATGCTGAATTCGGGATTCGACAATGAACCCGACACCGGAAGATTCACGTCGATTTCACCGCGCGAGTTCTTCAGCAGCGAGATGGCGAGACGCACCGGCAGTTTGGTCGCCGTATCGTTCTCGACGTGATCGCCGAACGTGAGTTGATCGATGAACAGGTGATTGTCCGCGTTCAACTGATCGTTCTCGAGCTTGTAGTGCAGGTCGACGTTCAGCTTGCCCTTGGTGATCGGATAACCGGCGTATTTCGCCGAATACGGCGTGAGGTTGGTCAGCTCGATATCGTGCGCGCTTGCCGTCAGATCGAGCGACGGCTTCGCAATCAGCGGATTGACCGTGCCGCGAATCGACAGCGGACCGTTGGCCGCCAGTTTCGCGGCGATGTCCACGGGCGCGGGCGTGGTCGATTGCGTGCCGAACGCGCCGACCGTGCCCTGAATGCCGACCAGGTTCGCCGTGAAATTCGGCTTGACGAAGTTGTCCGTGTACGTGACGCGGCCCTGCTGCAACACCAGTTGGCCGAAGTGCAGCTTGACCGGACTCTGCGACGGCGCGGCGGCCGTGACGGTCGCCGTCGCTGCCGCCGGCACGATCGCGGGCATGGCCGGCGAAGCCGAAGCCGGCGCGGACGCCGCCACAACCGACGCTGCTTGCGGCGTCAACGGCACGGGTTCGGCGCCGCTTCCGTCGCGCGTCAGCGATTGCGCGGCGCCGCTTTCATGCGCGACCACCTGATTGAGGTTGAGCTTGCCTTGCGCGTCGAGCAGCACGCGCCCGTAGAACTTCGTGAACGTGACGCGGCCCGCGTCCACCACGGTGCCGTGCTCGTCGTACTCGGCTTTCAGGTTGGACAGCGCGAGCGAGCCCCAACCCGCGAACCGGTCGGAGGTCGCCTTGTCGAGCATCCGCACGTCGACCAGCGCCATGTCGCCGTGGTAGCTCGCCTTCAACGCCTTCGCCTGAGTCACCGCGAGATCGCCGTTTGCATTGAGCAGCGCGCTCGCGACCACCGCATTCAACTGACTGCCGAAGTACGGTTCGAAGGCCGCCGCGTCGAGCCGGTTTGCGTTCACCTTGACGGCCAGCTTGAGCGGCGTCGCCGTGACGTTGCCCGTTACGCCGAGCGTGCCTTTCTTGTTCAGTGATGCCTGGAGATCGATCGGCAGCGGACGGCTGAGATCGTCGCTGATCTGCTGCACCTTGAGTTGCAGCGGCGCGATGTTCAGCTTCACCGGCTGCGGCGTGGTGTTGTCGGTGAAATTGGCGGTGGCGTCCTTCAGGTTCAACTCGCCGATCTTGTAGTGCCACACGGGTCCTTCCGCCTGCGCCTTCTTGACCGCGTGGATCGCCGTGCGCTGCTGCTCCGTTTCATGCGGACCGGCGAGCGAAGCCAGGTTGATGCTGCCGTCTTTCAGCCGCTCCGCGTTGACCACGAGGCCGGTTGTGTCCACGCCGGTGACGTCGGCCGTGCGTGCCGCCACGTCCACTTGCTTGACCGTCACATGGCCTTGCGCGAGCGAGACGACCGGCTCCTTGCTGCCGCGCGCCGCCAGCTTCAGCGATTGCAGATCCAGTTGCGTATCGGCGACCATCACGGCCACCGGCGACCTGGACCAGTTCGCGCCCACATTTGCGGTGGCGGAAAGCGCGCCGTCCGTCACTTGCGCGGCGGTCGCGGTGTCGATATACGGTTGCAGCAGCGGCAACTTCAATGACTTCAGGTCGAGCTTCGCGCTGGCCGTTTTCGCGACGAGGCTGAGCGCCCCCGCCGCGCCGAGCGAGCCGCCATCGCCCTTGAAGTCCGTGTTCAGCGTGTAATGCGCGGGCGCGGCAGCGAGCGTCGAAAAGTCGCTCAGCGTGACGGCCAGTTTCTGCAGACCGATGTCGACAGGCCGCGAGGCCGCTTCGTCGTGGACATTCACGGTGCCGTCGTTGAGCGCGAAGCGTTTGATCGACAGGTCCAGCGGCGGGGCGGCCTTTGCGGTGGTCTTCGGCGCGGCGCTTGCGCCGGATGCCGCGGCCGGCGCGCTCGCGGCGGGTTTCGCCGCAGCCGCTGCCGACGCAGGCGCGGATGCGGTCGCTGGTGAAGCCGCAGCCGCAGCCGCGGTTCCCGAAGCCGCCGGCGCCGGCGCGAACATCCGTTCGACGCTCAGTACGCCGTTTTTATCACGCGCCAGATTGGCGCTCGGCGCGTCGATGCGGATATCGTCGAAGTGATAGACGCTCTTTAGCGGCTCGAGCGTCGCGGCGGCCACATGCACCGTGCGGGCGGCGAAAAATGGCGCCTTGCCCTGATCGCGCACGTCGACATCGTTCATATCGACGGTGCCCGCCACGCGCAACGAAGGCGCGTCGTTGGACATCACGAAGTTGAGCTTGAGGTCGGTGGAGAGCTTGCCGGATTGCACGATCACCGGCAGTTTGGCCGGCGCGTACGACATGAGCCGCGGCACATCGAGCCCGTCGAAACGCAGCGACACTTCGGACTCGCGCGACGCCGCAAACGGCTTGGTCTTGCCGTCGATGGCAAGCGGGCTGCCGTCGATACGCGCGCGCAGCAGCGGCTCGACGAAGATATCGGTTTTCGAAGGCAGCGTGGCGATGAACGGAATGCCGAGCTTCCACTGATCGATCACGTGGGTCGCGCCGAGCAGTTTGTCGTCGAACGTGATCTGGCCGTTTTCCAGGCGAATGTTCGACACGGAGAAGAGCGTCGGCTTGCTCTCCGGCGTGGCCGGCTGGTTCGCGAACTTCTCGATCAGGTCGGTGAAATTGAAGCGTTGCGCATCGTAGCGCACGATATGAAAGCGCGGCGAATCGAGTTGCACTTCGTCGACGATCGGCGCGGCGCGAAACACCGAACTCCATGACGCCCGCACGACGAGCCGCGCGATGTCCACGAAATCGCCCGCGCCGCCGCGCTCGCCGATATGCACGCGGTCGGCTTCGAGCTTGAGCGTATACGGATTGAGCGCGATGCGGCCGATGGTGGCCGGGCGGTCGAGTTGTTTGCTGAGCTGTTGTTCGGCGATATGGCGAATCAGCGGCGGCGCCGCGAAAAAACCCAGCAGACCGAACACTACGAGAAAAATCAGCAGACCCGTCATGACACGCCGGGTGCGACGTGACTGCGCGACCTCGCGCACGGTCTGAATGGAAGATACCAGTGATGCTTTATTGAGGCTTGCCATGCTCGATTTTGGGTAATGCGGCGGCAAGCCCGCCGCGAAACGAAAACCCCGCAAGCGGCAGTATAAGTCTTGAACCTTGCACGGGATAGAAATGTAAGCCGTGCTTACACAATCCCTCCACGCAATAGCGTCGCATGCCCGTCGCGGCGAAGCGGCGGACATGCGCGGGCTTATGCGTCACTCATGCATTGCTGTCACGTTACTGCCGCACGGCCGTGATGCATATCGCTGAAGCAGTTCACTGACGCACGACGGCCGGCGGTTGCCAATTGCCGTCGGCGGCTTGCGGCTTTGGCGCGTATAAACGCAGCACCAGTTGCAGATCCGCGCGCGGCGCCGGCAGCCAGTTGCCGCTCTTGCTGCGCGCGGACGACACGATCACGTCGAGCGAGCCGTCGCGATTGCGGCGCGCGCCGTTGCGATCGCCAACCGCGAGACGCGCCGGCGCGCTTTCGCCCAGCGCGCCGTCCTTCGTGTAGGCGGTGATCGACCAGAAGCCGCGCACCGGCGGCAACTGGTTCGGCGCGAAGTGGATCACGTAGCGGTTGGCGCCGTTGAGCGCATGGCCGTCGCTGTCCTGGGTGACGACCGCGCGCACTTCGTCGTCCTTCGTGCCGATGCCCGGTTGCGTAGAGGCGGCATAGGCCCGGAGCGCGTAATCGGGACCGTAGTTGCCCACGCCGTCGCCGAACCAGCTCCAGCCGTTGACGGTCAGCAGATTGGACGGCGGCGTGACGACGCGCTCGTGACCGTCGGCGAGACCGGCCGTGACGGCCTCGGGCGCGTTCGGCAGCTTCACAGGCTCGCCTGGCGTCACGCCGAGGTCCGACAGGAATTTCAGTGCATGCGGATCGGCCGGCGTCGGCGGATTGTCCGGCAAGGCCTGCGCGAGCCGGCTGAAGAAGCCGTTCGCGTCGAGCGCGGCGACCTGCGCGGCCGGCGTGCCGGAGGCGCCCGCCGCGGCATCGGCGGCATTGACGCGCGGCGATGCAATCGACACCGAGCGCGTGTCGCCAGCATAGGCGCTCAGCGGCGCGACGCGAATGGCGCGCTGCAGCTTGCGCACCGCCGTCAGGTCGCGCGTGCCGTTCGACTGGATACGCACGCTCACCCATGCGTTGCGGGTCGGCACGTCGACGCGCTTCACGCCCTTGGGCAAGTCGCCCTGCCAGCCCGGGCCGACGAAGGCAATCGTTTGCGCCTTGATGCCCGCGGCGCGGGCGGCGAACTGCGAACTGGTCGACCACACGACGTTGGTCCACATGTCGAGCACGCGCGCGTCGACGTAGCGGCCGCGCGAGTCGGGCAGCGACACGATCACCGGCTCGCTGCTCACGTCCAGCCAGCCGGTCGAATCGAGCGTGTCGAGGCTCGGCTGCAATGGGTACGCCGCGCCGATCGGCGGCAATGCCTGGGCGTGGCGCAGCGTGTTGAGCGGCGCCTGGCCCGGATCGGTGCCGACCGCCGCGTCGCGCGCGATGCCCATCAGCACCAGCGGGTAACCGAATACGTATGAATCGGCGACTTCGTCCTTGATCCAGCCGGTGATTTTTTGTGTCGCGGACGGAGTGGACGCGCACCCCGCCAGAAATGCGAGGCCTGCGAGCGATGCGCAGGTCCAGTGAAGCGAAAACAGTTCTCGGCGATTTTTTATCATTCGTTCAGGTGGCGGAACGTGCTGCCCTAAGGGAGACGTCGGTACGCAGCGAAGCCGGTTTGCGTGGTCTCCCAAAACCCAGCGCAGCCAGTCCGCGGTTCGCGATGCCGACAACATCGGGTTGTATCGTATCCTTGTTCACCAGGCAAGCACAAAGGCGGCAATAGCGCTTGTAACGAACGAACACCGTGCATTTGCGATACGGTTGCCGATTTTTGCGAATCCGGCCCCTGCGCGTGCCGCTGACATTCTTTTTCGACCACCCGCCGCCGTTCATTCGGCATTCGGAGCGCTTCATGTACATGCCCGCCCATTTTGAAGAGAACCGCCCAGAGGTTCTCCACCGCCTGATTGCCGAGCAGCCGTTCGGCGCGTTGATTACGACCGGGCCGAACGGACTCGATGCGAACCATTTGCCATTCGACGCAGAGCTAACCGCCGGAGGGGGCGACGCGCAGCGGGTTCCCGCAGCGGACGACCTCAAACCGGTTCCCGCCCAAACCCGCTGCATCCTCCGCGCCCATGTCGCGCGCGCCAATCCGGTCTGGCAGGAAGCCGCAGCCAATCCGGAAGCGCTTGTCATTTTCCAAGGCCCGGCCGCCTATATCTCGCCGAACTGGTATCCGAGCAAGCACGACGCGCATCGGCAGGTGCCGACTTATAACTATATGGTGGTGCACGCCCACGGCCGGATCGTCGTGCGCGACGACGAGGCGTTCGTCCGCGGCCTGGTCGCGCGGCTCACGCGCAAGATGGAAGCCGGCGAACCTGTGCCCTGGAAGATGGGTGACGCGCCCGCCGACTACATCTCGCAGATGCTCGCCGCGATCGTCGGTCTCGAGATCGAAGTGACGCGGCTGGTCGGCAAATGGAAGCTCGGCCAGAACAAGCCGGCCGCCGACCGGCGCGGCGCGGCCGAAACGCTGCTGGCACGCGCCGGCGATGAACAACAGGCGGTCGGCCAGGCCATGCTGGACGCGCCGCCGGCGTTCTGAGCGGGGGTTTGGGCCGTGCGTGCGGAATCCGCGTTCGGAGCGGGCCTTCTGAGCGGGCCTTCTGAGCCAGCGTTTCCGGCGATGCACGGCGGCGCCTCGGCACACCCCACAATCCGTCCTTGACCTTCCCATGATGGGAAGGTCAATACTGGCTTCACGACGCGGCCTAATGCCGCTACGAGCCTTCCACCATGACCGAACTAGCCAATCCCCAGCGCCCCGCCGACGCTGCCGCCACCCCGGCCCGCACCGCCGAACTCGACATCGGCGGGATGACTTGCGCCTCGTGCGCGATGCGCGTCGAAAAGGCGCTGGCGAAAGTGCCGGGCGTCACACGCGCGTCGGTAAATCTCGCCACTGAAAAAGCCCGCATCGACAGCGACGCCACCGTCGACCTCGAAACACTCGCCAATGCAGTGCGCAAGGCGGGCTACGAAGCCACGCCGTCAGCACGCGCGGACGACGCACCGTCAGCTCAAACGCCGCAAGCCACGGAATTGGCGATCGGCGGAATGACCTGCGCCTCGTGCGCGATGCGTGTCGAAAAGGCGCTGGCGAAGGTGCCGGGCGTCGCGAGCGCATCAGTGAACCTGGCGACCGAAACGGCAACCGTCAATCTGAGCAACGCGGCCTCCGACCCGGACGCGCTGATCGCCGCCGTCAAGAAAGCCGGCTACGAAGCGTCCTTGATCGCGCCGCCGGACGCAACGCCGGCCGACGACAACGCCGGCCACGCCGCCCCCGCCGACCGCAAACGCGACCAGGTCCGCCGCGAACTCGCCGCCGTGCTCGCCTCCGGCGCCCTGACGCTGCCGCTCGCCATACCGATGATCGGCGAATGGTTCGGCATCCACGCGATGCTTTCGCCGTGGCTGCAATTCGGCCTCGCCTCGATCGTGCAATTCGTGTTCGGCGCGCGCTTCTATCGCGCGGCCTACCGCGCCGTGCGCGCCGCCGCCGGGAACATGGACTTGCTGGTGGCGCTCGGCACGTCGGCGGCTTATGGCATCAGCGTCTACGAACTGGCGACCCATCCGGGCGACATGATGCATCTGTATTTCGAGGCGTCGGCGGTCGTGATTACGCTGGTGCGTTTCGGCAAGTGGCTCGAAGCGCGCGCCAAGCGCCAGACCACGGACGCCATCCGCGCGCTCAACGCGCTGCGCCCGGATCGCGCGCGCATCCGCGTCGGCGCGGACGAACGTGAAGTGCCGCTCGCGCAAGTGCGCGTCGGCACGGTGGTGATCGTGCGGCCCGGCGAGCGGGTGCCGGTCGACGGCGCGGTGCTCGAAGGCCGCACGCATATCGACGAATCGCTGATCACCGGCGAAAGCCTGCCGGTGCCGAAGCAGGCGGCCGATCCGGTCACCGCCGGCTCGATCAACGGCGAAGGCACGATTGCAGTGACGACCACCGCGACCGGCGCTGAAACGACGCTCGCGCGGATCATCCGCCTCGTGGAAAGCGCGCAGGCCGAAAAGGCGCCGATCCAGCGGCTGGTCGACCGGGTCAGCGAAATCTTCGTGCCGGCGATCCTGGCAATCGCCGCGCTCACGCTGGCGGGCTGGCTGATCGCCGGCGCGGGTGGCGAAACCGCGATCCTGAACGCGGTCGCCGTGCTGGTGATCGCCTGCCCGTGCGCGCTCGGACTGGCAACGCCGGCCGCCATCATGGCCGGAACCGGCGTGGCGGCGAAGCACGGCGTGCTGATCAAGGACGCCGAGGCGCTGGAAACCGCGCATCGCGTGAATATCGTCGCGTTCGACAAGACCGGCACGTTGACGGTCGGCCAACCGTCGGTGACGGCGTTCGAACCGATCGGCGGCATCGGCCGTGACGAGGCGCTGGCGCTTGCCGCAGCGGTGCAACGGCACAGCGACCACCCGTTGGCGCGCGCCGTGGTGAAGGCGTATGAAGCGGCGTCGGCGTCGGCCAGCATCGCGGCTGAGGATT
>DASPZL010000503.1:0-7863 GCA_035636295.1 Paraburkholderia sp.
AATGACGGAGTTGCGCATGATGATGCCGAACATTGCAATGGTCCCAAGCATCGCCACGAATCCGAACGGCTTGTGGAACAGCAACAAGGCAAGCACGACTCCGATGAGCCCGAGCGGCGCGGTCAGCACCACCATCAGCACGCGCGCGAAACTCTGCAACTGGACCATCAGCAGCGTCAGCACGGCGATGATCATGATCGGCATCTGCGCATTGATCGAGGTCTGGCCCTTGCCGCTTTCCTCGACCGAGCCGCCCACTTCGATCCGGTAGCCGACCGGCAGCGTCGCGCGAATCTGGCTCAACGCCTTGTCGACGGCGTGGGTGACGTCGATGCCTTGCGCGCCCGGCGCGACGTCGGACTGCACGGTGATCGTCGGTTGACGGTCGCGCTCCCAGATCACGCCATATTCCAGGTCGTTGCGCAGATGGCCGAGCGTGCCGAGCGGCACCGGGCCGTTCGGCGTCGGCACGGCCAGCGTGACCAGTTGCGCGGGGTCGACGCGTTCGGCTTTCGGCGCGCGCAGATCGACGCTGATCAGCTTGTCGCGTTCGCGGTACTGCGTGACCGTGTAACCGGAGAGCGTCATCGCGAGGAAACTGGAGATGTCCTCCGAACTCACGCCGAGTTCGCGCGCCTTCTTCTGATCGACTTCGAAGCGCACCGAGCGCTCGGCGGGTTCGTCCCAATCGAACTGGACGCCGCGGGTGCCGGGATTGGCGCGCATCGTCGCGGCGACGCGTTCGGCGATCGAGCGCACGGTGGCGATATCGTCGCCGCTCACGCGGAATTGCACCGGATAGCCGACCGGCGGCCCATTGTCGAGGCGCGAAAGGCGCGTGCGGATCGCGGGGAATTTGTTGCGCAATTCGGGTTCGAGCCACTGCGCGAGTTTCTCGCGATCCTTCACCGACTTCGCGGTGATCACAAACTGCGCGAAGTTCGGCTGCTGCAATTGCTGGTCGAGCGGCAGATAGAAACGCGGCGCGCCGCTGCCGACGAAGTCCACCGTATGATCGATTTCCGGCCGGCCCACGAGGGCTTTTTCAAGCCGCTGCGCCTGGCGCAGCGTCGCTTCGAACGACGCGCCTTCGGGCAGGCGCACGTCCACCAGCAACTCGGGACGGTCCGAACTCGGGAAGAACTGCTGAGGCACCAGCGTGAAGCCCGCCATCGCGAGGATGAACAGCACGACCGTGATCGCCAGCACGACGAAGCGACGCTCGATGCACCAGGTGATCCAGCCACGCAGACGCGTATAAAAGCGCGTGTCGTAGATGTCATGCTCGTGATCGTCCGCTTCGTGTTCGTGGCGTTTGCGCTCGGGCAGCAGGTGATAGCCGAGCAGCGGAATCAGCACGACCGCCGCGAGCCACGACGCGATCAGCGCGATCGCCGACACTTCGAAAATCGAGCGCGTGTATTCGCCGGTGCTCGACTTGGCCAATGCGATCGGCAGGAAGCCCGACACGGTCACGAGCGTGCCGGTGAGCATCGGAAACGCGGTACTGGTGTACGCAAAAGCCGCCGCGCGCGTGCGGTTCCAGCCTTGCTCCAGTTTCACCGCCATCATTTCGACCGCGATGATCGCATCGTCGACGAGGAGGCCCAAGGCCAGCACCAGCGTGCCGAGCGACACCTTGTGCAGCCCGATGTCGAACAGATACATGCACAGTGCGGTGACGGCGAGCACCACCGGTATCGAGATCACGACCACCATGCCGGTGCGCACGCCCAAAGAAATGAGGCTCACCACCAGCACGATCGCGATCGCTTCGGCCACGGCTTCGAGAAAGTCGTCGACGGAGCGTGCGACCGCGTGCGGCATGCTCGACACTTCCGCCAGTTGCAAGCCGGCGGGCAGAGACGCGCGCAGTTTCACCATATCCTGATCGAGCGCCTTGCCCAAGCGGATCACGTCGCCGCCCGGCTGCATCGTCACGCCGATGCCGAGCACCGCCTTGCCGCCGGAGCGCATTTGCGTGGTGACGGGATCATCGTAGCCGCGCTTGATCGTGGCGATGTCGCCGAGACGGAACGAGCGGTTGTTGATGCGGATCAGCGTGTCGGCGAGCGCGGCGACGTCCTTGAACTGGCCGGTGGGGCGCACGAACACGCGGTCGTCGGTGGTGGTCAGCGTGCCGGCTTGCGAGACGCTGTTCTGCGAGTTGATCGCCTGGCCGAGCTGCTGCGGCGAAATGCCGAGGCGCGTGAGTTGCGTGTTGGCGATTTCGATGTAGATATGCTGATCCGGATCGCCGAAGTAATCGACCTTGCCGACGCCCGGCACGCGCAGCAGCACCGTGCGCAACTGGTCCGCGTAATCGTGCAGTTGCGCGGCGGAAAAGCCGTCGCCCTCGAGCGTGTAGATGTTGGTGTAGACGTCGCCGAATTCGTCGTTGAAGAACGGCCCTTGAATGCCTTGCGGCAAGGTCGCCGCAATGTCGCCGACTTTCTTGCGCACCTGATACCAGGTTTCGGGCACGTCCTTGACCGGCGCCGAGTCTTTCATCGAAAAGAACATCAGCGATTCGCCGGGGCGCGAGTAGCTGCGCACGAAATCGATCGCGGGCGTCTCCTGCAATTTGCGGCCGATGCGGTCGGTCACCTGTTCCTGCACCTGGCGCGCGGTGGCGCCGGGCCAGAACGTGCGGATCACCATTACGCGGAACGTGAAGGGCGGGTCTTCGGATTGCGCGAGCCGCGTGTAGGCGAGGATGCCGAACGCGGTGGAGAGCGCGATCAGGAAGACGACCAGCGCCTGATGGCGCAGCGCCCATGCGGACAGATTGAAGCGTCCCTCTTCAAGCGCGGTGCTCATGAAGCGAAGTCCTCGGGATGCAGCGGCGCGATCGCGCGGACTTTCTCGCCGGCGGTCACCGTATGCACGCCTTGCAGCACGACGCGTTCGCCGTCCTTGAGCCCCCCGCCGATCACGATCGTGCGCTCGTTGTAGCGCGTGACGGTGACGCGGCGCAGTTCCAGCGTATCGCCGCCGCCCGACGCGTTATCCGCGGCGCGCACGACCCACACGGCGGGCTCGGCGCCGTTGTGGAACAGCGCGGTAGCCGGCACGGTGAAGGAACTGCTCTGATTCGCCGGGCTGTTCGCAGGCGAACTGGAGATCGCGATGTCGGCGGTCATGCCGAGGCGCACGTCCGGACCGGGGTTCTCGAGCGTGAGCCTGGCGCGGTAGGTGCGGCTTTGCGGGTCGGCTGCCGGCGACAGTTCGCGCACGCGCGCGGTGAAGCTGCGCCCCGGCAACGCGGCCAGTGTGACCTTGGCCGTTTGTCCGACCGCGAGCGAGGCCAGCGCGCTTTCCGGCACGTCGCAGACCACGTCGACGTCGCCGCTCCACGCCAGGTTGTAGACAGCCTGGCCCGCGGATACGTTCTGGCCGGTGTCGGCCTGTTCGGCAGTGATCACGCCAGCGTGATCGGCGACGAGCGTGGTGTACTGCAGCTGATCTTTCGACAACGCCGCCTGCTGCGCGGCCTGGTCGCGCTGCGCGGCGGCGGACGCGTAGGCATTGGTGGTCTGTTCGAGCTGTGCGGGCGCGATCAGGTTTTCTTTCGCCTGCGCCTGGTCGCGATCGAGCTGCTGCCTGGCATACACGAGGCTGTGCTGCGCGGCGGCGAGTTGAGCCTGTGCGCTGGCCGCGTTCTTTTGCGCGTCCGCCGGATCGAGCCGGGCGACGATCTGACCGTTCTTCACCACGTCGCCCAGGCGCACGCGCCGCTCGATGATCTTGCCGCCGACGCGAAACGACAGCGGCGTCGAATAGCGCGCCTGCACTTCGCCGGGCAACGACGCCGCCGGCGCCGCATTGCCGTCGGCATGCACGGCGACGGCGACCACCGGGCGCGGCGCGGGCGCGCCCGCTTCTTTCTTCGAGCAAGCGGCCAGCGTGGCCAAGGCGGCGAGCGCAAGAGCGAAGCCTGCGCGGCGCAGGCGCGCGGAACGGACAAACTGATGTGACTGCTGGCGCATCGCTGACGATGCGGGAGGACCGGGACGCTTCACAATTACCCCAACTGGAGACGGCGAACGAACACGGCAAGCCGCAGCGGCCCGCCAGCGTGGACGCGCGGGCCGAATTATGCAAATGGCATACGCATCCGACTTAGGATGGTGAATCGCATTCTAATACACACCTGTATTTGAATGTAGACATGAATTCAAATTCTTTTCGGTGCTAGACTTGCGCCCATGAAACGGCAACGACTCACACGGGAGCAAAGCAAAGACCAGACGCGCCAGCGTCTGCTCGACGCTGCGCAGGCGATTTTCATGAAGAAAGGCTTTGTCGCGGCAAGTGTCGAGGACATTGCGGCTGCGGCGGGCTATACGCGCGGTGCGTTCTATTCGAACTTCCGCAGCAAGAGCGAATTGTTTCTCGAACTACTGCGGCGGGATCACGAGGCGATGCAGGCGGGATTGCACGCGATCTTCGAAAACGCGGCCTCGCGCGACGAAATGGAAGCGCGCGTGCTGCACTACTACAGCAGCCTGCATCGCGAGAACAAGTGCTTCCTGCTGTGGGTGGAGGCGAAGCTGCTGGCCGTGCGCGACGGCCGCTTCCGGATACGCTTTAACGCGTTCATGCACGAGAAGCTCGAACAGCTGAGCGCGTACATCCGCGAATTTTCGGCGCGTGTCGGCACGCCGCTATTGCTGCCTGCGGAGGCGCTGGCGATGGGCTTGATGGGTTTATGCGACGGCGTGCAGTTCTTCTACACGGTCGACCCGCAGAACGTGCCGGCGGAGATGGCCGAAACGGTGCTGGCGGGATTTTTCGCGCGGGTGGTGTTCGGGCGCGACGCGTGATCCGCGCAGTCCGATCTGTTGCGAATGCGACGGATCAGTTGGTCGGCAACTGCGCGCAAGCATCCGCGACCGGCGTGGCGCAGACAAACGAATACTGGCCGCTGTAGCGCAGCACTTCCTTGCCGGCGTGCAGCACAACCTGAATGTCCGGGCAGCGCTCATAAGCGATAAAGGCTGAACAGGCCACGGCGGACCAGCAGACCAGCGAAAACGCGATTTTTTCGAAAAGCTGAAAACGATGTGGCATAGCGATTAATTTCCTTTCGGGCGCTATGTTACCAGCATCTAAGGGTTTATACCTAGTTAAAAATCCTCAATAAGCCTCGCAACAGTGACGCGAGCGCCTCGGAAATCTGACCGGATTGTCATGTGCGGGTCAGGGTTGGGACATGGTCCGGCCGATACAATTGGTTCGTTGGGCAAACCCGCGCGCGCCTTGCCGCGCGGGGCGATACAGGCGGCAGCGTTGCGCCGGCCCGGCGTTACCGAGGCAGGAGTCGTCCCATGAATCAATTGCAATCGATGCGCGTGTTCGTCAAGGTCGCCGATCTGGGCAGTTTCGTCCGCGCGGCGGGCATGCTGGATCTTTCCACCGCCGTCGTCACGCGTCATGTTGCCGATCTGGAAGCGCGCCTCGGCACGCGCCTGCTCAATCGCACCACGCGCCGTCTGGCGCTGACCGAGTCCGGCGCGGCTTATCTGGAGCGCGTGCGCTCCATTCTCGACGACCTCGACGGCGTCGAGCAGATGGTGGTGGCGCGCAATCACGAACCGGTCGGCACCTTGCGCATCGTCGCGCCGGTGGTGTTCGGGCTGCATAGTCTCGCGCCGGTGGTGCAGTCGTACGCCGCGCGCTATCCGGACGTGATGCCGGACGTCACGCTCGCGGATCGCCACGTCGATCTTGTCGAAGAGGGTTTCGACGTCGGCATTCTGGTCGCGCGGCCCATGCGCAGCGCGAGCATCGTCACGCGGCGGCTGACCACGGGCCACATGACGGTCTGCGCAACGCCCGCCTATCTGGCGCGGCACGGCACGCCCACACGCCCCGAGCATCTGCTGGAGCATCCGTGTCTGAGCCGGCCGGCGGAGCAGGGCGGCGACGAGCGGGTGTTCACCGGGCCGGACGGCGAAGTCCGCGTGCGGCCCACCAACGCGATCGCCGCGAACAATACGGAGATGCTGCGGCAGTTCGCGCTGCTGGGCATGGGGGTGGCGATTCTGCCGAGCTATCTGATCGGCCGGGATCTGGCGTCGGGGCGGCTCGTGCCGCTGCTGGGCGAGTACCGTTTGCCGCCGGTCGAAATCGCGATTGCGTATCCGAGCCGCTTTCACTTGCCGGCGAAGGTGCGCACCTTCATCGATCATCTCGTCGAGCATTTCCAGCAGGACGGACAGCCCACACACGCTTCGCGGACCTTGGCGCCGCGGCGTGCCGTTGCGGGCATGCCGGATTACGCCGACGGTCTGCCGGCGTCCGCTTTGCGGGGAGAAGAGGCGCGGCCACGGCCGTCGCACAAAGCTTCGCGCGGGCGAAGCGTGGCGGCGCCGTCGCCGGTTTGATGGGAGGGAGGCGTGGCGGTGCGCCGGTGAGCGTCAGCCGGCGCTGCCTGTCAGCGCGCTCGCAGCCGTGCCGGTCACGCCGAGCGACGCTTATCCGGCGAGCCCCGGCCCGTAATTGCTGCCGAGGAGACGCGTGACCGACGCAATGTCGGCGTAATCCTGTTCCGGCATGCCGTCGAGCATCGACAGCACCTCATTGCTCGCGCCGGCTTCGCGCGCGGCGTCGACCAGCGCGTCCTTATTGGTCGGAAACTGGATTTCGCTCAGAAGATCGGCGATCTGAAGGTCGATCGATTCGCCGGGAATAGCCGATGCGGTCATGCAAGCGCTCCTGGTTGGTCTTACTGTGCTGCTGGACGGAAATGGTGCCGTTAAGCGATGAGCAAGGCCGGCAGCCAATTCTCTGGACGCCGCCTCGATTCGACGCTCCACCTTCATCGCGTCATCAGGCTCGATTGTCGCGCGAACCGGCGCACAACGGTGCGCGCCGGTTCGCGGCTGATCGACACCGCCGAATGAGCACGCCAACTGAGCACGCCAACAGAGCACGGCCAACAGAGCACGGCCAACTGAGCTTGCCGTGTCAGGTCTGCAGATGCTCGTTCCTGCCGATGAAGCTGCGCTCGAGATGCCGTGACTTGGGCAATGCGATGTGTTCCCATCGGTTCGGGCGGTTGTCGTCCGTGGCGGCGACATCCGGCGCAGGCGGCGCGACAGGTGCCGCATTGGCGCGTTCGGCAAGGCTACCGGCGTTGGTGCTGTCCGGCGCGGTATGCGTTGGCGCGGCGAAACACGAGGCTGACAGCGTCACCATGATCAACAGCGTCGAGGTTTTCATCGCCCGACCTCCTAAGCTCATGCGGCGCTAACGAGTCAGCAAGTGCTGTGCCGTCCCCGCGTCGAAAGGAGGGCGCCAACTGCACGCGGCGCCGCGATTCGCGGCCGCGCGCATTTACCATGGTAGATGGCCAAATTCTGCAACGCGCCACGAACGTCAACAAAACGCTGTTGCGGGTTCTCAAAATCCTTAGCGCAACACCTCGAACCGCGTCCACGGCCACGACGGCCGGTCGCGCATATAGCCGTTCAGCCAGTTCCACTGCGGATGCCGTTTCATGAACGCCTGAGCGTCGAACGGTCGCCCGCATGGATGCCCCCAACGCGCCGCGAACGCCATGTCATGAGCCATTTCGCTGTCGACGACCTTGCCGTCGTTGGCGCCCCACGGATTGAACGGCCCGTGGTCGGTGCCGCCGAAGCGCGCGTCGTCCAGTTCCAGATGCCCGCAGATGGTGCGTGAGCACGGGTTGTCGTTGCGGTCGAGATAAACGTCGTGATGATCGGCGATCATTTCCTTGGCGAGCTCGACGTCGATCTTGCCGCGATGCATGTCCTCCAGTTGCATGAAGCGCAGCCGCCGCGCGCCGTTCTTGCGCACGTCCGTATAGTCTTCGCCTTCGCCAAGGCATTCCTG
>DASPZL010000504.1:0-3205 GCA_035636295.1 Paraburkholderia sp.
CGGCGCGCGCGACGGTGACGCTCATCGGATCAGCGGCAGCGTTTCATATTGATGGAACGGCGGCGGCGACGGCAGCGTCCATTCCAGCGAGGTGGCGCCCGCTCCCCAGGGATTGGCCGCGGCCCGCTCCTTGCGGACGAAGGCCAGCACCAAGCCATAGAAGAACACGAGTATGCCGATGCCCGATATGTACGCCCCGATCGACGAGACGAAATTCCAGTCGGCGAACGCGTCGGGATAATCGACGTAGCGGCGCGGCATGCCGGCCATGCCGAGGAAGTGCTGCGGGAAGAACGCGACGTTGACGCCAATGAAGGTCAGCCAAAAGTGCAATTTCCCGATCGGTTCGCTGTACATGTAACCGGTCATCTTCGGGAACCAATAGTACCAGCCGCCGAAAATGGCGAACGCCGCGGCGATCGACAGCACGTAGTGGAAATGCGCAACGACGTAATAGGTGCCGTGCAGCTCGCGGTCGACGCCGGCATTGGCCAGTACAACGCCGGTGACGCCGCCGATGGTGAACAGGAAAATGAATCCGATCGCCCACAGCATCGGCGTCTTGAACTCGACCGAGCCGCCCCACATGGTGGCGATCCAGGAGAAGACCTTCACGCCTGTGGGCACCGCGATCACCATCGTCGCGGTGATGAAATAGGCCTGCACGCTCGCCGACATGCCGACGTTGTACATGTGGTGCGCCCAGACGACGAAGCCGATGCCGCCGATGGCGACCATCGCATAGGCCATGCCGAGATAGCCGAATACCGGCTTGCGCGAGAAAGTTGCCACGATCTGACTGACCATGCCGAAGCCCGGCACTATAAGGATGTAGACTTCCGGATGGCCGAAGAACCAGAACAGGTGCTGGAACAGAATCGGGTCGCCGCCGCCGTCGGGCGAAAAGAATGTCGTGCCGAAGTTGCGGTCGGTCAACAGCATGGTGATGGCGCCGGCCAGTACAGGCAGTGAGAGGAGCAAGAGGAACACGGTGACGAGTTCCGACCACACGAACAGCGGCATTTTGTGCAAGGTCATGCCGGGCGCGCGCATATTGAAGATCGTGGTGATGAAGTTGATGGCGCCGAGGATCGACGAAGCACCGGCGAGATGAATCGACAAGATGACGAAATCCATCGCCGGGCCGGGATGCCCGTAGGTCGACAGCGGCGCGTAGAGCGTCCAGCCGGTACCGGCTCCCAATGTTCCCGGCTCGCCCTCGACGAACATCGAGGTCAGCAACAGTGCGAAGGACGCCGGCAACAGCCAGAATGAAATATTGTTCATGCGTGGGAACGCCATGTCCGGCGCGCCGATCATCAGCGGGATCATCCAATTGCCAAAGCCGCCGATCATCGCCGGCATGATCATGAAGAAGATCATGATCAACCCGTGCAGGGTGACAGCCACGTCGTAGTAATGCGTCTCGTGGAAGAACTGGACACCGGGATACATCAGCTCGGCGCGGATCGCGATCGAAAACGCTGCACCGATGAGGCCGGCAACCATCGCGAAAACAAGATACATCGTGCCGATGTCCTTGTGGTTGGTCGAATAGAGAAAGCGCCGCCAGCCGTGCGGAATCTCGTGGGCTTCCTCATCGCCATGCGCTGCGTGCACCATCGTGTCCATTGCCGGCTCCTCGTTAGCAACTGCTCGAGCTCACATCCCGCTGCGCCCGTTACCGCGACGACGGCCCGCCCGCCGCTGCCAAGGCGTTCGCGGGCACGCTGTCCTCGGCGGAGTACTTCTTCTTGGCTTCGCCCACCCAGGTCGCGAAATCGCTGTCGTTGACGACCCGCACTGCGATCGGCATGAAGGAATGATTCTTGCCGCACAGTTCGGAACACTGACCGTAGAACACACCTTCGGTGGTCGCCTTGAACCAGGTTTCGTTGATGCGGCCCGGAATTGCATCCATGCGAATGCCGAATGACGGCACCGCGAATGAGTGGATTACGTCAGCGCCGGTCACCAACACGTGCACGACCTTGTTCACCGGCACGACCATTTCATTGTCGGCGGTAAGCAACCGCGGCTGACCGGGCTTGAGGTCTTTGTCCTGCACCATCAGCGAATCGAATTCGAAGTTGCCGTTGTCAGGATAGCTGTAGCTCCAAAACCACTGTTTGCCGGTCGCCTTCACCGTAAGGTCAGGTTTCGGCACATCGAGCTGCACGAACAACAGTCGGAAAGAGGGGACGGCGATCGCCGCCAGGATGATGACCGGAACGATGGTCCAGAGAATCTCGATCGGCGTATTGTGGGTGGTACGCCACGGCGTCGGATTGGCGCGCGCACTGAAGCGCACAATGATAATCGCGAGCAGGATCAGAACGAAGAGCGCAATCGCGGTAGTGATCCAAAACAGAAATGTATTGAAGGTGGAGATCTGGTCCATGACGGGGGACGCCGATTCCTGAAGGTCGATCTGCCAGGGCGTCGGCTGGCCGAGGCCGGCGAACGCGACGCCGGCGCTGGCAAGCAAAATCCCAAAGATTAGCGCAGTCGCGCTTAACCGTGACAATACCGGCATCGATCTCCCCGATCATGGCCCGTTTTTGCGGCGCCGGCACCGCGCAGCCACCATATATGCGTATCAAATACATGTTTACCGTGCAACGGTACGTTGATCGTGCAACGGCACGGCCTGATGCCGGCCGCTGCCGGCGGGGCTTTGCACCGCGAATGTGGTCTCTGACAGGCATCGTCGGGTTGGAGGCAGCGATCCAGATCGGCGTCTCTGGCGTCTCCGCAGCCTGCGGCTCGCCCGCATGCTCTCGGCGGCAACCGCGATCTTACCATCCGCCCGCGCCCACGCAGACGACCTCACGCCCCGGTACCGGCTGGCTCGCAGCCGACAACTCGACCATTGCGTTCAGGTGGGGAAAATCGCCATCAGGATCACAATGACGGCGATCACCGCGACGGCGGTCTTCGTCAGCGTCACGAACGAGCGATACGTCTGCTCGTGACCCGGGTAATCGTTGCCCCTTGCTGTGGCGTATTCGAGCTGACCGTGGTCGTCCATCGCAGTCCTCCAGGCGCAATACTGCTTGGGATTTAGCGTAATTGCGCGCGTCGGGCAACGAGGCTCTCTACCGGATCCTCGATGAACCCGAACATGAGACGAATGGTACCAATTGTGGGGGCAATGCGGAAGTTCCGCGTCGGTTGGCGGGCGAACGCGCTCCATCCGACCGTG
>DASPZL010000505.1:0-11630 GCA_035636295.1 Paraburkholderia sp.
TCCCGGCCTTGTTGCGCAGATAACCGGGCAGACGCGTGTGGTCGACGGCTTTGGGGTCGCCCACGCATACGGTGTCGCCGGCCGCGAAGCGCGCCGGCTTCTCGAGCGGGTGATAGCCCGAATCGCCTTTCTCCAGATAGGCCGCGATCTGCCCGCTGAGCGCGCTGTTGGGCCGCTCTGGAAGCGCCGCATCGGGATGGCTGCGGTAGAACGACGTCTTCTCGGCCAGTTCCTCGGCGGTGATGTAGCCCTTGTCGACGAAGAATTGCGAAATGCCGCCCAGCCATTTTTCGTAATAGCGGAACTTGAAGTATTCGAACGGCTGCATGTCCTCCGCGCCGGTTCGCAGCGACGCCCACGTCCACTCGTTTTTGAATGTGGTCGGCAGAGTCTTGACCGGATACTTCGGCAGCGCATCGGCAAGATGGGCGCTTTCGGCCATCATCGCGGTGTGAATGCCGAAAATGCGCTTCTCCCATGGATCGACGAAGACGCGGGTCTCGACGTTGACCGGACCGAGATTCTCCAGGCCGCCAAGGTAATGCTGTAGTTTCACGTTGTACTCCAGAAGAATGAGAAAAATTAGCTGAGCTTCGGCTCACGCTTGAAGGCGAGTGCTTCCCCAAGCACTTCGGAGGCGAAGCCGAACAGCGCGCCCGTCACCAGTGCCGCCGCCGCGATGAGCGCGGGATTGCCGGGACCGGCGGTCGTGATGGGATGGCCGGTCGCCACCGTGGTGCCGACCGTCGAAGCGAAGCCCCACACGATTGCCGGCAGCACGTCGAGCAGTTTCACTTTCGAGGCCTGCACCATCGCCGCGCTGCCGATACCGACCAGCACGGCGGCGCCGAGCGCGGAGTTGCTTATCGTCGCGATGCACAGCAGCGTCAGCGAACTGATCACGAGGCCTGTCAGATTCGACGCGACGCTTTTGATGAGGCCGGCACGCCCGCCGCCCAGCACGAAGAACGATGCCCAAGCGATAAAGGTGACCCACACCGGCACCGGGAAAACGGTGCCGGTAAGCCAGGTATCGGCCACCGCGAGAAGACCGATGCTGACGGTGTATGCCTCGGGCTTTTTCATTGCTTGCTCCTTGAAGAAACGCGGCTTGACGCCAAGGGTTGAGGGAATCGGAATGGGGAAGGGTGGACCCATCAATGCATGCAAGCGAACAGGCCGTCACGCATCTGGGTGACGTCGAGATTGCGGCCGATCATCACGAGCTTGCTGTCGCGTGCTTCGGCCGGCGACCACGCGTTGCCGAAGCGCGCGTCGAGCAGCATGTGCACGCTATGAAAGTGCAGACGGCGCGCTTCGGCGTGCAAGTTCAGCACGCCCTTCATGCGCAGAAGCGATTGCCCGTGCGACTGCACGAGCCGGTTGATCCACTGGTTGAAGCGCGCCGCATCCAGCGAACCGGGCACGACGAACGCGCATGACGCGATCGAGGTGTCGTGCTCGTGATCGTGCGCGGCTTCATCGAGCAGGTCCGGTTCGAGGGTGAGCAGGTTGTCGAGCGAAAAGCTGCGCACGCCGAGCAGCTCCGTGACAGGTATGGAGGATCGGTTTGCGAAATCGATCGATGCAGTCGGGTTGAGCGCGCGAAGCTTTGCGGCAAGCGCGGTGAGTTGCGCCGGCCCCGCGACGTCGGTCTTGTTGACGATGATGCGGTCCGCGAACACGATCTGTTCGCGCGCGATGTCGCTGCCCTCCAGTTGCGCATCCGCATGCAGCGCGTCGATCACCGCGACGACGGACTCCAGTTCGACGCGCTCGCGCAGATCGGGATCGGCAAGGAAGGTTTGCAGGACCGGCGCGGGATCGGCGAGGCCGGACGTTTCGACGATGAGCCGTTCAAGGTGCTCGCCGAAACGGTCGAGCAACTGCGTGACGCTCGCCACGAGATCCGACCTCACCGTGCAGCACACGCAGCCGTTGTTGATCTCGATGACCGCTTCCTCGTCGGCCACGATCAGTTGACCATCTATGCCGACTTCGCCGAATTCATTGACGACGATGCCGATCTGCATCGGCCGTGTGCTGTCGAGAATGTGATTGACGAGCGTCGTTTTGCCGGCGCCGAGAAATCCGGTGATGACGGTGGTGGGGATCTTTTTCAGTCGCATGATGGTGTCCTGTCGCGGACATGCAGGAAGGCATGCCTGAACGGGACTGAGCGACTTCCGCGCCGGTAATCGGAGGGTGTCCGCAGGCGTGCCGTAGTTGGCCGGATTCGCAGGGCGGCGGCGCTGTCTTTGCTGGAACGGTCGCAGACGGACAGATGTTGGCGGGAGCAGGGCGTGGGGCCAGCGGCTTTAGCGGCGGGCAGAGTGTTCCGTAATGGTGCCGCGAGTTATCCAAAACGGTGCGGGCTGCACGCAACCTGCGTCATCCCGGCACGCGCCGCGGTGACGAAGCGCGTCGGCCTTGCTTATTGAACCGCTTTCTTCGACGAGCGGAAAAGATCGAGCAACGCTTTCGACTGCGTGGACAAAGCGCCCGTGCGCCGCCAAACCGCGCCCACGTCCATGGTCGGGACTGAAATGCTCAGATCCCGGCGACTGATCCGATTCCCTTCCAGCGACCACGGCCTGTAGACGAGGTCCGAAAGAATCGTCACGCCCTGGCCTAGCGCGACCAGACTTCTCACCGCTTCGATCGACTTGCTTTGCAGGCGCACTCGCGGTTTGACGCCGTATTTTCCCCAATATTTGCTGACTGTCTGCACATGTTCATCCATATCCAGCAGCAAATAGTCCTCTTGCGCGACGTCGTCGAGCGTGACGCGCTGCGCCTCCTGCAGCGGATGATCGGGATGCGTCCACAAGCGGCGTGGCGAGCGCAGGATCGTTTCATACTTCAGTTCGTCGACTTGCGCGGTGTTGGAAACCAGCAGCAGCGCGATATCCAGATGTTCGTCGACAAGTCCCTGTTCGATCGACGCACGGTCTTTTTCAACGATCTCAATCTCCAGATTGCCGAATCGCTGCGCCATTGCGGAGAGTAACGCGGGCATCAGATACGCCGATATCGTTTCGGTAACACCTATGCGCACACTGCCCGATATCTGTTCGGGTTCCTCCTGCGCGGCGACCACCGCTCTGTCCAGAGAAAGCGTTGCGTACTGCACGTGCCGCAAAAAGCGCTCGCCCGCCGCCGTCAGCCGGACTCCCTTTGCATGACGCGAGAGTAGCGGAACGCCGACCGCGTCCTCGAGATTTTTCAACGCGATCGTCATCGAGGATTGCGAAACCGAGCACAGGTTCGCCGACCGTGAGATCTGACCGGTATCGGCAACCGAAATGAAGTATTCGATCTGACGAAGTGTGATGTGTGTTCCCACGGTATCGACCCAGAAGGGAGTGACGGAGCGGCGCGAATCATAGCACCGCGAAAAGCGATAAAAGGACTGTTCTTGATTCCTCGAGGTATTGATAAATCATATATTACGGCATCTGAAATATGAATTTGGCAGGGGCATTTCGGCTACCTAGCATCGCGTTGTGAAAGGAGACAAGCCGGCGATGGAGAGTCAGGAAAAGAAGGGCTACTGCACGTTGTGTCGCTCCAGATGCGGCACGGTGAATACCGTTCGCGGCGACATGCTGCTCAAGGTGCGCCCGGACGAGCATCACCCCACGGGGAGCGCGATGTGCATGAAAGGCAAGGCGGCGCCCGAGCTCGTTCATAGTCCGAACCGGCTGCTGTACCCGATGCGGCGGACCGCCCCGAAGGGAGCGGCCGATCCGGGATGGCAGCGGATCAGCTGGGACGAGGCGCTCGACGAGGTGGCGCGCAATCTTGCCCATTTCAGAAGCGAGAACGGCGCGGAATCAGTTGTGTTCGGCGTCACCACGCCAAGCGGCACGCCGATGAGCGACAGCATCGATTGGGTGGAACGGTTCGTCTGGTCGTTTGGAAGTCCGAATATCTGTTACGCCACGGAGATCTGCAACTGGCACAAGGACTTCGCGCACGTATTCACATTCGGATGCGGCTTGCCTACCGCCGACTACCAGAATGCCGAAGTCATCCTGTTGTGGGGCACCAATCCGGCGAATACCTGGCTGGCGCAGGCGGACGCGATTGCAAAAGGCCGGCGCAACGGAGCACGGCTGATCGTGGTCGATCCGCGGCCCACCGCGTTGGCCCGCGAAGCCGACGTATGGTTGCGGGTTCGACCCGGCACCGACGGTGCGCTCGCGATGGGCATAGCGCATCAAATGATTGCAACCGGCAACATCGACGAGCCGTTTGTCAGACAGTGGACGAATGGGCCGCTACTCGTGCGGCGCGATAACGGCCGCTTCCTTCGTGAGAGAGATATTGATCCTGGCTCGCTCCGGAACCGGTATGCGATCTGGAACGGCTCGCGAGAGAGGATGGAGCTGCTCGGAGAAGAGGACAGTACGTCGCCGGCCGACTTTTCGATGAGCGGTGCGTACGACATCAGCGTCCGCGATCCGGCGGGCCGCGTTATGGAAGTCCAGTGCGTGCCTGCCTTCGATCTCTTTGCGCAGGCATTAGCGCCTTATACGCCGGAGAAGGTGGAAGCGATGACGGGCGTGAATGCGGACCAGGTTGTGTCGGTTGCGAAACTGCTGGGACCGCGTCAGCGAATCGCGTATCACGCATGGTCGGGCGTCGCGCAACATACGAATGCGACGCAAACCGAGCGTTCCATCGCGACACTGTATGCGCTGACGGGGGCGTTCGATACGCGGGGATCGAATCGCGAATTCGCGAAGCAGCCGGCGAACGCCGTGAGCACGTATGCGTTGCTCAGCCCGCAGCAACGCGCGAAAGCGCTGGGTCTGAGTGAACGGCCAATCGGGCCTCCGTCGCAGGGATGGGTAACCGCTCGGGACGTTTACCGCGCCATCACTGAAGCACACCCCTACAAGGTGAGAGCCTTGGTCTCTTTCGGCACCAATCTCGTGACCTCGCAGCCAGACGGCAAAGCGGCGCATGCGGCGCTCTGCGCGCTTGATTTCCATGTGCACTGCGATCTGTTCGAAACGCCGTCGTCACGCTATGCGGACATTCTGCTGCCGGCTAACACGCCTTGGGAGCGGGAAGGCTTGCGGCTTGGTTTCGAAATCAACGAGCGGGCGGTCGAACTGATTCAGCTCAGACAACGCATGGTCAGTCCGCGCGGCGAAAGTCGCGCCGACTATGAAATCGTCATGGATCTTGCCGTGCGGCTTGGCATGGGGGAGCAGTTCTTCGGCGGAAGTATCGAGGCTGGATGGAATCATATGCTCGAACCGCTCGGTCTCGATGTGGAGATGCTGCGCGCGCATCCGGAAGGCATCTATCGTCCGCTCGTTCAACACGAAAAAAACTATGCCATGCCGAGCGCCGACGGCGTGCGCGGCTTTAAAACGGAAACGCTGCGCGTCGAGTTGTACTCGGAGAAACTACTTCGTCACGGATATGCGGCGGTGCCTGAATATGAACCGCCGCAGCACGGGATCGATTCACGGGCAGACGACGCGCGACGGTATCCATACGTACTCACGTCGGTGAAGAATGGCTACTACTGCCATAGCCAGCAGCGCAGCCTGGCAAGCCTGCGGCGCCGGGCCCCTTATCCTGTTGCCGAGCTGGCTGGCGTGACCGCAACCGCGAAAGGCATTGTCGAGGACGACTGGATACTGATCAAAACGTCGAATGGTTCGGCGCGCTTCAGGGCGCGTATCGTGCCCGATCTGGCTCCTGACGTTGTCATTGCCGAGTATGGCTGGTGGCAATCGTGCGACGAGATCGGCATGGATGCATTGCCGACCGAGGGAAGCAGGAACAGTAATTTCAGCAATCTCGTATCAGCTCTGAAGCTCGACCCGGTGAGCGGTTCGTCTCCGCTTCGCTCGATACCGTGCGACGTTTTTGTCGACCCATCCGTTGATCCGGCTCGACGCACGTGGCAGGGTTTTCGCGACTTTGTCGTTTCGTCCATGACCGAGGAGGCGGTCGGCGTGCGGACCGTCACGTTCCGCGCGGCTGACGGCGGGCCGCTTCCCGACTACCTGCCGGGCCAACACGTCACGACGCACATTCCGACGCTGGGTGAGGGCGGCACCACGCGCGCTTATTCACTAACCGGGCCCGCCACCGAGGAAGACCGACGCACGTACTCGATTTCAGTTCGCCATCAACGAGGCCGGAGCGCGGAGGGAAAAGAATTCGAAGGGCTCATGTCTGCCCATATCCATCGGGAACTGAAAGTTGGTGACGTCGTGGCACTGCGCTCACCGAGCGGGACGTTCACTATTCCCCGGAAATCGAGGCAACCCATTGTCATGTTCGCGGGCGGTATCGGCATCACGCCCTTCATTTCATATCTGGAATCGATCAAACATCCTGGCGAGGATGCGCCGCCGTGCTGGCTGTTCTACGCGAACCTGAACAGCAGGACGCACGCGTTCCGGCAACGGATCGCCGAGCTGAAAGAGATGCTGCCGTTGCTGACCGTCGTCAATTGCTATGCCCAGCCGCTCGATGAACTAGCCGGGCGTGACTTTCAGATGCAAGGCTACCTCACCGGCGATGTGGTCGATCAGGATCTGGTCGAGCGCCGCGCGAGGTTCTATTTCTGCGGACCGGAACCGATGATGAATGCGATTACCGCCGGCCTCGAGGAACGTGGCGTGCCGCCTTTCGACATCTTCAGGGAAGTGTTCCGCTCGCCGGCCAGGCCGAGGCTCGATCCTTCGCAGCGCTTCGTCGTCTCGTTCACGCGCTCGAACACGAAGGCGGAGTGGACGCCTGAGAAGGGGAGTTTGCTGGCTTTCGGAGAAAGCCTTGGAATCAGGATGCCGAGCGGTTGCCGCGTGGGCCAATGCGAGAGTTGCGCGGTGAAAGTGGTGGCCGGGAAGGTCGAGCATATGACCGGACACGGCCCGGAAGAATCCAGCATGTGCTTCGCCTGTCAGGCCATTCCTGCAGGCGAAGTAGCAATTGAAGCTTGAAAACGCCATCGGGGAAAGGGAGACCATGAAGTTATTCGACATTGACGCCACGCGAGAAGCGCTGACCTTCGACGCACTGATTCCGGCTTTGCGGGACATGTTCATTGAAGGCTGTCATGTCCCGCTGCGTCACTCGCACAAGATCGCGGTGGAAGGTGGAGAAGAAGGCACCGTGTTGATCATGCCGGCATGGCGGGAAGCACGCTATCTCGGCATCAAGACAGTCAACATCTATGCCGGAAATGCAGCACGCGGATTGCCGGGACTGCATTCGACGTACATGCTTTACGACGCCAATACGGGGAAACCACTGGCTCAGATCGACGGCAATGAAATCACGTCGCGCCGGACAGCGGCTGCGTCCGCGCTCGCGGCGAGCTATCTCGCGCGGCAAGATGCGTCGAGAATGGTCCTGCTGGGCGCGGGGCGGGTGGGAAGTCTCGTTCCGCAGGCTTATCGCTGTGTCTTGCCGATCACGCAAGTGGAAGTATGGGATGCGAATCCCGACGCATCGTTGCGGCTGGCAGATCAACTCAACGCGCTTGGCTTCGAGGCGGCAGTGGTCAAAAGTCTTCCTGATAGCGTCCATCAGGCGGACGTAGTGACCTGTGCAACCCTTGCCACCGAACCGGTGGTTTACGGAGCGTGGCTCAAGCCCGGTTCACATCTCGATCTGATCGGGAGCTTCACGCCGCAAATGCGTGAAGCCGACGACGATTGTTTCAGAGGCGCAAACGTCTTTGTCGATACCGACGAAGCGCCGCAAAAATCGGGGGATCTGCTTGGGCCGCTTGCACGCGGTGCGATAACTCCCGCAGACGTTTCGCGCACGCTGGCAGCGCTATGCCGACGCGCTATCGAAGGGAGAAGAGATAGTCAGGAGCGTACCGTGTTCAAGGCAGTGGGAACGGCATTGGAAGACCTGGCCGCAGCAACTCTTGTTTATCAGAACAACATTGAATCTTGATCTTTGAGCGAAGGAAATCGTGATGAAAGAGCTATCGCAGACGAATGGAGCGCCCGTGCCGGCAACGGAAACGGGTGGCAAGCTGGAGCGCATGGCCGCGGGGATGACCCGCTGGTCGGAAAGGTGGTTCCCTGATGCGTATATCTTCGCCGCTATTCCCGTGATCGTCGTCGCCGCCGGCGCGCTCGCAATCGGCGCGCCGGTGCAGCGCGTGGGCGTGGCCTTCGGAGACGGCTTCTGGAGCCTTATTCCATTCACGATGCAGATGGCGATTGTGGCGATATCGGGCTATGTCGTCGCGGTATCGCCACCCGCTTCGAAGGTCATTGCCTGGCTTGCGCGTTTGCCGTCAGGCGGAAAATCCGCAGTGGCCTTTATCGCGCTGATCAGTATCGGCACATCGCTTTTCAATTGGGCTATCAGCCTGATCTTCAGCGGTCTGCTGGTTCGTGCCCTTGCTCGCCGTGCGGACTTGCGGATGGACTATCGCGCCGCCGGCGCCGCCGCCTATCTCGGCATGGGCGCCACCTGGGCTCTTGGTTTGAGCTCGTCGGCGTCGCAACTGCAGGCGAATCCCGACAGCCTGCCAAAAACGCTGCTCTCGATCACCGGCGTCATTCCGTTTTCCGAAACGATCTTCCTGCCGCAGTCGATGCTCATGGCTGCGGCCCTGACGATCGTGTCCGTACTGATTGCGTACATGTCCGCGCCGAGCGGGGCACGTGCGACGACGGCGGCCGACCTTGGCGTATCGCTGGACGAGACCGGGCTGGCACTGAAAAAGCCGTCGCGTCCCGGCGATTTCCTCGAGTACAGCCCGATCGTGACGGTCTTGATCTTCGCCCTCGGCGCGATATGGGCGTGGCACGAATTCAGCACGAAAAATCCCGTTCTCGCGATCTCGAGCCTGAATACCTACAATTTCGTCTTTCTTCTCATCGGCATGCTGCTCAACTGGCGGCCCCGCCGATTCCTGAATGCCGTCGCGAAGTCCGTGCCGTCCGTGGCGGGTGTGCTCATCCAGTTTCCGCTGTATGGCGGTATCGCCTATATGCTCACGAAAGCATCGGCGCCTGGCGGCTTACCGCTGTCGGATCATCTGTCGCACTTCTTCGTGGCGATTTCCTCGCATGCTTCGTTTCCGGCTGTGATGGGACTCTATTCGGCGGTACTTGGGTTCTTCGTGCCCTCGGGCGGCGGCAAGTGGATCATTGAAGCGCCGTATGTTATCGAGGCCGCGAAGTCGCTTAACGTGCACCTCGGTTGGGCCGTGACGGTGTATAACGCGGCCGAGGCGTTGCCGAACCTCATCAATCCGTTCTGGATGCTGCCGCTGCTGGGCGTGCTCGGATTACGGGCGAGGGATGTGGTCGGCTTCACGTTCACTCAGCTGGTGGTGCATCTGCCGCTGGTGCTTTTCATGTTGTGGGCGCTTGCCGGCACGCTGACCTACCATCCGCCCGTGATGCCTTGAAGGCGAGAGCCGCGCCCTGGAGGCCGTTGAAAAGCGCTCGGCCATGACGAGCGAAGCAGTGTTCACGAGGTTTCCCGTTTTGAAACTGTTCCAATGATTGCCGGCATGCTGATCGGGTCGATGTTCTGCAGGCAGGCGTGAATGCCGGCGATTCTTCGGCATAATCACTCCTACGACCATTTTCAGGCAGACTATGCGCCGGGCCGGCGCGCAGTCTCGTGCCCATCCTCTCGCGTAGCCGGCGAGGGCGGGGCAGGAAAGCGTCGACATATCCACTACAGGATTTCAACGGGGACCCATCGTGATCAGAGTGCCACTTGATGCCGTAGCACCAGGCGATACGGCTGTGTTCGTGGCGCGTCAGCCAGTCATGGATCGCTCGGGCCGCGTTGTCGCGTACGAGCTTCTGTTCAGGGATGGGCCCACCGCGGCGGTCCGGATCGAGGACGACCTGCGCTGCACGACTGCGGTGGTCGAGCGCGCGGTGGGCGCCATCGGTCTCGAACGGCTTGTCGGGAACAAGGCCGCCTTTCTGAACTGCCCGCACGATTTTCTGTTCTCGGACTACCCCTATGTGCTGCCCGCGTCACGCTTCGTTCTGGAAATCCTGGAGTCGGTCGAACTGACGCCGGCCCTCTCGCGACGATGCAACGAGTTGCGAGGCGCGGGCTTCCAGCTGGCTCTCGACGACGTCACGCACATGACCGACGATATCCGGCGCTTTCTTCCATCTATCGACATCGTCAAGATCGACTGGCCGTTCGTCGAGCGCGCCGGGTTGCCGGAGCTGGTCAGCCAATTCAAACGTGCGGGAAAGGTCGTGCTTGCCGAGAAGGTAGAGCGTGCGGAGGACGCGGAGCTTGCCCTTCAATTGGGTTGCGATTTGCTGCAGGGTTATTATTTTGCGAAGCCACAGCTGTTCAGCGGCAAGCGCTCGATGCCGCCGGTGAAGGCCATACTTCATGTGTTCGATCTGGTCGGCAACGATGCGCCCCTGGGTAGTATCGCGCGGGCGTTGAAGGGCGCTCCGATGCTGGTCGCGCAGCTATTGCGGCTTGCCAACAGCAGCAAACAGCCGAACGGCAAAACGGAGCGCATTTCATCGTTGAAGCAGGCACTGTCGATAGCCGGCAGCCGCAGGCTTCTGCACTGGTGCGGACTGCTGCTTTACGCGAATGCGGCCGGGCTTCCGGTCGAGGAAGATCCGCTTGCGCTGCTCGCACAGCGGCGGGCGCATTTCATGGAAGAGGCGATCGACGCGCTGGTGGATGTACCGGGTTCACTGACGGCCACGGCATATCTCACCGGCGTGTTGTCGTTACTGCATGTTGCGTGTCATATGGAATTGCGGGTCTTTGTCAATGAGTTGCCCGTTTCCGATGTTATCCGGGATGCCATTCTGAACGGAGGCGGCGTGCTGGGCGAGTTGTTGTCGATTGCCGTGCTGCTTGAACAGGGTGATGCGCAAACCGCGACGATTAGGCTTGAACGACTTGGGGGCTCGGCGGAGAAGCTTCGGAAGGTTGTGGAGTGTTATTGATGGGTGTGGCGGGTGTGGGAAGCGCCGGGATAGTTGATTTGACATAAGATAAATTATCAACCTAAAATTTGTACATCGCGCTAACGAGAAATACGCCGAAGTCGTCTGAAGCATTGACCGCTTTATTATGTAAGCTCATTCCCGCTTCCGTCACTGTCGACTTCACGCCAATGCCTTCCTCCATCAGAAACTCGCTCGTCTGGATCTTCGATGCATTCGAGCGCGATTCAACCTACATTCGCAAGAGAATGTTCGGCTGCGATGCCGCCTATATCGATGGCCTGTTGTGTCTGGTTGCCGCCGATCGCGCAAAGCCCTGGAATGGCTTGCTCGTGTGCACGTCGCAAGAACGTCACGCTGCGCTCATTGACGATATGCCCGCTTTGCAGCCGCATCCCGTGTTGCGCAAATGGCTTTATGTCCCGCAAGACGATCCAGCGTTTGAATCGATCGCGGAACAAATGACGAAACTCGTACTCGCGCGCGATCCGCGCGTGGGTGTCGAACCAAAGCCGCGCAACCCGAGGTTCAAGGCATAAAGCAACGGACGAACCGCTCGTTATCCGCCCTCGCCGCCTGATACCGCTGCATTCAACACCAATGCGAGCATGCCAACCAGAATGAGGCTCGAGGCCCAGAACGCATCCAGGTTGAACCAGCTCCGTGACACGAACT
>DASPZL010000506.1:0-13054 GCA_035636295.1 Paraburkholderia sp.
AAAGCAGAACGAGCCGCCGCCGCACCGAAGTCGTCAGACCCGCGCCAAGCCGGCCGCGCCCAATAGGCCGCGGGCAAATTCAGGTTGGATTCAATCTCATTATAGCCACGTTAATTCGCAGAACGCAGAGCGGCGAACAAATGGCGAAATCTGGTGGGGCGGCGGGCGGCACGCCCACGAGCGCGCCGAATGAATCCCGCAATGGGGATTCAATGCCCCGACGAGAGTTTCAGCCCGATCAGTCCGATCACGATCAGCGCCGCGCTGGCCACGCGCGCGGCGGTCAACGCCTCGCCCATCATCACGATGCCGAAGATGAACGCGCCGACCGCGCCGATTCCCGTCCACACGGCGTAGGCCGTGCCGAGCGGCAACTGGCGCATCGCCATGGCGAGCAGGACGAAGCTGCCGAGCGCCGTCACCACCGTGAACACGGACGGCCAGAGGCGGGTAAAACCGTCGGAAGTCTTGAGACCGGCCGCCCACGCGACTTCGAGCAAACCGGCAATCAGCAGAAGAATCCAGGACATAAGACAGCTCCATGGTCAGATGGGGCCGTCCCCGTTCGTGAATGCGTAAGGGCGTCCTTACAGTCCGTAATTGTACCAAAACGGTGCATCGCTATCGCGATGGGCCGTCGCAACCGCGTTCGCGGGCGCTACCCGCCCGCGAAACAGCCTTAGACCGCGCCGACCAGCCGGTAGCCGACCCCCGTTTCGGTGACGATATGCTCCGGCTGCGCCGGATCGCGCTCCAGCTTGCCGCGCAGATGCGCCATATAGATGCGCAGATAGTGATGACTCTCGACATGCGACGGCCCCCACACGTCGCGCAGCAGTTGCCGGTGCGTGAGCACCCGGCCGGCGTGGCGCACCAGCGTCGCGAGCAGGCGGTATTCGATCGGTGTCAGATGGACGGCGGCGCCGTCGCGGCTCACCTGCCGCAAGGCCAGATCGACGGTGACGGCGCCGAAGCGCACCTGCGGCGACTCGCTCGCGCCGCCGTGATTGCGCCGCCGCATATGCGCGCGAATCCGCGCCAGCAATTCGGACACGCCGAACGGCTTGGTGAGGTAGTCGTCCGCGCCGGCGTCGAGCGCGGCGACTTTTTCGCTCTCCTGGGTGCGCGCCGACAGCACGATCACCGGCAGTTCGCTCCAGCCGCGCAGTTCGCGGATCACGTCGAGGCCGTCGGTGTCGGGCAGGCCGAGATCGACGATCACCAGATCGGGCTTGCGCGTCGCGGCTTCCACGAGACCCTGCTTGCCGGTTTCGGCGTCATGCACGACGATGCCCTCGCCTTCCAGCGCGGTTCGCACGAAGCGTCGAATCTGCTTTTCGTCTTCGATCAGGACGACGGTGATGCCGGGGTCACTCATGGGTAGGCCTGGACAGCGGGTCAAGTGTCGAATCGCGATGGATCAAGGGATCGGCGAAGGGATCGGCGCCCTCGTCTTCCAGCACGTCCGGTGCGTCGGGCGGCGTTTCCACCGGCAGCGTGAACCAGAAGCGCGCGCCTTCGACGCGGCCGTCCGCCGACATCCGGTTGAGCGCGCCGATTGTACCGCCGTGCGCCTCCACGATTGCGCGGCAGATCGCGAGGCCCAAGCCGATGCCCGGCTTGGCCGACTCTTTCTCGCCGCGCGTGAATTTCTCGAAGACGCGCGCTTCCATGCCGGCGGGCAGGCCCGGTCCGTTATCGTCGACGGTGACGCGCACGAACGATTTGCCGTCGGCGTCGGCAGCCTGCGCGCCGATCGTCAACGGCGTGTGCGGCGCGGTGTATTTGGCCGCGTTCTCGAACAGGTTCGAGAAAAGCCGCTCCATCAACACGGCGTCGAGGTGCAGCAGCGGCAAATCCGCGGCCAGTTTGACCTGCACAGGATGTTCGGCCAGCACGCGTTTGCATGCCCGCAGCGCGGCGCCCACGGTTTCCTCGAGCAGCGTCCATTGCTGATTCAGTTGCAGACTGCCTGCCTGCAAGCGGGCCATGTCGAGCAGATTCGTGACGATGCCCGTCATGCGCAGCGCTTCTTCGTGGATCGCTTCGATGAGATCGTCGCCGGGCCGCGCCTCGGCATGCGTGTCGCGCGATTGCGCCAGCATCGACGAGAAGCCGACGATGGTCGTCAACGGCGTGCGCAAATCGTGCGAGATCGCCGACAGCAGCGAATTGCGCAAGCGCTCCGATTCCATGTTGACGAGCGCATCGCGCGCGATATCGACGTAGTGCACGCGTTCCAGCGCCAGCGCGATCTGCGCGGCGAACGCGTCGAGCATGCGCTGCTGCTCGGGCACGTTCAGCTCGCGCTCGTCGCGCATCACGACCGCGAGCACGCCGCGCGTGCGCATCGGCGCCTTCAGCGGCAGGTACAGCGCCGCGGCGGCCGGCAGCGTGTCGGTGCCGTGCCCGGCCGGCTTCTGCTGATCGTAGACCCATTGGCCCACGTCGATATCGAGCCTCTCGCCTTCGAGCGTCTCCCAAGGGGACTTCCTTCCGGGCGTGATCGCCGCGTCGGGGTCCTCGATCTTCTGCTTCACTTTATCGACGCTGTCCGGCAACAGCATCGCGACGCGCGCGCCGAACACCTCGCTGACATGGCGGCTGCCGATCTCGACGATCTGCTCGGTGGTGAGCGCCGCGGCCAGTTCGCGCGCCATCGCGTACATCGCGCCGGTGCGCTGCTCGCGGCGGCGCGCCACGCTCGCCTCGCGGCGCAGGCTCGACGTCAGATGGCTGATGACGAGCGACGTGAGCAGCATGCCGAAAAACGTCAGCAGATACTGCGTATCGGAAACCGACAGCGACATGCGCGGCGGCACGAAGAAAAAATCGAACGCGGCCACGCTCATGAACGACTGCATCACACCCGGCCCGCGCCCCAGCTTCACCGCCGTGAAAATCACGCCGAGCAGATACAGCATGACGAGGTTCGTCAGATCGATATGGCCGCTCAGCTGGCTCGACAGCAGCGTGATGCCCGCGCAGATCGCCAGCGCAAAACCATACGCGCGCGGCGGGGAACGGCGTTCGCGCGCCGCGCTCAGCGCGTCGCGCCACGCGTTCGCCGTGGTGTTCAGCAAGCGCCTATGCTCGCCGCCGTCGCGTTCGGACGACGCGCGAATCAGCGTGAGATCGAGTTCGCCCGCATGTTCGGCGATGCGCTCGCCGAGCGGCCTGCGCAGCCGGCGCATCACGCCCGTGCGGACCGACGCGCCGGCCACCAGCTTCGAGACGTTGCGAGCCTGCGCATAGCCGATCAACGCGGTGACGGCGTCGGCGCCAGCGAGCGTCACGGTTTCGGCGCCGAGTTCCGCGGCCAGCTTCAGCGCGTTGAGCGTGCGCTCGCGACGCGCGTCGGGCAAGCGCTGCAGCGCGGGCGTTTCCACATAGACGGCGATCCAGTCGGCCTTGAGGCTGGCGGCGAGGCGCGCGGCGGCGCGCACCAGCATCGGCGCTTCCTGGCCCGGCCCGACGCAGACCAGCAAGCGTTCGCGCGCCTGCCAGATGCGCTCGATCGAACGGTCGGCGCGGTATTCCCGCATCTGCGCATCCACGCGATCCGCGGTGCGGCGCAGCGCCAGTTCGCGCAGCGCGATCAGATTGCCCTTGCGAAAGAAGTTGCGCACCGCGCGCTCGGCCTGCTGCGGCAAATACACCTTGCCGTCGCGCATGCGGTCGAGCAGTTCCTCGGCGGGCAAATCGACCAGCGTGACTTCGTCGGCGCGATCGAACACGCGGTCGGGCACCGTCTCCCAGACGCGAATGCCGGTGATCTGGCCGACCACGTCGTTCAGGCTTTCGAGGTGCTGGACGTTGACCGTCGTATAGACATCGATGCCCGCGTCGAGCAGTTCGTACACGTCCTGCCAGCGCTTCAGATGCCGTGCTCCCTGCACGTTCGAATGCGCGAGTTCGTCGACGAGAATCAGTTGCGGTTTGCGCGCGAGCGCGGCGTCGAGATCGAACTCGCCGAGCTTGCGGCCGCGATATTCGATCTGCGCGAGCGGCAGCACGTCGAGCCCCGCGAGCAGCGCCGCGGTTTCGCCTCGGCCATGCGTTTCGGCGATGCCGACCACCACATCCGCGCCTTCATCGTGACGGCGGCGCGCGGCCTGCAACATTGCATAAGTCTTGCCGACACCCGCCGACGCGCCGAAGAAAATCTTCAGCCTGCCGCGCTGACGTTTCTCTTCGTCACGTTGCAGCTTGTCGAGCAGTTCGTCAGGATCGGGGCGGTTCATGCTCAATGATTTTCATAGTTAGGCGAGCGGCGGTGTGTGCATGGTGGCACGGCGGCGGCCCGGCCGCAAATGGCGGGCACGCCGCGAGCGGTGTAAAAGCCAACGGCGGCGCCACGCAGGCGCCGCCTTTGCGCACCACTTTCGTTTAACCGCGCTTCATCCCGTCCAATGCCAGATTCAGTTGCAGCACGTTCACGCGCGCCTCACCGAAAATGCCGAACTGACGGCCGCTCGTATAACGATCGACGAGCGCCTGCACGTCGTTCGCCGCGAGCTTGCGCGCTTTCGCCACGCGCTCGATCTGGTACGCGGCCGCCGCCGGGCTGATCTCGGGATCGAGACCGCTGCCCGAGGACGTCACCAGATCGACCGGCACCGGCTTCGACATATCGGTGCCGGCGGCCTTCAACGCGTCGATGCGGCCTTTGACTTCGTCGATCAGCGCCGGGTTGGTCGGCCCGAGATTCGAACCGCTCGAGCCTTGCGCGTTGTACGGCATCGGGCTGGTGGCCGATAGCCGGCCCCAGAAGTATTGCGGCGCGTCGAACTGCTGGCCGATCAGCTTCGAGCCGACCACCTTGCCGTCCTGCTCGAGCATGCCGCCGTTGGCCTGAGCGTTGAAGACCGTCTGACCGACAGCGGTCATCACCGCGGGGTAAGCGAGTCCGGTGACCGCGGTCAGCACCGCGAAGATCACGATCAGCGGACGGAACAGATTTTTCATGATTGGCAATTCCTTTTCGTTACTTCCGAGCGGCAGCTTGTCAAACCCAGCCGAACACGGCCAGCACCATATCGATCAGCTTGATGCCGATGAACGGCACGATGATTCCGCCCAAACCGTAGATCAGCAGATTGCGGCGCAGCAGGATCGCCGCGCCGAGCGCGCGATAACGCACGCCTTTCAGCGCCAAAGGAATCAGCAGCACGATGATCAGCGCGTTGAAAATCACCGCCGACATGATCGCCGAGGCGGGCGTCGCCAGATGCATCACGTTCAGCGCGTTCAGCGCCGGATAGGTCGTGGCGAACGCGGCCGGAATGATCGCGAAATACTTGGCGATGTCGTTGGCGATCGAGAACGTGGTGAGCGAGCCGCGCGTCATCAGCATCTGCTTGCCGATCTCCACGATCTCGATCAGCTTGGTCGGATTCGAATCGAGGTCGACCATGTTGCCGGCTTCCTTCGCCGCCTGCGTGCCGGTGTTCATCGCCACCGCGACGTCGGCTTGCGCGAGCGCGGGGGCGTCGTTGGTGCCGTCGCCGGTCATCGCTACCAGGCGGCCTTCGGCCTGGTGCGCGCGGATAGTCGAGAGCTTCGCTTCCGGTGTGGCTTCGGCGAGGAAATCGTCGACGCCCGCTTCCGCGGCGATCGCCGCCGCGGTCAGACGGTTGTCGCCCGTCACCATGATGGTCTTGATACCCATCTTGCGCAGTTCGGCGAAGCGCTCCTTGATGCCGCCCTTCACCACGTCCTTCAGTTCGATCACGCCGAGCACGCGCGCGCCCTGCTCGCCTTTCTCGGCGACCACCAGCGGCGTGCTGCCGCGGCGCGCGACGTCGGCCACGGCATTGCTGACTTCGTTCGGGAAACGGCCGCCGTTCGCTTCGACGTAGTGCTTCACGGCGTCGGCGGCGCCCTTGCGGATTTCACGACCCGGCGCCCCGGAGGAAGCCCCGTTGGGGAACAGATCGACGCCGCTCATCCGCGTTTGCGCGGTGAACGCGAGAAACACCGCGTGCAGCGAGGCCATATCGCGTTGACGAATGTTGAAACGCTGCTTCGCCAACACGACGATGCTGCGGCCTTCCGGCGTTTCGTCGGCAAGCGACGAAAGCTGCGCCGCGTCCGCGAGCGCTTCTTCCGTGAAGGCCGGCGCCGGCACGAACTGCGAGGCCTGGCGATTGCCGAGCGTGATCGTGCCGGTCTTGTCGAGCAGCAGCACGTCGACGTCGCCGGCCGCTTCCACCGCGCGGCCCGAGGTGGCGATCACGTTCGCCTGCATCATCCGGCTCATGCCCGCCACGCCGATCGCCGACAACAGTCCGCCGATGGTGGTCGGAATCAGACACACCAGCAGCGCGACCAGCGCGGTAATCGTCACCACGTGGCCCGCTTTTGCGGCTTCGACGGAGAACATCGAGAACGGCAGCAACGTGGCGGTGGCGAGCAGCATCACGATCGTCAACGCGACCAGCAGAATCGTCAGCGCTATTTCGTTCGGCGTCTTCTGACGCTTCGCGCCTTCCACCATCGCGATCATGCGGTCGAGGAACGCTTCGCCCGGATTCGCGGTGACGCGCACCACGATCCAGTCCGACAGCACGCGCGTGCCGCCCGTCACCGACGAAAAATCGCCGCCCGACTCGCGGATCACCGGCGCGGATTCGCCGGTGATCGCCGATTCGTCCACCGACGCGACACCGTCGACCACTTCGCCGTCGGCCGGAATCACGTCGCCGGTTTCGACCAGCACGACGTCGCCTTTGCGCAGATCGGACGCCGTCAGAATGCGGATCGGCGACTTCGGATGCGGCTCGTTGAGCTTCTTCGCCATCACGTCTTTCTTCGCGCTGCGCAGCGACGCGGCCTGGGCCTTCGAACGGCCTTCGGCGAGCGCTTCCGCGAAGTTCGCGAACAGCACCGTGAACCACAGCCACAACGTGACCGCGAGAATGAAGCCCGCGGGCGCCTCGGCCTCGCCGCCGAGCGCGGCGATCCACAGAATGGTCGTCAGAATGCTGCCGACGTACACGCAGAACATCACCGGATTGCGGAACTGCGTGCGCGGCGTGAGCTTCCTGAAGGAGTCCACGATCGCCGGGCGCAGCAGTGCCGGGTCGAACATGGACCGCGTTGAGTTATGTTCAGTCATTGAATCCTCGAATTTCCCGTTTGCGCGTGATTACTCGTCTTCGTCACCGGCCTCAATGGGCGCCCATCATCATCAGATGTTCGACACCGGGACCGAGCGCGAGCGCGGGCACATAAGTCAGCGCGCCGACCAGCAGCACGGTGCCGAGCAGCAGCACGACGAAGAGCGGTCCATGCGTAGGCAACGTGCCGCCCGTCACGCCGATGCGCTTTTTAGCGGCGAGCGAGCCGGCGATCGCCAGCACCGGAACGATCGTGCCGAAGCGGCCGAACCACATCGCGATGGCCGTGAGCCAGTTGTAGAACGGCGTGCCCACCGTCAGGCCCGCGAACGCGCTGCCGTTATTGTTGGCGGCCGAGCTGAACGCGTAGAGGATTTCGGAGAAGCCGTGCGCGCCGGGATTCAGAATGCCCGCCTTGCCCGCTTCGCTCAGCACCGCGATCGAGGTGCCGACGAGCACCAGCAGCGGCGTGAGCAGCACGACGATCGACACCATCTTCATCTCGTACGACTCGATCTTCTTGCCGACGTATTCAGGTGTGCGGCCGATCATCAGGCCCGCGACGAACACCGCCAGCAGCGCGAACACGAGCATCCCGTACATACCGGAACCCACGCCGCCGAAGATCACTTCGCCGAGCTGCATCAGCAGCATCGGATAGAGGCCGCCGATCGGCGTCAGCGAGTCGTGCGTATTGGCGACGGCGCCGCAGGAAGCCGCCGTCGTCGCCACGGTGAAGATGCCCGACTGCGCGATCCCGAAGCGCGTCTCCTTGCCTTCCGCGTTGCCGCCCGACTGCAGCGCATTCGCCGACTGATCGACGTGCAACGCGGTGAGCGCCGGATTACCGCCTTGCTCCGCGCTGATCTCGCCGAACACGCAAACGCCGAACGCGATCGTCATCGCCGCGAGCACGGCCACGCCCTGTTTGCGGTCACCGATCATCCGGCCGAACAGCAGCGCCAGCCCGGCAGGAATGATCAGGATCGAGAAGATCTGCAGGAAGTTCGAGAACGGCGTCGGGTTTTCGAACGGATGCGTCGAATTGCCGTTAAAGAAACCGCCGCCGTTGGTGCCGAGCATCTTGATCGCTTCCTGCGACGCCACCGGACCCATGGCGATGGTTTGCGTCTTCACCGGCGTATCGACGGTGACCGGGTTGCCCTTCGCATCCTTCACCGGGTTGCCTTGGGCGTCGAGCTTCGGCGCGGCGTAGGTCGTGGTTTGCAGCGTCGGCACCTCCTCGTAGGCCTTGAAGTTCTGGATCACGCCCTGGCTCATCAGCAGCATCGCGACGATCGCCGCCATCGGCAGCAACACGTAAAGCGTCACGCGCGTGAGGTCGACCCAGAAGTTGCCGATGGTTTGCGCGGTGTGACGCGCGAAGCCGCGAATCAGCGCGATCACCACCACGATGCCGGTGGCCGCGGAAAAAAAGTTCTGCACGGTCAGGCCGAGCATCTGCGTGAGATAGCCGACGGTTTGTTCAGGCGTGTAATCCTGCCAGTTCGTGTTGGTGACGAAGCTGATCGCGGTGTTGAAAGCGCCGTCGACCGTCATCGGGCCGAACTGCTGCGGGTTGCCCGGCAGCCAGCCTTGCACGCGCAGCAACACGTACAGGAACGCGACGCCGAGCACGTTGAACGCGATCGTGGCGATCGCGTAGTGCTTCCAGCCCATTTCCGTCGACGGATCGACGCCGGCGACGCGATACAGCAAGCGCTCGATCGGTCCGCCGATGCGAAGCACGCGCGAGCTGCCGTCCATCACGCCGCCCAGATAGCGCGACATCGGCACGGCGGCCGCCAGCAGCACGACGATGAAAAAACCGGCCTGCAGGACATTGTTCGAGTTCATTCAATGTCCTCCGCGCGCAGAAGCGCATAGACCAGGTAGATAAACAGCAGCGCGGTGGCCGCGCCCGACAACCAGAGAATCCAGTTCATGACCGCGCTCCCTGCCCACGGCGGAACTGCATCAACTTCTCGCAGCCCGCAATCAATGCAAAGGTCAGCGCGGCGAACAGCACCAGCCCCCCGACATACAGCACATCCATTTCTATTCCCCATTCACGGACTTTGGATAGGTGCAACGTTATGCCGAAGCGCGTAAAGGGCCGGTCAAAGATGGCGTGGCGCGTATAAAAATCGCGTAAACGTAAAAGGCCGTTCCATCGTGGATGGAACGGCCTTTTACCTGCGGGGCATGGGTTCGCGGTATTTACGCCGGGACTGCTGCCGCCGTGCCGGGAGTGAGGAACGCAGCGCGGTTTTTATACGCGCGCTACGGCGCTCACACTTATGTCACCGCGTTTTACGGCAGCAGAATCGTCGAACCCGTGGTGCGGCGCCCTTCGAGATCGGCGTGCGCCTTGCCGACATCCGTCAGCGCGTAACGCTGATTGATGCTCGTCTTGACCTTGCCCGACACCAGCACGTCGAACAGCTCAGCCGACATCGCCTCATAATCGCCGCGCCTGGCGATATAGGAAAAGAGCGTCGGGCGCGTGAAAAACAGCGAGCCGCGTCCGGCGAATTCCGACGAATCGATCGGCGGCAACGGTCCCGATGCATTGCCGAAGCTCACGAACATGCCGAGCGGCGCGAGGCAATCGAGCGAGGCCGTAAACGTGTCCTTGCCGATCGAGTCGTACACCACCGGCACACCCGCGCCGTTGGTGATCTCGCGCACGCGCTTGGTGAAGTTCTCGCGCGTGTAGACGATCGCGTGGTCGCAACCGTGCGCCTTCGCGATCTCGGCTTTTTCATCGGAGCCGACCGTGCCGATCACGGTCGCACCGAGCGCCTTCGCCCACTGGCAAACCAGCAGGCCGACGCCGCCCGCCGCGGCCTGAATCAGGATCGTGTCGCCGGCTTTCACCGGATAGGTACGGCGCAGCAGATATTGCGCGGTCAAGCCTTGCAGCATCACCGAGGCCGCCTGCTCGTCGCTCAATGCGTCGGGCAGCTTGATCGCCTGCGCCGCCGACAGCACGCGCTCCTGCGCGTACGCGCCGGGCGGCCGCGCCACATAGGCGACGCGATCACCCGCTTTCAGACCGGTCACGCCGGAGCCGACCGCGGTCACTTCGCCGGCCGCTTCCATGCCGAGTCCGCCGGGCAGCGGCAACGGATACAGACCCGTGCGGAAATACACGTCGATATAGTTCAGGCCGACCGCCGTCTGCTTGATGCGGATCTCGCCCGCGCCCGGCTCGCCTACTTCGACGTCGACCCATTTCATCACCTCCGGGCCGCCGGTTTTATCGAATCGGATTGCTTTGACCATCATGTCTCCTTGATGTGTGGTTTGGTTTGACGTCGATCGCGCAAGCGCGCGAGCTCATACCTGTTGCGTAAGGCGCAAGGTCAGCACGTCGAGAATCATTCGCGCGGTCGAAATGTTGGTCGCGCATGGAATGTTGTGCACGTCGCACGCACGCACCAGCGCGTTGATGTCGGGTTCGTGCGGTTGCGGCGTCATCGGATCGCGCAGAAAGATCACCATGTCCACGCGCCCTTCCGCGAGCTGCGCGCCGATCTGCAGGTCGCCGCCATGCGGGCCGGACAACATGCGCTCGACCGTCAGGCCGTGCGCGTCGGCGATGCGCGAGCCGGTCGTGCCGGTCGCGATGATGTCGCAGCGCCTGAGCGTATCGACGTATTCGCCGGCCAGTTTGACGATGTCGTCCTTCTTGTGATCGTGCGCGATCAGCGCAATGCGGGTGGTCATGACGTAAGACTCCTGAAACCGTTGTGATTGTCGTTGTTGTAGTGAGGGTGAAGCCGCTGCTTCGAAACGCGCCCGCTCAGAACGTGCCGGGATACGCGCCGCCGTCGATCAGCCAGTTCTGCCCGGTGATGTAACCCGCATGCACGCTGCACAGGAACGCGCACGCGCGGCCGAATTCATCGCGATTGCCGAAGCGGCCGGCGGGGATCGTTTTCATGCGCTGCCGGCGCGCCTCATCGACGGAAATGTTTTGCGCCTTGGCCTGCGCATTGAACGTCACGGCAATGCGGTCCGTATCGAACAGGCCGGGCAGCAGGTTGTTGATCGTGACGCCGGTGGGCGCCACCTTGCGCGCAAGTCCCGCGACAAAGCCGGTCAGCCCCGAGCGCGCACCGTTCGACAGGCCCAGCACGTCGATCGGCGCCTTCACCGCCGAACTCGTGATGTTGACGATACGCCCGTAACCGCGCGCGCTCATCGAGTCGATAGTCGCGCGGATCAGTTCGATCGGCGTGAGCATGTTGCTCTCCAGCGCGCGGATCCAGTCCTCATGCGTGAAGCTGCGGAAATCGCCCGGCGGCGGGCCGCCCGCGTTGTTGACCAGGATGTCCGGCTGCGGACAGGCGGCGAGCGCCGCGGCGCGGCCTTCGGGCGTGGTGATGTCGCACGCCACCGTTTTCACTTCCACGCCGGCCTGCTTACGAATCTCGGCGGCGGTCGCCTCCAGCGTCTCGGCGGTGCGCGCGACGATCGTCAGGTTGACGCCTTCGGCGGCGAGCGCTTCCGCGCAGCCGCGCCCGAGACCTTTGCTGGCCGCGCAAACCAGCGCGGTGCGTCCTGCGATTCCCATGTCCATGTGTATTGTCCTTGTGGCGAGTTCCGGCGCGGTGACGGGCCTGTGCGAGCCTGGCGCTGCGAAGTTTCCCCCGATTCTAGAAGAATCGGTGCCCGATTGCTCCGGGCCGCTGCAATCTCCGGTATCTTCGGGCGGCACTCTTTCGGTAAACTTGCGCCGTGGCGCGCACGCCCCGCCGGTTTCCGGCCGTGCAGACGCGCCAAACCGATCCCTTTAGCCGCCGCTTGCGCCCCGCCATGACTCAGGACAGCCGTTTTCCCAATCTTTTCATCCTCGATCACCCGCTGATCCAGCACAAGCTGTCACACATGCGCGACCGGGACACGTCCACCCGCACGTTTCGCGAACTGCTGCGTGAAATCACGCTGTTGATGGGCTACGAGATCACCCGCAACCTGCCGATGACCACGCGGCGCCTGACCACGCCGCTCGTCGAGATCGACGCGCCGGTGATCGCCGGCAAGAAACTGGCGATCGTGCCGGTGCTGCGGGCCGGCATCGGCATGTCGGACGGCCTGCTGGAACTGGTGCCGTCGGCGCGCGTGGGCCATATCGGCGTGTATCGCGCCGCGGATCATCGGCCGGTCGAATATCTGGTGCGCCTGCCGGATCTGGAAGACCGCGTGTTCATTCTGTGCGATCCGATGGTCGCGACCGGCTACTCCGCCGTGCACGCGGTGGACGTGCTCAAGCGCCGCAACGTGGCCGGCGAGAACATCCTGTTCCTCGCGCTGGTGGCCGCGCCCGAAGGCGTGCAGGTGTTCCAGAACGCGCACCCGGACGTCAAGCTGTATGTGGCTTCGCTCGATTCGCATCTGAACGAGCATGCGTACATCGTGCCGGGTCTCGGCGACGCCGGCGACCGCCTGTTCGGTACGAAAAACTGAAAGCGGGCTGAAGAAACTGGTGGCGGCGAACGGCACAGCCGCTGCCGCCGGGCGCCTGCCTGCTACGCAGGCACGATCGACAACTCCAGCCGCTTTCCGAGCGCGGCCAGCGCCGACGCGATCGTGTCGATCCTGGTCGCGTGACCGAGGTCGATCACATGCTGGATATCCTGTGAACGCGTATGAAGGCGCCTTGCCAGTTCGGCAGGCGACACTTTTTGCGCCAGCATCTCGTTAAGCAGCAGCACTTTTGCGGCCAGGCTGGCAGGCAACTCGATCAGCGTTTCGCCGCGCCGCGCACTTTCCGCCCACGCGCCCCTCTGCCGCGCCCTGTCGGCGTGATAAAATTCGAATCCGCTCAAAGAGCGGCTTGACTTGCACCACTCGCTTGCACCACCGCCTGGCGCATCGCGCCTTTACGCGGGGCCTGTCGTGACCGGCGCGGTTGGAGCGACACT
>DASPZL010000507.1:0-2298 GCA_035636295.1 Paraburkholderia sp.
CTGAACTCGCACGACAAGATCGAGATCCGCGTATTCAACCCGTTCGGCAGCTCGGAAACGAGCTTCTATCAGCGCGGCCAGAACTTCTTCACGAAAATCGGCGCGTTCACACGGCGCATGCACAACAAGGCAATGATCGCGGACAACCAGATCGCGATCGTCGGCGGTCGCAATCTCGGCGACGAATACTTCAGCGCAAGCCCGACGCTGCAGTTCCGCGATATCGATGTGCTCGCGGCAGGCCCGATCACTTCCGACATTTCCGCAAGCTTCGACGCGTACTGGAACGACAGCAACGCGTACCCTTTACGTGCACTCAACAAGCAGAAGTTCGATCCGCACGAACTCGACGACATGCGCGACGAACTGCGCGCGCACTGGCGCAAGAACGCCGACCCGTACAACGCGAAGCCGCTAAACGCGACGCCGCTCGCCGCGCAGATCGCGAAAGACGGACTGGGGCTCGTGTGGGCGAGCGCCGAGTTCAAGGTCGATTCGCCCGAAAAAATGAAGCTGCCCGCCGATCAGTACCAGAGCCCACCGATGCAGCGGCTCATCGAACTGATGCACGACGCACAGCAGGAATTCCTCATCACGTCGCCGTATTTCGTGCCGCACCAGGCAGGCGTCGATGCGCTCGGCCAGCTCGTGCAGCGCGGCGTGGCCGTCAAGGTGCTGACCAATTCGCTCGCCGCGACAGACGCCGTCGCCGTGCAGGCAGGCTACAGCCCGTACCGCGTGCCGCTGCTCGAACGCGGCGTGCAGTTGTACGAGTTCAAGCCCACGCCCGGCGACGCGGCGCCGAGAGCTGGCCTGTTCGGCTCGCAATCGAAAGCGAGTCTGCACGCGAAAACCTACGTGATCGACCGCAAGACGCTCGTGATCGGTTCGATGAATCTCGATCCGCGCTCGGCGCATCTGAACACGGAGCTTGCGCTCGTGATCCACAGCCCGCCGCTCGCCGACCAGGTCGCCAGACTGTTCGACCAGGCTACAGCGCCCGCCGTCAGCTATCACGTGACGCTCGCGACGCCGTCCGAATTGGCCGTGCTGCGCTACTCGGCGACGCCGCAGGCGAAGCTCGTCTGGACCGACGAGGAAAACGGCCAGCTTCGCCACTACAACCTCGATCCCGGCGCGGGCTTTTACCGTAACGCGCTGACGGGTCTATTCTTGTTGCTGCCAGTCGACGAGCAGTTATAACGGCGCAGTCTCACGTGCAGACAGATTGCAAACTGAGTGCAGAGTGCGCCACTTTCCCGGAAGCCTTCCGATCACCTAGTCAAGCGGAGTAGAACATGACCGAAGATGTACGCATGGAACGCGATACGTTCGGCGAAATCGCCGTGCCGAACGCGAAATTGTGGGGAGCGCAAACGCAGCGTTCGCTGCAGAACTTCAAGATTTCGACGGAAAAGCAGTCGCCCGAACTGGTCACCGCACTCGCGATCATCAAGCGCGCCGCCGCCGAAGTGAACCTGAGCCTCGGCGTGCTCGACGCGACCAAGGCGAAGGCGATCATGGCCGCCGCCGACGAGATCATCGAAGGCAAGCATCCCGACGAATTTCCGCTCGCGGTCTGGCAGACGGGCTCCGGCACGCAGACCAACATGAACCTCAACGAGGTGATCGCCAACCGCGCCAGCGAGCTGATGGGCGGCGAGCGCGGCGAAGCGCGCCTCGTGCATCCGAACGACGACGTGAATCGCGGGCAATCGTCGAACGACGTGTTCCCGACGGCCATGCACGTGGCGGCTGCCGTCGGCATCGTCAAGCATCTGCAGCCGGCGCTGAAGGCGCTGCGCGAGACGCTCGATAAAAAGTCGAAGGCATTCGCCGATATCGTGAAGATCGGCCGCACGCACTTGCAGGACGCGACGCCGCTCACGCTCGGCCAGGAATTCTCCGGCTATGTCGCGCAGCTCGATCACGGCGCGAAGCATGTCGAATCGGCGCTGGCGCATCTGTATGAACTGGCGCAAGGCGGCACGGCCGTCGGCACGGGGCTCAACGCGCATCCGAAGTTCGCCGACGACGTGGCGGCCGCGATCGGCCGTCTGACGGGCCTGCCCTTCGTGTCGGCGCCGAACAAGTTCGAGGTGATGGCAGCCGCCGACGCGCTGGTGTTCGCGCACGGCGCGTTGAAGACGCTCGCGGCGAGCATGATGAAGATCGCCAACGACGTCCGCTGGCTGGCGAGCGGCCCGCGGTGCGGGCTGGGCGAACTGACGATCCCCGAGAACGAACCCGGCTCGTCCATCATGCCGGGCACGGTGAACCCGACGCAGGCGGAGGCGC
>DASPZL010000508.1:0-14417 GCA_035636295.1 Paraburkholderia sp.
GGTGGCGAGCGAGCGCTTTAACCGCACCGATCCGAGCGTGACCGGCCAGGTGCTCAAGATTCTCGCGACGAAGCCCGATGCGGTGGTGGTCGGCGCGGCCGGCACGCCCGCCGCGTTGCCGCCCAAGACGCTCAGGGAACGCGGCTACAAAGGGCTGATCTATCACAATCACGGCGTGGGCAATAACGATTTCCTGCGCGTATGCGGCGCCGATTGCAACGGCACGTTCCTGCCCGCGAGCCCGGTGCTGGTCGCCGCGCAATTGCCGGCGGATCACCCCGCGAAGCGCCTCGCGCTCGACTACATCGTGCGCTTCGAAGCGCTGCGCGGACCGGGCAGCGTGTCGGCGTTCGGCTCGTACACGTGGGACGCGGGCATGCTGCTCGGCAACGCGGTGCCGATCGCGCTGAAGACGGCCGCGCCCGGCACGCCGGAATTCCGCCGCGCGCTGCGCGATGCGCTCGAGATCACGCGCGGCCTCGCGGACACCAACGGCGTGGTCAACATGAGCGCCACCGACCACCTCGGGCTCGATCAACGAGCACGCGTGATGGTCGAAATCAGAAACGCGAAGTGGGTTTATCAGCCGCGCTGAAGTTGTGTTCAACGCGGCGGTTTCAACCGATGCATCGATCGACGGATTGCTTACCATGTCTCAGGCACCACACCGTAACGACGCGTATTACGCGCACTACCAGTCGCTTCAGTTGCATCGCCATCCGCACGGCGTGCTCGAAGTCGTGATGAGCGGCGAGGGCGCGAACCGCAGCGGGCTCGCCACCGCCAACGCGCGCATGCATTTCGAGCTCGCCGAAATCTGGCGCGACATTGATCGGGATTCCGAAACGCGTGTCGCGATCATTCGCGGCGAAGGCAAGGGATTTTCGGCGGGCGGCGACCTGCAACTGGTCGAGGACATGGCGACCGATTTCGACGTGCGCGCGCGCGTGTGGCGCGAGGCACGCGATCTGGTCTACAACGTGATCAACTGCAGCAAGCCGATCGTCTCGGCGATGCACGGCCCGGCGGTCGGCGCGGGGCTCGTCGCCGGGCTGCTCGCCGATATTTCGATCGCGGCGAAGACGGCGCGCATCATCGACGGCCATACGCGTCTGGGCGTCGCCGCCGGCGATCACGCGGCGATCGTCTGGCCGCTGCTGTGCGGCATGGCGAAGGCCAAGTATTACCTGATGCTGTGCGAGCCGGTGAGCGGCGAAGAAGCGGAGCGGATCGGCCTGGTGTCGCTCGCCGTCGACGAAAACGATCTGCTGCCCAAGGCATTCGAGGTCGCGCGGAAACTGGCCAACGGCTCGCAAACGGCGATTCGCTGGACCAAGTATGCGTTGAACAACTGGCTGCGCTCGGCGGGGCCGGCGTTCGATACGTCGCTCGCGCTGGAGTTCATGGGCTTTGCCGGGCCGGACGTGCGCGAAGGCGTGAACTCGCTGCGCGAGCGGCGCGCGCCCGACTTCGGCGGCGCGGATCCGTGGAGTGGGCGGCCGCAAAAAGCGTCCGGCGGTGGTGCATCGGACGGCGAGAGTTCCTGATGCACGGCGGTGCGCGGCGCGCAAAGGGACGCCGGTCGGCAAGCGAGGTGTTGAGTGAAATTTGCTACCCGATGGGGCGAATCGCCGTCGCAAACTGAGTGCTCAACCGGACGCACGACAGAACCCGCAACCGGACGCACTAGAGGACGTACGGCGAGGCACAAAACCGGGCAAAAACCGGGCACAAGCGAGGCACAAAACCAGGCGCCACGCACGGTATCATCGAATCAGACGCGCGCGGAACGGCGCCATTTCCTTCCCCTCAAGCAGCGAGGCGACAAGCATGACCGATACACCTGGCTCCACGCCACCCTTTCCCGGCTTTCCTGGCTTTCCGCCCGCCGAAATGCTCGACCAGATGTGGGGCATGATGCGGCTCTCGCCGTTCGGCTCGGCTTTTTCCGGCGCGCAACCGGGCGCCGGACTCGGGCCGTCGCTCTCGATGATGTCCGACATGATGGCTCCGCTTACCAACGTCGAAGAACTCGACAAGCGCATCACCGACATGCGCGCCGTCGAGCAATGGCTCAAGCTGAATCTGAGCATGCTGCAGTCCGCCATTCAGGCGCTCGAAGTGCAGCGCGCGACGCTCGCAACGTTGCGTGCGTTCGGCGCGTTCGCGCAGGCGTCGATGGAGCAGCCGGCTGCGTCCGCCGCGCCGGGTTCGTCGCCGGCGACCGGCTGGCCGCATCCGGAAGCGCCGGGCTCGGGCAGTGCCGGTTCGTCGTCGTCCGGTGCCGCCGGGTCGGCAAGCGACGAGGACGAGGCTTCCGCGACGCCCCCCTTCGACGCCTCCGCGTGGTGGAATCTGCTGCAATCCCAGTTCAATCAGATCGCCCAGTTCGCGATGACACAGCCGGCAGCGGGCGGCTCCGCGACGGCGTCCCCGGAAGACGAGGCGAAAGCTTCGGCGTCGGAAGGCGCGCAGCCGTCTGACGCGCGCGAGGAGCCCGAGCCGGGCGGGCAAGCCGCGACCAAACGGCCAGCGGCGAAGCGGGCATCGACATCCACGAAACGCACGGGCAGCGCGAACGCCAGTCCGCGAGCCGCGAAAAAGTCTCTTTGACCGCAGGAATGAAACGGGGCGCGACTGGCGCGGCCTTAACCCATGAGACGCGAAAGACGCACGAACAGGCAGTGCTCACTCAATGAAGAAGTTGAAGAAGTCGAATTCACTGCCTGTCATGGTTTTGCCCCCGATCATCCACCACACTCGCTGGATTGCGTGTTTCATTGAGAGAGGTCAATCGGGCACCGGAATTGCGGCTGCTACCACGCGGGTTCCGTAAAGTCAGCGTGCTATCATTGTGTAAGCTTTATCTGGCTTTTGGGCGTGCGCTGAAAACAACCAATCCAGCCGCCCTTGCTCCATTCGTCGCCGGCACCACCGGCGCAGGGCTGCACGGTGCGGCTTCACCGCAAAACTGGCTCGACCTCAGGCACAGGGTATCCCTCACCCATGGTTGGCCGCGCAGCGCGTAACTTACGGTTAGGCGCCCGCGCAAACGCCCGGACTTCTTTGCTGCCCGGTGCATTCAGGCAGCCGATTACCGCGTAAAATTTAATGCTTGGCCGGTGAACGGTGTGTTCCGTTCGTCGTCAGCGAAAGTGCTACACGTAGTAGTGACAGACACAGACAGTATGCGCAGAACAGGGGTGGGACTATGAACACCATGCTTTATCCGGAACTTTATAAATCGCTTGAATCCGTTCGATGGGACATGGAGAAAGACATTCCCTGGGACAAGTTTGATGCATCGCTCCTGACCGACGAGCAGGCCGCGACGATCAAGATGAACGCGATCACCGAATGGTCGGCGTTGCCCGCCACGGAAATGTTTTTGCGTGACAACCATCACGACAGCGATTTCTCCGCGTTCATGAGCGTGTGGTTCTTCGAGGAGCAAAAGCATTCGCTGGTGCTGATGGAATATCTGCGCCGCTTCAAACCGGAAATGTGCCCGACGGAAGAAGAACTGCACGCCGTGCGCTTCGAATTCGATCCGGCGCCGCCGCTCGAAACGCTGATGCTGCACTTCTGCGGCGAAATCCGCCTGAATCACTGGTATCGCCGTGCAGCGGAATGGCACACCGAGCCGGTCATCAAGCACATCTACGAAACCATTTCGCGCGACGAAGCGCGTCATGGCGGCGCGTATCTGCGCTACATGAAGAAAGCGATGGCGCAAACCGGCGACATCGCGCGTGCCGCGTTCGCCAAGATCGGCGTGCTGATGGCATCGGCGCGCCGCACGGAAAAGCCGCTGCACCCCACCAATCTGCACGTGAACCAGGCGCTGTTCCCGCGCGACACGATTCAATCGCGTCTGCCGGATCCGGAATGGCTCGAACGCTGGCTCGACGAGCAGATCCGTTTCGACGACGGCTGGGAAAAGAAGGTGATCGAACGGATTCTGCACAACCTGTCGATTCTGTTCGAGCGCACGTTCAATACGGCGCAGGAATTGAATCGCTACCGCAAGGAAGTGGTTGCGCGTTTGCAGGCCGATCAGAAGTCGGCTGGGCAGCCGGCTTGATGGCTTTGAGTTTGCGGGCTTGAGTTCGCCGGTATAAGTTGGCTCCGGCGGCGCTCGCTCCACGAACGGGTTTTACGGTTTCAGGAACGGTCCGGCAGGCGTGAGCTTGCCGGACCGTTTTGCTTCATGCCGCCCAGCGTGTATCGTGGCGGCTCTTTCCCGTTTCTTTCCGACTCCGTCATGGCTGCTACTTTCGAACGCAAGATTCTTACGCGCGATGCGCTGGTCCAGCTCCGTTCCTCGCTGAACGCGCCGGTCGTATTTACCAACGGGGTGTTCGATATCCTGCATCGCGGGCATGTCACGTATCTCGCCGACGCCAAAGCGTTGGGCGCTTGCCTGATCGTCGGCGTGAATAGCGATGCGTCGGTCCGCACGCTAGGCAAGGGCGACGACCGGCCTATCAATAACGAGGCCGATCGGATGGCTTTGCTGGCGGCTTTGGAGAGCGTCGATTACGTGGTGTGCTTCGGCGAAAAGACGCCTGTCGAGTTGATTTCGGCGCTGCGGCCGGATGTGCTCGTCAAAGGCGGCGACTACGATATGGATGCGTTGCCCGAGTCGGCCATTGTGCGCGGATGGGGCGGTAAGGCTTTGGCGATTCCGTTCGAGCATGACCGCTCGACCACCGCGCTGCTGAAGAAGGTTCGCACGCAAGGCTGAACGATGCGCTCGCCCGCGCGCTGGGCAAGTCTGTTACGCGTTGCCCGCCGGTCTGCGCGTTCCGGTTTGTCTTCTCACTGAGGCAAGGCCGATGCCGCGATCGGCGCAGCGGGCGCCGGGCCGCCGACTACTGGCTGGTCGGCGGCTTGAGCCTGTGTGACGGGTTCGACGCGCAACCACTCCGGATGGACCTGCCGGTTCAGATGATTGGGCTCGCGTCCGCCGGCTGTGGGCGTTGGCCCGAACACGCCGCGCACCGCGACGAACGCCAGCAGGTTGGCAAGAAACAGTATGGCGATCAGCCAGCGCAGCATCGTTGTTCTCTCCGTCTGGAAATCGGACCGCCGTTATCTCGATGGCGGACTCAGGCGCCGCGTTGCATCGCGTGTTCGGTGGCAATCAGTGCAAGACCGGACAGCACGAGCGAATCGTGGCGAGTATGCGGCACCTTCAGCGCGCTTGTCACTTCGTCCGCGGCGCCGCCGCTGACCACGAGACGCACCGGCACCTGCCATTCGTCCTGCAAGTCACGCCACATCCGCTCGATCAAGCCGGCTTGCGCCAGCGTGCAGCCGGCTGACAGCGAGCGCGGCGTGTCGGTCGCGAAAAACGGGCCGCGGCGCACCGCGTCGGGCACGCCGCCGGCGTCGAGCAGGCCGCGTGCCGCGTCGGCGTCGAGCGTCGGCAATTGCGCGGTGTGCTCGCCCAGTGAGCGCATCATCAAGGTCCAGCCCGGCGCGATCAGGCCGCCGACAAAACAGCCGTCCGCGCGCAATGCCTCGAGCGTGGTCGCCGTGCCGAACGTCGCAATCAGCAGATGTTCGCCGGGAAACGCCGCGTGCGCGCCGATCATGCCGGCCCAACGGTCGCTGCCGAGCGCGTGTGGCGTGGCGTAGCTATTGGTCACACCGCATTGCCGCGCACAGGCGCGAATCGTCGTGAGCGGCAATTGCGGCCAATGAGTACCGAGCAGTGCTGTGATCCGCGCCGCGACACGGTCGCCCGCGACGTTCGATAACCATGCGCTGCCGGGCGCCGGCAAGTTCGACCACCGGGGCGCGTCCTCCGCGCCGCCGTGCGCCAGCGCGCCCGACGCGATCTGCGTGCCGTCCGCCTGCACGAGCGTCCATTTGATGCGGCTATTGCCCGCATCGATCAGCAGATAAGGCGCACCGTTCGTCATGCGGCACCGTGGGCCAGACGCAGCGAGACGTCGCCGGTCGCGATAGCTTGACGGCCCGCTGCCGTGTCGAGCAGGAGTTGGCCGCGCTCATCGACGCCCGCCGCCACGCCGCGCGCCAGTTCCTCGCCTTGCTCCAGCAGCACGACTTCGCGGCCCGCGTAGGCATGCACGGCGTTCCAGCGTGTCTGGAACGGCGCGAAGCCTTCAGCGCCGAAACGCTGCAGCGCGGGTTCAAGCGCGTTCAGTTCCGCGGCGAGCGTGTCGGTGAGATTGGCATTGGGCAGCGCGCGTTGCAGTGCCGTCGGCGCCGTGCCGCGCGCCTGCGGCGGCGCGCCGGCGTTCAGCGCGCCGACTTTGGCGGCCAGTTCGTCCGCGCCCTTCACGTTGGTGCCGATGCCGATCACGACGGCGCTGGCGTCGCCGGTGCTCCACGCGGTTTCGATCAGGATGCCGGCCAGCTTGTCGCCTTCGAGCAGCACGTCGTTCGGCCACTTCAGCGCGATCTGGCCGGGGCCTGCGACCGGCAGCGAACGCAGCCCGTCGGCCAGCGCCACGCCGACGGCGAGGCTCAGGCCCGCCAGCCCTTCGAGCGGACGCGGCAGTACGCACGCAACCGAAAACAGCAGCGCATTGCCCGGCTCCGCATACCATGGACGGCCACGGCGCCCGCGCCCGGCGGTTTGCAGATACGCAACCCGCACGATCGGACGCGGCAGCGCGCCGGCTTTGCGTGGCAAGGCTTTGACGCGGGCCATCAGGTCGGCGTTGGTCGAGCCGGTTTCCTCGACGATTTCGATCGGCCACTCATGCGCATGCGGGCCGAACAGCGCGACGGCCCGCTCGCGATCGATGCGCCAGTCGGCAGCCGCGGCGGCCTGGGGTGAGGTCTTGTCAGCGTTCATGTCCGGTATTGTAGCGACAGCGAACCGCGCGGGCCGCCGGCACGATCGATCCGCCGCGCCTTCGTTACAATGGCCCCTTAATCCGATAACCAGATTCCAGCGATCCTTGAACTACGACACTCCGCCCGGCCTTGAAGTCGCGGCCGGCAGCCAAGGCAAGATCGTCCGGCTCTCGGGCCAGTGGACGGCGCTCGCACTCGCGCGCGACCGCGCCACCGGACATGTGATTCCTCAGTTGCGCTCGCTGATGGGCGCCACAGGCATTCGCCAGTGGGATCTGTCGGGCATCGACCGGATGGATCACGTCGGCGGCCAGGCGCTATGGCGCGTGTGGGGCCACCGGATGCCTCCGGACACCGAGCTCACCGATACGCAGCGCGATATTTTCGAGCGCATCGCCTTGCTCGACACCGCGCGCGAAACGGCCGAGCCGGTGGTCAAGTTCGATCCGTTCACGCGGCTCGGCCTCGCGATCTTCTCGTTCTTCGAGCATCTGTACGGCGGCGTCGGCATGCTCGGGCGCGTCGTGCTCGATCTGCTGGCGATCGTGCGCAAGCCGAAAATCACGCCGTGGACCGAAATCTCCGCGAACATCTACAACGCCGGCACGAGGGCGCTGCCGATCACCGCGCTGGTCGCGTTCCTGATCGGCATCGTGCTCAGCTATCTGTCCGCGCAGCAACTGCGGCTCTTCGGCGCCAATCAGTACATTGTCAATATTCTCGGGCTTTCGGTGATCCGCGAACTGGGGCCGGTGCTCTCGGCGATTCTGGTGGCGGGCCGTTCGGGTTCGGCGATCACCGCGCAGATCGGTGTGATGCGCGTGACCGAGGAGCTCGACGCGATGCGCGTGATGGGCATCCCGCACGGGCTGCGGCTGATCCTGCCGCGCGTGATCGCGCTCGGCGTGGCGATGCCGCTCCTCGTCATGTGGACCAACATCATCGCGCTGACCGGCGGCGCGCTTGCCGCCAAGATCGTGCTCGGCATCGACATGAGCTACTTCGCGCGTGCGTTGCCGGGCGTGGTGCCGGTCGCGAATCTGTGGATCGGCCTCGGCAAGGGCGTCGCGTTCGGCATGCTGATCGCGCTTGTCGGCTGTCATTTCGGTTTCCGTATCAAGGCCAATTCGCAGAGTCTCGGCGAAGGCACGACGACCTCGGTGGTGACCTCGATCACCATCGTGATTCTCGCGGACGCCGTGTTCGCGATTCTCTTCCAGAATGTGGGGCTCGGATGATCGCGCCGCTCACCCAGGCCGTGCGCGGCCAGCCGATGCCCTCGATCGCCGAGCCGGTGATCGAGGTGATCGACGTGACCAAGCGCTACGGCCGCAACATCGTGCATCAGCATCTGAATCTGGACGTGCGGCGCGGCGAGATCGTGTCGATCGTTGGCGGCTCCGGCTCCGGCAAGACCACGCTGGTGCGCCAGATTCTCGGGCTGGAACGCCCGTCGTCGGGAACCATCAAGCTGTTCGGCGAGGACCTTGCTACGATCTCTCCGGAAACCGCGCTGCTGATGCGCAGCCGCTCCGGCATGCTGTTCCAGCGCGGCGCGCTGTTCTCGTCGCTCTCGGTGTTCGACAACATCGCGCAGCCGGTGCGCGAACTCGGCCAGGTGCCCGAAGACCTGTTGCGCGACATCGTGATGCTCAAGCTGGAGATGGTCGGCCTGCCGTGCAAGCATGCGTCGAAGATGCCGTCCGCGCTCTCGGGCGGGATGATCAAGCGCGTGGGTATTGCGCGCGCGATCGCACTCGAGCCCGAACTGCTGTTTCTCGACGAACCGACCGCCGGGCTCGATCCGCAGGCGTCCGATGAATTCGTCGAACTGATTTCCGCGCTGCATCGCGCGCTGGGTTTGACCGTGGTGATGGTCACGCACGATCTCGACACGATGGTCGCGCTGTCCACCCGCGTCGCGGTGCTGGCCGATCGCAAGGTGCTGGTCGCCGCGCCGGTCGAGGAGGCGGCGGGTGTCGATCATCCGTTCATCCGCGAATATTTTCTCGGCCTGCGCGGGCGCCGCGCGTTGCAGGCGCTGCCGGCGGAGCGCCGCGCGAAGCTGCCGCGTGCGGCGCTCGAGCCGGCGTCGTCCGAATTGCCGCTGTGAACCAGGGAACCTGACAATGGAAAACAAATCACACGCCTTCTGGGCAGGGCTCTTTACGATAGCCTTGCTGGTTGCGATCGCGGTGGCGGCTTTTTTGTTCAATGTCGACCGTTCCGTGCGGGTGCCGTACGATCTGATTGCGCGCACCAACGTGACGGGTCTTTATACCGACGCAGCCGTGCGGTATCGCGGGCTCGACGTCGGCAAGGTGCAGTCGATCAAATTCGACCGGGCTCATCCGGGGCAGATTCTGATCCGCATTCTCGTCGACACGCACGCGCCGATTACCCATTCGACTTTCGGCAGCCTGGGTTTCCAGGGGGTGACGGGTATTGCCTTCATCCAGCTGGACGACACCGGGCGCGATCCGTCGCCGCTGCCGTCGTCGGCCAAACAGGTGGCGCAGTTGCCGATGCGCCCGGGCTTGCTCGATCAATTGCAGCAACGCGGCGACGTGCTGCTGCGCAAACTCGAAAAAGTCACGGACGACGTCGACAATCTGCTGTCGCCGGAAATGGTCGCTCAACTGCAGGGCACGGCGGCAAGCATCCAGAAGGCCGCCGACGGCGTCGCCACGCTGACCCGGCAGGTCACGCCGGTCACCGGCAAGCTGCCCGCCACCATCGACCAGCTGGATCGCACGCTCGCGTCGACCAATCAGTTGATCACCAGTCTGAACCGCCCGGACGGTCCGTTCGAGACCAATATGAACAAGGTCGGCACGGCGGCGCAGCAGGCGGGCGACGCGTTGACGTCGATGAACGGGTCGCTTCAGGAGCTGTCGGCGCGGGTCGGTTACGACACGCTGCCGCGCGTCAATTCGCTCGCCGAAGACGTGCGCTCCGCGGCCCGCTCGGTGGACCGCGCGGCCGATACGCTCAGCACCAACCCGCGCAGCGTGCTGTTCGGCGCGCCGGCCGTGGCGCCCGGGCCGGGCGAGCCGGGCTTTACGTGGCCTGCCACCCGCGCCGCTAAATGACTTGAAGGTTTTGAAGAAGGAAGATGGTTATGTCACGCTCGATTCACCGATTGTTGTCCCCGCGCGCCGCGCTGGCCGTGCTGCTCGCGTTCGGCGTACTGGCCGCGGGTTGCGCGGGTACGCCCTCGGCGCTCTCGGACATCCGCTACGACTTCGGGCCGCCGAATCCGGCGGCTTCGGCGGGCACGGCGCCGGCCGTGAAAGTGCTCGATGTCAGCGCGCCCGGCATGCTCGAGTCCGACAAGCTGATCTACCGGCTCAGCTACGCCGATGCCCAGCAGACGGCCGCCTACGCGAACAGCCATTGGACGATGCCGCCCGCGCAGTTGCTGACCCAGCGTCTGCGCAATGCGCTCAGTTCGAACGGCACCGTGCTGACGGGCGCCGACGGCGTGCGCGCGCCGGTGCTGAAGATCGACCTGAGCGAGTTCGAACAGGTTTTCGACAGCAGTTCCCAAAGCCACGCCGCGGTCACTGCACGCGCCACGCTGACGCAGAACGGCAAGGTGGTCGGCCAGCGCACGTTCATCGCGCGCGCGCCCTCGAGTTCGGCGGACGCCGCCGGCGGCGCGCAGGCGCTCGCCACGGCCAGCGACGATCTGGTCGCGCAGATCGGCGCGTGGCTCGGCGTGCAGGCGCTGGTCGCCGCGCAATGACCGGCCCGCAGCGCGCGCAACGGAGCGCTGCATGAGCGAAAAGCCCTGGCAGCGCCGTCCGTCTGCGCTCTCCCGACAGGCGCTGGTGCTGTATGCCGCGCTGATCGTCTACGGTTCGTGGTATCCGTTTTCCGGTTGGCGCTCGCTCGGCCTCGGTCCGTTCGCCTTTCTGTCCGATCCCTTGCCGCAATACCTGACGGCGTTCGACGTCGTCACCAACGTGCTCGGCTACATGCCGTTCGGCGCGCTGGTGGTGCTCGCGGTCTATCCGCGCTGGCGCGGCCCGCTGGCGGTCGCGCTGGCCTTCGTGCTGGGCGGATTGTTGTCGGGCGCGATGGAAGCCGTGCAAACCTATCTGCCGACGCGCGTCGCTTCCAACGTCGATCTGGCCGCGAATGCGCTCGGCGCGCTCCTCGGCGCGGCGATCATGTCGCCCGCCACCGGCGCGCTGCTCGATCGCGGCTTGTTGCGGCGCTTGCGGCTCCTGTGGTTCGAACGCGATCGCGCGGCGCTTGCGTGCCTTATCGTCTCCTGGCCGTTCGCGACGATGTACCCGGCGCCACGCCTGTTCGGGCTCGGCAACTGGCCGCGCGCGCTGTGGCTGCGCTTCGATTCGACGACGCAAGATGCGCTGCTCGCATGGACGCCGCCGCGCTGGCATGTCGGCGCATGGCCGGCACGGGTCGCCGCCTGGCTGCCCGTCGACGTGTGGGAAGCGGCGATCACCACGCTCAATCTGTTTGCCGCGCTCGCGCTTGCGTCGCTGGCGGTGCGCCGTCATGCGCCGCGCGCGCGCCTGTTGATCGCATTTATCGTCATGACCTTGGGCGTCAAGGTGGGCGCGACGTTTCTACAGTCGCAGTCGGGCCTGGCGTTCGACTGGGCGACGTCCGGCGCGCTCGCGGGGCTTGCCTGCGGCACCGTCGTGGCGCTGCTGGCGCTGCGCCTGCGGCGCCGCTCGCGCGCGGCGCTGGCGGCCTGCGCGCTGACCGTCGCGCTGGTGTTCGTCAATCTGCTGCCCGTGAATCCGTATTTCGACGTCGTGCTGGCCGACTGGCGGCAAGGGCGTTATCTGCATTTCAACGGTCTCGCGCACTGGCTCGCGTGGATCTGGCCGTATGCGGCGCTGGTGTGGCTCGCGTTCGTCGTCGAGCAGGCGTGGCTCAAGCGGCGCGTGAAGCACGTGTGACGGCGGAGCGCCGATTTTCCGGGTGGGCATGAACGGGCCGGGTGTGGTTGCCACACGCACGGCGCGGACCCGCCGACGCACGGCCCGCCGCTCAGCGACCGCCCGCCCCGGTCGCTATAATCGTCCGCACAACCAACAGGCGCGTCGCGGCGCTTCCAGCGCCATTTCCACTCTTACAGCCTCGCCACCGCACACCATGGATTCCTTCTACAAGCACCACGTGTTCTTCTGTCTCAATCAACGCGAACCGGGCGCCGATCGCCCGAGTTGCGCGAATTGCAACGCGCAGGCAATGCAGGAGTATGCGAAGAAACGCGTGAAGCAGCTCGGCCTCGCCGGACCCGGCCAGGTGCGCATCAACAAGGCCGGCTGCCTCGATCGCTGCGAACTCGGCCCGACGCTCGTCGTGTATCCCGAAGGCGTCTGGTACACGTATGTCGACGAGAGCGATATCGACGAAATCGTCGATTCGCATCTTGTGAACGGCAAGATTGTCGAGCGCCTGAAAATCGATCAGTAAGCATCCCCATGAACGTACACACGAAGAAATATCTGATCGACGGCCCGGTCGGCAAGATCGAGGTCGCGCTGGATTTGCCCGACGAAGCCCGCGAGAAGAGCGCCGCGCCGCGCGGCATTGCGCTGGTCGCGCATCCGCATCCGCTGTTCGGCGGCACGATGGATAACAAGGTCGCGCAGACGCTTGCACGCACGCTCGTGCAACTGAACTACGTGACGTATCGCGCGAATTTTCGCGGCGTCGGGCAAACGCAAGGCGAGCATGACGCGGGCATCGGCGAGCGCGACGATCTACTCGCCGTGATCGATCATATGCGTGCCGAAGCCGGGCAGGGCGATCTGCCCCTCGTGCTGGCGGGCTTTTCGTTCGGCACGTTCGTGCTGTCGCATGTGGCCGCGAAGCTGCGCGAAGAAGGTCAGCCGATCGAGCGGATGGTGTTCGTCGGCACGGCGGCGAGCCGCTGGGAGGTCGCGCCCGTGCCGGAAAACACGCTCCTGATCCACGGCGAAACCGACGACACCGATCCCATTCAATCCGTTTACGACTGGGCGCGGCCGCAGGAATTGCCGGTGATCGTGATTCCGGGGGCGGAGCACTTTCTGCATCGCAAGCTGCACATTCTGAAGCGGATCATTGTCGACGCGTGGCGCTGACGGGCGGGCGGCGCGTGTTTTCCGGGGTACAGGTACGCGAAAACGGAAATTAATCGCCCGGCTTTGCGCAAAGTTGGCGAGATAGCGCGCGTATAATGGGCGCTCTTTTTTGGGCGCAGCGCCGCCCATCCGGCAGTTCGCGCGACGCGTAGCGTCTTTTCGCGCGCAGCGGTGCCGGATGCGGGCGTGCTGCGCGAACCGATCGCGTGGCCGGAAGTCCATGGGCGCCGCGCCGTTTTTACGGCCAGACGCTCGCCGACCGGCTCTTCCAACAATGCGCCCTGCGCACGATGTACTTTTCCGCACGAATCGACCCTATGCGTTTCTCCACCTTCGGCCGCACGTCATTTCCGTCCGCTTTTTCCTTTGTTCCCAATACGCTTAGCCGCGCCGTCACCCTCGGCATTGTGTTGCCGGCAACCCTCGTCGCCAGCACCGCGTTCGCGCAAGTGCCGCCGCCGGCGGTGAACGCGCGTTCGTGGGTGCTCGTCGATGCGACCAGCAACCAGGTGCTCGCATCCGGCAATCCCGACGAGCGCGTGGAACCGGCGTCGCTTACCAAGCTGATGACCGCGTACCTCGTCTTCGAGGCATTGCAGACGAAGAAGATCACGATGGAGCAGACGCTGATGCCGGGCGAAGCGGTGCGCCGCGTTCGTACCGACGAGTCGCGCATGTTCATCGAGGCGAACAAGCCGGTCACCGTGCACGATCTGGTGTACGGCATGATCGTCCAGTCGGGTAACGACGCCGCGATCGCGCTGGCTGAACTGGTCGGCGGCAGCGAGTCGCAGTTCGTCAATATGATGAACACGGAAGCGCAGCGCCTCGGCATGAAGAACACCCATTTCGCCGACGTGAACGGCATGCCCGACCCGCAGCACTACACCACCGCGGGCGACCTCGCGGTGCTGTCGGCGCGCCTGATTCGTGACTTCCCCGACTACTACAACATCTTCTCGGTCAAGGAATTCACGTACAACAAGATCAAGCAGCCGAACCGCAACCGTCTGCTGTGGATCGACCCGACGGTCGACGGCCTGAAGACCGGCCATACGCAAGCCGCCGGCTACTGCCTGATCGCGAGCGCGAAGCGTGCGCTGCCGGGCACGCCCGACGCGTCGCGCCGTCTCGTCTCGGTGATGATGGGCGAGACCAAGGAACACGACCGCGTGCAGGACAGCCTGAAGATGCTGAACTACGGCTACACCGCGTACGACACGGTGCGCCTGTACAAGGCGGCGCAGGTGGTGGGCACGCCGCGCGTCTACAAGGGTGCGCAGGACACCGTGCAGATCGGCGTGAAGAGCGATCAGTACATTACCGTGCCGAAGGGCATGGCCGACAAGGTGAAACCGCAGATCGAGCAGATTGATCCGCTGATCGCGCCGATCGCGAACGGTCAGCAGATCGGCACGGCGAAGCTGGTTGCCGACGGCAAGGTGCTGGCGCAATTCCCGGTGGTCGCGTTGC
>DASPZL010000509.1:0-15888 GCA_035636295.1 Paraburkholderia sp.
GGGCGCTACGATCTGGACCTGGATCATTGCAGCATTACCTTCGACGTCGATCACTTCAAGTACTCGCGCTTTACGATGCGCTTCGATCGTAAGCAAGGGCAGCTCGACTGGAACGAAGGCGGTCTGGACAGAAGCACCGCGTCGATTACGATCGACGCCGCGAGCATCGATACGAATGTGCCGCTGCTCGACAAAATGGTGAAAAGCGCCAGCATGCTCGACGTGTCGCGTTATCCGGAGATTCGTTTTGTCAGCATGCGGTTTGAGCGTACCGGCGAATCGCGCGGCACGTTGACCGGCGATCTGACGATTCACGGCGTCACGCAGCCGGTCACGCTCGATGTGACCTTCAACGGCTTCGCGCGTGATCCGCTCACGAAAAAGGACACACTCGGTTTTTCAGCGGACGGTCGCTTCAGCCGCGCGAAGTTCGGTTTGTCGACGTGGTATCCGGCTGTCGGCGACGATATTCACGTGCGGATTCAGGCCGAGTTCGGAAAAACACCCGCAGGCGGGTAAGCGCGGTGCGGGTGTTTGGTTTTTGGTTGTTAGCCGTTCGTGACCGTGTCGGTCTACGCGGCCGTCCAGTCGAGAATCACCTTGCCGCTCTCGCCTGAGAGCATCGTGGCGAACGCTTCCTGATAATCGTCGACCTTGAAATGGTGCGTGAGAATCGGCGACAGATCGAGACCGCTTTGCAGCATCGCCACCATCTTGTACCAGGTCTCGAACATCTCGCGGCCGTAAATGCCCTTGATTTCAAGGCCCTTGAAGATCACCTGGGTCCAGTCGATCGCGGTCTGCGCGGGCGGAATGCCAAGCAATGCGATCTTGCCGCCATGGTTCATCGCTTCGAGCATACTGGTGAAAGCGCTTGGTACACCTGACATTTCCAATCCGACGTCGAAACCCTCGGCCATGTGCAGGTCCGCCATCACGTCGCGCAAGGATTCGCGCGACACGTTCACCGCGCGCGTCGCGCCCATCTTGCGCGCGAGTTCGAGGCGATAGTCGTTGACGTCGGTAATCACGACATTACGCGCGCCGACATGTTTCGCGATCGCCACCGCCATGATGCCGATCGGTCCGGCGCCGGTGATCAGCACGTCTTCGCCGACGAGATTGAACGACAGCGCCGTATGCGTGGCGTTGCCGAACGGATCGAAGATCGCGGCGAGGTCGTCTGAGATTTCGGGCGGAATCTTGAACGCGTTGAACGCGGGAATCACCAGATATTCGGCGAACGCGCCTTCGCGATTCACGCCGACGCCCACCGTATTGCGGCACAAATGCCGACGCCCCGCGCGACAATTACGGCAGAAGCCGCACGTGATATGTCCTTCGCCCGACACGCGATCGCCGATCGCAAAGCCGCGCACTTCCTGGCCCATTTCGACGATTTCACCCACGTATTCGTGGCCGACGTGCATCGGCACCGGAATCGTTTTTTGCGCCCAGTCGTCCCACTTCCAGATGTGAATATCGGTGCCGCAGATCGCGGTGCGTGTGATGCGGATCATCACGTCGTTGTGGCCGACTTCGGGTTTCTCGACGTCCGTGAGCGTGAGGCCCGGCGCGCGTTCGAGTTTTGCCAATGCTTTCATGTGCGCCTCCGCTTCAGATCACACCGAGTTGACGGCCGACGCGCGCGAATGCATCCACGGCGCGGTCGATCTGTTCGGGCGTGTGCGCGGCGCTCATCTGCGTGCGGATGCGTGCGCGGCCTTTGGGCACCACCGGAAACGAGAAGCCGATCACGTAGACGCCTTCCTTCAACAACGCGTCGGCCATGTTCGACGCGAGTTGCGCGTCGCCGAGCATCACGGGAATGATCGGGTGTTCGCCGGGCACGAGCGTGAAACCGAGCGCGCTCATTGCGCGACGGAAATGCGCGCCGTTTTCTCGCACGCGCACGCGCAGTTGCGCGCCTTCGTCGCTCGCGAGCAGTTCGAGTACTTTCAGCGACGCGGCGGCAATGCTCGGCGTGAGCGTGTTCGAAAACAGATAGGGACGCGAGCGCTGACGCAGCAATTCCACGATCTCCTTGCGGGCCGCGACGTAGCCGCCCGATGCGCCGCCCAACGCTTTGCCGAGCGTGCCGGTGATGATGTCGACACGCGACAGCACCCCGCAATGTTCCGGCGTGCCGCGCCCGTGTTCGCCGACGAAACCCACCGCGTGCGAGTCGTCGACCATCACCAGCGCGCCGTAGCGGTCGGCGAGATCGCAGATGCCGGCGAGGTCGGCGATGATGCCGTCCATCGAGAACACGCCGTCGGTCGCGATCAGTTTGAAGCGTGCGCCGGCGGCATCCGCTTCTTTGAGCCGGGCTTCGAGATCGGCGAGATCGTTGTTCTTGTAGCGAAAGCGCTTCGCCTTCGAAAGCCGTACGCCGTCGATGATGCTCGCGTGATTCAACTCGTCGCTGATGATCGCGTCGTTGTCGTCGAGCAGCGTTTCGAACAGGCCGCCGTTTGCATCGAAACAGCTCGAGTAGAGGATGCAATCGTCGGTTTGCAGGAACGCGGCGAGCGCTGCTTCAAGTTCCTTGTGCACGGTCTGCGTGCCGCAAATGAAACGCACCGAGGCCATGCCGAAGCCGTCGTTGTCCAGCCCTTGCTTCGCGGCTTCGATCAGGCGTGCGTCGTTGGCGAGGCCCAGATAGTTGTTCGCGCAGAAATTCAGCACATCGTTGCCGTTGGCGAGCCGCACGTCCGCCGATTGCGGGCTGGCGATCACGCGCTCGTTCTTGTAAAAACCGTCGGCACGGATCTGCTCGAGGGTGCCGCGCAGATGGGCGAGGTAAAGGTCACGCATGAACCAGACTCCTGAAAAAGGGTGAAGGCGCCCCGTCAACGTATTGTGCATGTTCGGCCACGGGGCGGCCTGTTATAGTCGGCTGTCAGTTTTATCGGATATTTTCGTTTTTTCGAACTAAAATCCGGTATATCGAACAACTCTAAACGATGGGTCAGTAAATGGCAAGTTCCGGTATCCGCCGCGCCGCGGCCAACGCGGCGCCCGCCTCGGGCGTCACCCCGGTCCCCGCGATCGCGGCGCCGCCGCGCGTCGGCGAGCAGATTCAACGTCTGCGCGCGGAACGGCGCATGACGCTCGACGATTTGTCGCGCGCGGCCGGCGTGTCGAAATCGATGCTCTCGGAGATTGAACGCGACAAGGCCAATCCGACGATCGCGGTCGCGTGGCGGCTGACCAATGCACTCGGCGTCAGCCTCGATTCGCTGTTCGCGCCGCAAAAAGCGCCCGAAGCGATCGCCGTCTCGGGTCCACACGACATTCCCACCTTGAGCGGGCACGACGCCAAATACCAATTGCGTGTGTGGGGACCGATCGAACTGGCCGGCAAGTTCGAGTGGTATGAATTGACGTTGCAGGCGGGCGGAGCGCTGGTGTCGAACGCGCACGAACCCGGCACGCGCGAGCATCTGACCGTGCTGCAAGGCTCGATCGAAATCGAGGCGGCGGGCACGACGAAGCGGTTGAAGGCAGCGGACACCGCGCGCTACGTCGCGGACGAGCCGCACGCCATCCGCAATGCAGGAAAGGGCGAGGCGAGAGCGCTGCTGGTGGTGATTCACGGCTGACGCGCGGGCGCACCGTTGCTAGCCATTGGCGGAATCGATCCGTTGGTCGAGGTTGCGTCCGACACTGTATATTTGTACAGTACAGGATATCGACTGGAGCCGACAATGAACGACCTGACAACCGACCATGCCGACCATGCTCTGGCTGGGCTGCGCTATCAAACCGCGGCGCGGGATCTCGAACGCATTGTGCGCAATATCGCCGCGCGCTATATCGTGCAGCAGGTGCCGCTCACCTGGCGCTTGCTGCATGCAATCGAAGCCGAGGCGCTGGCGGATCTCGGTTTTGCCAGCCGGCACGACGCGCTGATGCTGGGCCTGTTTCAACGGCCGTCCGATTTGCCTTACCCGGAGACGGACGAGGCGGTGGACTTCGGCACGTCCACTGCATTGCCGGCGGTATTCGCGTTTGCCGTCTGCGCTTATGAAGAAGCGGCACGCCGCGCCGCGCAACCGTCTTTCGAAGCCGCTCCTCTCAAACGCGCGCGCGCCTGGGGCGGCTGAGCGCTGTGTTTTTCATCGGTTGCCACCTACAATGTGCGCAACTAACGGAAGAATAGTTCATGTCGCCTCCCCATCTGTCTGACCCGGCTCCGCGCCCGGCGCCTTGCACCGATCTGTTCGATCAGAAGCGTGAGGATTGGCGTCGTGACCCGCAAATCGCTTTCGACGCGTGGCTCGCCAAACAGTATTTCAGACGCTCTTCCGCTGAGGTCTATCAGGCACAGTGGGGGCTTTTTCTCGATTGGTTAAGCGTGCGGCAAAAGAGTTTGATTACCGTCGATACGCAGACCATTGCTGAATTCGTTGCCAGTCTCGAGATCCGAAAACCCCAACGTGTCCGATATTTGCGGCTGATCGAGCGAGTGCTGGATCATGTGCATGAAATCGAATCCGCGTCGACCAATCCGGCACGCTTCATTGCTCAGGATGGCGAAGCAGCGTGGCGAAACGCACGCGATAACGAACCAACCGGGTTTTTGAACCATACCGAACGAGCCGTGCTCGTCGCGCATCTGTTTTCGCCGTTGCCGGCTTTGTCCGCGGCGCAGCGCTGGAGAGAGCGGCGCGACCGCGCATTGATTGCCGTGTTTCTTGGCGGTGGATTGAAGACGGGCGAAGCCGCAACTCTTACGGTTAGTTGCGTAAAGACTGGGTCGCCATGGGTGACGATCGAGTCGGCTAATCCCATGCTGACGCGGCGGACTCGCCTCGCGCCGTTTGCGGTGGCCATTCTCAACGCATGGCTCGCGGAGCGGCGTCTGTCCGAATTGGCCGGAAACCTGGTTTTTCCGGCATCGCCCTCCGGGCGGCCGATGCATAAAGCCACCATGCTGCGTGCAGTCGACGCGTTGATCGACGCAACCGGAATCGCTGAATCGCGAGCGTCACGAGCGAGTCCACAAACCTTGCGCAATACTTTTGCTGCGGACCTATTTGAGAGCGGGGTGGAGGCAGAACTGGTCGGGCAATGGCTGGGCTTCGTTCAGGCCGTTTCGGCGAACCGTTTATATCGTGCGTGGCAAATGTGGGCCGATCAGCAGGATTCATCAGATGTGAATGAACCCGATCCGGCGGCCTCGCCGTTACCGGCACCTAGGCGTGACGGGCATTTGACGAGGAAAGCGGGAGTAAGCAAGGCCTGAAAACCTCACCTTTTGGGCTCCCGAATTTCCTCACCTTTGGCGATTTGTCCGCTATCGCACCAAGTGAAATCGTCATGCGGACGCCGCGATCGAATCGTTCGACAGAAACCGGCTAACCGCTTCCAGCCTTGAGTCTCCGGGGCCCGATGAGTGGTCGCATTCCGGACACTGCAATTCAAAGCGGTGATCCACTTGCGACAACTCCGGCTCACCTTCCTCACATTTTGGGCATCGCAGCGGGAGCGTGACATGGCCGTCCGCCGCGGTGCCGATCGCCTTCAATTCGTCGCTCGTGAGCCGGCCTGCTTCGACAAGCGAGCAAAGCAGACTTGCGATTGCCGGGTCGATACCTTGCTGACCGCGCAGCGCGGCGACTTCTTTTGTCAATGCATCGACTTCGTCGGATTGCTCGCGCAATTGGGCGTCGAGCCGGTCGCCGCGAGCTTTCGCGGCGGCGATTTGTTGAATAAACTCGAATTCCTTGCGGCTCGCGTCGCGCACGCCCGATTGATACGTAGCCGCCATGCTACGCAACGAGTCGAGTTCGACCAGCATCGGTTTCACACGCCGCTCGGCCTCGGCAACCGCGTCTTTGATCTGTTGAGCGTAGTGCTCGGTGCTTTGCCGCAATTCAATATGCAATGCGTCGATCCGGTCACGAAGCGCCACGTTGGCCGCCAGCTCGTTATCAAGGCGTTGACGAAGCGCCTCGTTTTCCTGATCAAGCCGCCGCACTGTTGCCTGCAAACCTTCCTGGTGCGCATTTCCATGCGTGGTCGTACTGGATAGCTCGGCCTCGAGCGCGCGGATACGTTCCCATGCGGCTTCAGCTCGCAGTTCGCTGCGCTGAATCGCTTCTTCCGACGCATTTCGACGAATTTCGGCCTCTCGCGCACGCTGGTCGGCGGCGGCGATCTGAGCGCGAACTTCCTCGCGTTCGTCGTCGAGCGTCGCGCGTGCGTGGACAACGGCTTCTTCGAACAAGGCGCCCAGCAGTTCACCGGCGCGATCTTCCAGTGTTTTCGGGATGGCGCCAACGCCGACTTTTACGCGCGATACGTTGCGGAGGCGCTCCCAGAAGTGGTCGATGTCTTTTGGGATATCGCTTGCGCTGCCGGTTTGTGTCAGATCGCGGACAGCCGCCATGGAAGGACGGATGCCCAGGTCGAAAAAGAGTCGTTTGCATGCATGCAACGAGAGTTCTTGCCGTCGAGCCCCGTTAGCTCGCATCGCTTCGAGCTCGTTGCGAATGGCTTGCCTTTCCTCGTCCAGATTCATGTGTAATCCCGATTTCGCTTGAATTGGATTAATCATAACAATTTACGTAATGTTTGCTACGTATTTATCGCTAGTGGGGACTATTTGGCGAATTGGTTTGTTTTGAGGTCCAAGGTGGGTTGAAGGATTGAATCTGACGTGTTTTTCCCGTGAAACAAAACGAAGAATAGCCAATAACCTTTTGTAAAGAAAGAGAATTTGTTGGTTTCCGAGCGATCGAGCACTGTTTCACGGAGGCATTGACGCTGGTTGCGTGGGGTGGAGTGTCTTGTCCGAAGGACACGCGGGGTAATGCTAGAGAGTAATAAAAGTAAACACCTTTGAACCCATGTTAAAAACGTTAACGCCACGGCAAACGCTTACCGGGCGGGCGTTCCAGCCCGGTAAGGTGAAGCTTTGCGGGAGCCATGGTGAGGTATCGCGGGAGTGTTGAGTGATGAGGTTCGGGGGACTCGGTGAGTGGGTGCGGGACAGTAAGTGAGCGAGTTCAGGAGCCGCCTAAAAAGCGCGGTCACCCCAAAGGTGAGGGTTTGCGGGAGCGGGACGCCGGAGATCGCCCGACAGCACTCGATGTTCCGTTCGAAGGTAGCGCTGGCCGAAGGTGAGCGCTTTCGGGACTGCCTTGTACCCCAATTTTTGGCCTTATTTTGACCTCGTCAACACCATTGGTGAGTCAAGACGGGAGAAAACGCGAACCGAAGGTGAGACTTTACGGGGCTGAATGGCCTTTTTTGCCCAAATTCGGGGCATTCAGCGGCTTGAGGTGAGGGTTTGCGGGAGCTGGGCGGCGCTTTAGCTGAGGTACTCGGGATGGGGCATCGATCGGTCGCTCCACCTCGTTCTGGAAAGGTGAGTAAATTCGGGAGTTGGGCATCGGATCGATTGCCGGTAGGTGAAATCCCCGTTTGGGGATCAAAGGTGAGGTTTTTCGGGAGCCTTTGGGCCGCTTTGGGATTGATAAGGTGAGGGAATACGGGAAGAAAGTAGCCACGATAGCTCGGAAAAGCCCTACGGAGGCCGTCAGAGCGGCCTCATCTTTTACGCCCGCCGGATTGCAATGGTGAGGTTTTTCGGGATCTCGGAAACTGCGGTTGGAGTACCGGACTTCACAGGAAAGCTGCTTGAGGTGAGAATCTACGGGAGCACTCGACGACATCTCTGCCTAGGTAAATTATTTAACCCCATGAATTTATTGGGGAATTTTCGTGTTCTACGTAAAGGTGAGGTTTTTCAGGAGCGTGTCGTTGCAGTCGATATAAAGCTTGGGACGAGGCAAAGGTGAGGTTTTTCGGGAGGATTTCTCGACGGTTCACTGGCATGGCGGGTCGGAGGGCCGCGCCGTTGCAAGCGCTGGGCTTGGGCTAAGGTGAGTCTTTTCGGGAGATTTGCGCGGATTTGATCTATGCATCGCTCAGCGATCCTCTGTCCGTCATCGGCGGCGACTTCTGCGTAGGAGATTCCGAGGGCTATGCATGCGGTGCCGCCTTTTATGTCTGGGCGACCGGTTGGGCAGCGTTCGCAGTTCGCACCGGCCCGCATATTCGGATGCGCCCACCTTGGGATTTGGCCGTGGCCGCACCGCAGGGCCACTCCCCGTACCTCGTCTGCTGCCATTGCTTGACGCGGCAGCGAGCCTTCCAACTGGCTCGGCACACCTACTCCTTGCTCGACGTACCGAATCCCGAGCGCAGCTTGTCCGGGCGATGCCTGTTCGACACTCCGTTTTGCAGCACTGCGCGCTTTGCCTCGCTTTGTCCCCTCCCCTTCCTTTACAAACAACCCGGGCGGCTTCTCTACCCCGGAGCGACATGAATCCATCTCACGCTTGAGTGAGGCCAGCGAATTCACGAATTTTTTTAAGGTGAGAAGATTCGGGACTGATTGGCTCCCGTTCGCCTCCACCACCGAAATGGTCCACATTTCTCCAGGCCGCGACCTGCAAGGACGGCCCGAACCTGGCGCCAAACGGTTGAGGTGAGGGTTTTCGGGAGTTGCTCGAGGTGAGTTGCGCTTCGTAAACTCGCTTCACCCGGAACGGTGAGGGTGGCGCTATAGACGTGTATCACCGCAGCCGGTATGCTCTCGCCAAATCCCTCCTCGATCCAGACGCATGGCCACGAAGCGCGCGAAGAAGACCGATGTTGTCAGCCCAAGCTCGGCCGAATTGCGCAAGGCCGTCGAGGCGATAGCGATTCAGCCCAAAAGCGGCAAAATTACGCTTCTCACCCGCAAGCTGTTCAACGTGCTGCTCGCCGTCGCGCAGCAAGCCGACGAATCCGGCGATACTTATCGGGCATTGCTGTCCGACATCGTTGCCAATTCCGCATTCGATTCGAACGATACCGCGCTCGTCAAGGAGCACTTGCGGCGCATGGTGTCGGTACAGGTCGAATGGAGCACCGGCACGTCGAGTCAGAAGCCGGGCCGGAAATGGGGCATTTCCACGTTGATTGCCGACGCGGAAATTCTCGAAGATCCCACCACACGCCGCGTCTGGGTGGAATTTTCCTTCGCGCCGAAGATCAAGAAGAAACTGCTCGATCCGGTTCAATACGCGCGTCTGAGCCTCCAGTTTCAGAGCCAGCTGCGCAGTAGCGCGGGTCTCGCGCTTTATGAGATTTGCGTGCGCTACCTGACCAACCCGAGTCATCTGACAATGCGGGAAACGTGGGAATGGTGGCGCCCTATTCTGTCCGGCACGCCTGATACGGAGGCCGGCGACGAGGCGAAGCGCGAGTACAAGTATTTCAAGCGTGATTACTTGCGCCCGGCTATCGCGGAAGTGAATGCCGTCACCAACATCTTCGTCGAATTGATCGAACACCGTGAGGGACGGCGCGTTGCCGAAATCCAATTCCGCGTGACGGAGCGCAAGCAGCCCATGCTCGCCCTCGACGAACATCCGAATGTGTTCGACAGCACGCTGGTCGACCGGATGGTGAAGATCGGCATCCCGCTGAAGGAAGCACAAACGCTGTATGCCGACAGCGAAGAAAACCGTATTCGCGCGGCTTTGCAAATGACCGAACAACGCATGCGCAGCACGTCGTTGCCGCCCGTGCGCAGCGCGCCCGCGCTGTTCAAGGACGCGTTGAAGAAAGGTTATGCGCCGCCGGTCGAGGTGTTGCCGTCGGGTGGCGGCAAGGCCGCGATGGCCGCGCCGGCGGACGACCTCAAAGCCCGCCTGCTCGGCGAGTACTCAGCGTATCGTCGCAAGGAAGCGCGCGAGCTGTACGAGGAGCAGGGTGAGTCCGAGCGGGAGATCGCGCGGCAGTCGTTTGAAGGAGACGAATTGCCGGGGCTCGGCACGCACATGCGCGACGACTGGCGCCGTCGCGGACTGGATTCGAAGATTGTCGAGACGGCATTCTTCGATTGGCTGGCTCGCAAGACCTGGGGCGAGCCGACCGATGGCGACTTGCTCGCCTTCACGCTGAGCCAATCGCGCGCGGCGTAATCATTAGTGAGACGGCGGCCATGATCGCATGCCGCCGTACCGTGTCCCGCCGTTATTTCGGCGTCTCCTACTTCAGCATCTTTTCGATCTGCCTAAGGATGTCGTCGCGCTTTTCACGCGTGAGCCCCTTCAAGCGTAGCTCGATTCGATCGTCACCGTACGATTTGAGATCGCCGACCGACACTCCACCGAGTTTGATTTCCAGACGTTGCGCATAGCGTTGACGGCCCGCTGGTTTGGTGCTTTCCTGGGCGGTGGCTCGGCCCTTCACGATGTCGGCGACCTGCCGCGTGCTGAGATCATCGGAAATGATTTTGTTGATCAGGCGCAGCGTTGCGTCGGCGCCGCGAGCGGTGTGATAGCGACCCACCTGATACGCCATGTTCGAGCCGAAGCGGTCAGGTCGCGCGACCATTTCATGCATGACGACCTCAGGCAACTTGGCGATCGACAAGGCAACGGCGACGGTCGACTCGTCCAGCCCGAGATGCTCGGCGAGCTCCTTCTGACTCTGGAAATGCCGATTGTCGAGAAAGCGTTTCCATACGACCGCGTTGTCGAACACTGTCTGCGAATCACGTTGCACGTTGAGGTCGTAGCCAAGCTTATAGCTTTGGATGCCGATCGGCAGATCGATGACGACTGCCTTCACCGATTCCTTGTTCGCTTCTTTCAGCGCCCGCACACGCCGCCCACCGTCACTGACGAAGTAGGTGCCGGGATTGTCGTAATCGGGAATGACGTGAATCGCCTGCTGCTGCCCCTGTTTTGCCAGATTGACGGCAAGTTCGGCAATCGACGACTTCAGGTAGAAGTGCCGGGGATTGAAGGGGCTCGGCTTGATCGTTTTGAGCGCGAGGTTGATGACCTGGCCCGGCCGGTAGCCATGCTCGATCCGCCACGCACGGTACGCTGCCGATTCATTGGCCGTGTCGGCAGCATCGATTTCAACGCCGCTCTGCGGCATGACTGACGAAACTGGGCGCGCCGCTGCTTCGCTACTCGTTGAGCCATTCTTGACCAGGCCGTCGATTGCATTCAAACGGTCGAGCGCGGTTCGCTTTTCGCTGCTGGTCGTATCAGGACGTGCTTGAAAGCCTTTGGCGAATTGGGAGGGTTTCATTCAGGGTCCTTTATGCGCATAAATTCACGGGAGCAGGGCGGCGATCTCGTTGGCGCACGCCCGTACCTCGATGGCGGCGAGTTTGGCGCCGCGATCGTTCATCTGAAGCACTGTCTGCCCTAGCGCCATTGCCTGTTTGTAGGCTTCGCGTGTCGGGATCTGGGTTTTGAGCAACGGGAATCCGAGCTCTTCCAACGCGCGCTTCAGTTCGCGCGTCAGCATTCGTTTCTCTTCCGTCTTGTTGAGCAGGAAGACCGCACGCAGGTCCTCGTTCATTATTTGTGCTTGCTGGACAAGCTTCACCAATCCGACACTCGACCAATAGTCGGCAGGCGATGACGATGTCGGGATCACTGCGACGCTCGCCGCGAGCAAGACGACGCCGGAGACCTTCTCGGTAATGGAGGGCGGGCAATCGACGACGATGATGTCGTAGTCAGCCACGAACTTCTTGATCTCGCGATGGATCTGGCTACCGGCCTCGGAAAGATTGACGACTGGAAATGGGATGCCGGTGTCGCCGTCTGATGACGCACTGGCCCAGTGGATCAGCGTGTTTTGACCATCTGCGTCTACAACGAGGACGCGTTTCCCTTTCTCATGAAACGCAGCGCCGAGGTGCATCGCGATTGTGCTCTTCCCGACTCCACCCTTCTGCTGAGTTACCGCGATGATTTCTGCTGCCAATCTTCACCTCCTCTTTTTAGACGCAAATGGATTTTACCTGGATGAATCGGTATTTCAATCAATTTGTGTAAACGCGAGAAGAAATAGCCGTTTGGCTTAGGTTTATGCGCATAAAGGACGTGCGGGTGGTGAATATCTGCCTCAGCGGTTGATTCCGGTGGGACTCAATGCCGACGGTCACGCATCTGGATGATGGGCGACTGTCAGGTCAGAGTGGTGGAGGAGGCGCTTATCTCCGCGGTACGTTGGGAAGCTGGAAATTCGGGAGTGTGGCATTTGGATTACTGTCGTTTGCCGCCTGCTTCGTGGGCCGACGCCATGCCATCTCTGTGCCGCATGGCGTGAGCACCCCGCTGGCCGATGCCCGCACCGGAAGCTTTATGCGCATAAAGTTTGCCGGGAGAGATTGTCTGCTCATTCGCTTGCGCGGAATCGGCAGCGGCATATCGCTGCGTCAGCAGGCATATCTATGGCCCAACCGCGTGGGCGAATACCATTAGGATGGTGATGGCGACCCGGCAAAATCCGTGACTATTGATGCTCGGCAAGGTCCGTCCTCAACCCGACGCCTCGCAAGCACCTTATGCGCATAAACCGTGAATTACCGACCAGCATCAAGGCAGCCAAACCAAAGCCCAACGACGCCCACGCCACTCCCCCATCTCACACCCGCTAAAATCCCCCACCAAAAACCATTGCGCCACCACTCCACCCACCGCCAGACCAAACAATCCATGATCACCATCTACCACAACCCCCGCTGCTCAAAATCGCGAGCCACGTGCGACCTTATCGCCAGCACCTACAACAGCGCCAACGAAGCAACCGAAGTCATCGAATATCTAAAGCAGCCGTTATCAGTCTCCGAACTGAAACAACTCAACGCCCAACTCGGTTGCACAGTCCGCGAGATGATCCGCGACACCGAAGCCGAATACGAAGAACTTCAACTCTCCAACACCTCATTGACTGACGGTCAGTTATACGAAGCATTGGCAAAGCATCCGATCCTTCTGCAGCGGCCGATCGTGGTGCGCAACGGGCGAGCCGTGATCGGCCGCCCGCCGGAAAACATCGCGGCGCTCTTCGCCTGAGCGCCGGAACAAGAAGAGCGGTCTAGGCCTTGGTTGGCAACGCCGCGTCCTTCGTCACGATTTTCGTCGGGATAATGCGCAATTCGCTGAAGGTGTCGGCGATACGTTGCTGCTCCGCCAGTACGTTTGCATCGACAGGCTTGTAGATGTGCGCATAGTGGCGCAAACCCGCTTCGATCACGCCTGCGTCGAGCCCTTGGATCGGCGCGAGTTGCGCGGCTGCCTCACCATAGTGGCCGCGCACCCAGGCGCCCTCTTTGCCGACTTCGTCCATCATGATCGCGAGCACCTCGCCGTTTTGCTGCGCAAACGGCCGCGCGCTCAGGAAAAACTGATGGTGATTCACGATCCCTTCCCCATCGACGAGCAAGCGCGCGTTCGACTGCCGCTTCGCCGCTTCGAGGAACGGATCCCAGATCGCCCATGCGTCGATCGCGCCCCGCTCGAAGGCGGCGCGCGCATCCGCGGGGGCCAGAAAGACCGGCTGGATATCGCTGTACTTCACGCCACTCTTTTGCAGCGCGGCGACCAGAAACCAGTGAACGTCGGAACCTTTGTTGAGCGCGATTTTCTTGCCCTTCAGATCGGCCAGTGTTTTGATCGGCGCATCCTGATGCACGAGAATGCCTTCAGCATGCGGCGTCGGAATTTCATAGGCGGTATAGACGAAGTTTGCGCCGGCTGCCTGCGCAAATACCGGCGGCGCCTCGCCGACATAGCCGAAGTCGATGGCGCCAACATTCAGTCCCTCGAGCAACTGCGGCCCGGCAGGAAACTCGGTCCACTTGACGGTGATGCCGAGCGGTGCGAGCCGCTTTTCGAGCGTGCCGTGCGATTTCAGCAGCACCAGCGTATTGGCGGCTTTCTGATAGCCGATGCGAAATTCCTTCGCATGCGAGTCGGCGGCAAAGACAGAAGGGGAGACAGCGGACAGCGAGGCAGCGGCCAGCGAGGCGCCCACGCCGGCGATAAACGCACGGCGCGTGAGCAGCGGATGATGGGACATAAAAGTGCTCGTTAAAAAAGACGGACGCAAGACGGACCGATTGGCTCCGACGATAATTCGTCTGCAAGCCTGGATGAACCGATAAATTCGCATAAGCAAATCACGTCCGCGGGCGAAACCCGCCGGTGCACCGTCTGCCCGCCTGCCTGCATCGAGTCCGCACCCCCCGCTACAATCCGTCATCCGTGCGCAGCCCCGGCTGCGTCAATCGACAGAAAGGGACGCCGTGCATTTGACGACAACACTCGCGCCGTGGTCATCCCACGACACTCAACTGATTCTTTCGTGCGTGCTCGGCCTCGCACTCATTATCGTTTTCATCAGCGCGCTGAAGCTCGCGCCTTTTCTGTCGATTCTCGTCGGCACGTTTGCGGCGGGCTTTTCCGCCGGCTTGCCGCTCGAAGCGGTCGCCAGCGCATTCAGCAAAGGCGCGGGCGCGTTGCTCGGCGACGTCGGCATCATCATTGCGCTTGGCGCCATGCTCGGCGCGCTGATGGCCGAATCAGGCGCCGCCGACCGGCTTGTCTCGACCATTCTCAAGCATTCCACGCCACGCACGCTGCCGTGGATGATGGCGCTCGTGGCGCTCATCATCGGCTTACCGCTCTTCTTCGAAGTCGGCCTCGTGATGATGGTGCCGATCATCTTCGTGATGGCGCGCCGTTCGCAGCAGCCGATTCTGCGCATCGCGATTCCGGCGCTGGCCGGCATGACCACGCTGCACGCGTTGCTGCCACCGCATCCGGGTCCGCTGATCGCCGTGAGCGCGCTGCATGCCGATCTCGGTCTGACGCTCGGCCTCGGCCTGATCGTTGCAATTCCAGCGGTCATTCTCGCGGGTCCGCTGTATGGCATCTGGCTATCCAAACGGATGCACGTGGCCGAGCCGGAAGAAATGGGCAAGCTCTTCACCGCGCAGCAAAGCGCCGCCGAGCCGCCGAGTTTCGCTATCTCGCTCCTCACGATCCTGTTACCCGTCGTGCTGATGCTGGGCCGCACGGTCGCCAAACTGCTGCTTCAGCCCGAAACGCTCCTCTTCAATACGCTGAATTTCCTCGGTGAGCCGTTGGTCGCGCTCGGCCTCACCGTACTGTTCGCGGTGGTGGCGCTCGGCTGGTCACGCGGCATGGCGCGCGACCGGGTCGGCGGCATTCTGCGCAAAAGCTTGCCGCCGATCGCCGCGTTGCTGTTGACCATCGGCGCTGGCGGCGGTCTCAAGCAGGCGCTCGTGGTTGCGGGCATCAGCACGACAATCGGCAAGATCGCCGTTGGCGCGCACATGCCGCTGATTCTGCTGGCCTGGTTGATCGCCGTCGCGCTGCGGCAGGCCACCGGCTCCGCGACCGTCGCCACGACCACCACGGCCGGCATCGTTGCGCCGGTCGTCGCGGGTCTCAGCGCGACGCACAATTCACTGATGGCGCTCGCCATCGGCGCGGGCTCGGTGTTCTTCTGCCACGTAAACGATGCAGGCTTCTGGATGGTGCGCGAATATTTCGGGCTTCAATTGAAGCAGACGGTACTGGTGTGGTCCGTACTGCAAACGATCGTCTCCGTCGTCGGCCTCGCCTTGACGCTCGTGTTGTGGACCGTGCTGACGTGACGGCAGAGGGCAGGCACCGCAGCCGTGGCAGAAATTGACGCCTGGCTGTCCATTCCGCATGGCTCACGCCGCTTACACTGCTGCGTTATAAGCGAGGTGCGGCCCGCAGCTCGCTCTCTTACTCACGCGGAGCCCCCCATGCTTGAACTGAGACTGTCCTGCGAAGGATGCGGCAAGTCACTGCCGCCGAACGCGTCCGACGCGATGATCTGCACGTATGAATGCACCTTCTGTGAAGTGTGTGCACTCACTACACTGCGCAACGTATGTCCGAATTGCGGCGGCAATTTCCAGCACCGGCCGATTCGCACCCGCGCGCAGCTCGCGAAACATCCGGCTCTCACGGAACCGCATCCGGTCTCGATCGACGAAGCGTCGCACGCGAGTTT
>DASPZL010000510.1:0-16282 GCA_035636295.1 Paraburkholderia sp.
CACGGCCGCGTGCAGCACGAACGCGCCGAAGTGGACCGCACGACCCTCGTCTATCGCGACGCATTGACTCACACTACGCGTATCGTGCGGGTACAAGACCAACTATGAATAACGCCTTTCCCAGAGAGAGTGGCCTTTGAGCACGCTGATCGTCCTACTGCCGCCGCGTGATCCGGCGGTGCCATCGCAGGAATGGCAACTGCCCGAGCTGCCGTTCGTGCTGCTCGACAAGTCGGGTCGCACCCAGCGCGCCGGCCGCTCCGCGCTCGCGCTGCTGCCGCGCGCGACGTCGACGGTGCTGATGGTCGCCGCCCGCGACCTGCTGATGATGCCCGCCGCGCTGCCGCCGCTGCGTGGCCCGCGGCTGCGTCAGGCGCTGCCCAACATCGTCGAGGATCAACTGATCCAGGACCCGCAAACCTGTCACATCGCCGTCGATCCACAACCGCTCGCGGGCGGCCGGCAGCTGCTTGCGATCATCGACCGCGGCTGGTTCCGCTTCATCTGCGAGGGATTCTCCGCAGCCGGCCACCGCAGCTTGCGCGCGGTGCCGGTGACGCGCTGCCTGCCCCAAGGCGTCGCGCTCGATACGGCCGCTGAAGTCGCGGAAACGGTCAACGCGGGCGAGCCGGGCATCGCGGGTTCGGCCGGCGTGCCGACGGCGCCGGTGACGGCGCCAGAAGGCGTTGCGTCAGCGGTGCCGATGGTCGCGGCGGTGCTCGGCGCCGTGGTCCAGACCGCGCCCGCGATGCTGCTGGAAGGCGCAGTGGAACGCGTGGTGGAAAATGGCGTGCTACGCGTCGAACTGGCGATCGCACGCGGCGTGCAAGGCGAAGGCTTGGCGGTGCCGGCCAGCGCGGTGAACGCGACGCTCGGCGCGCTCGCGGGCGCAGCGCCCGTCTCGCTGTACATGTTGACGGAAGTGCCCGGCAACGAGCCGAGTCTCGCCGCGAGCAGTCCGGCGCGACTCGCTGCTTACGTGCATGGCGCCAGCCCGTTGCCGTTCGAGCAACTGGCGCGCCGCGCGCTGGAGTGCCGCTTCGATCTGTGCCAGTTCGAATTCGCGTCGCAGCCGTGGCGGCTCGACCGCGCGACGCTGCGGCGTTTGCGTCTGCCGGTGCTGCTGGCGGTCGGCGCGCTGGTGGTCGCGATCGTCGGCGCGAACGTGCAGTGGCTGATGCTCGCGCGCCAACGCGATGCGATCAGCACGCAGATGACCGAACTGCTCCTCAACACATTCCCCAAGACCACGGTCGTACTCGATGCGCCCGATCAGATGTCGCACCAATTGCAGCAGTTGCGCGTGGCGGCGGGCGAGCTTTCGCCAGACGATTTCCTGTCGCTCGCCGACGGCCTCGCTCGCTCGCTCGCGCCGGTGCCGGTGAACGGCATCGCCGGGCTCGATTATCACGACCGCCGGCTCGACGTGACCTTCAAGCCCGAAGTGAAGCTCGATCCCGACTTCGGCAAGCGCCTTGGGCGCAACGGGCTGAGCGGCGCGATCGACAGCAACACCGGCAAGTGGACCATCAGGAACGGACAATGAAAGCTCAACTCGTTCAAACATGGGCCGGTTTCTGGGACCAGCGCACGGAGCGCGAAAAAAACCTTCTGACGTGGGGCGGCAGCGTGCTCGCGGTGGTGATCGCGTGGTCGGTGCTGTGGGCGCCGGCGCAGGAGGGCCGCGCGCGTCTGCATGAATCGCTGCCCACCTTGCAGCGTCAGTTGGCGCAGATGACCGCGCAGTCGAGCGAATCCCGGCAGTTGTCGGCGGCGGCTCAGGGCGTCGCGCCGACGGGCGCCGCGCTGAGAGACGCGCTCAACGCCTCGCTGAGCGATCACGGCCTTGCCGCGACCCAGGTGCAGGTGATCGGCAACGTGGTGCAGGTCCAGATGAAAAACGCGTCGTTCCCGGCGTGGACGAGCTGGGTCGACGATGTGCGCAAGCAGTTCAAGGTGCAGGTGGCCGAGGCGCACGTAACCGCGCTGAAGGAAGACGGCCAGGTGGACCTGACGGCGTCGTTCCAGCCGTCGACCGCGAAATGAACATGACCGCGCCGTTACGGGATCTCGCATGACTTACTGGATGCGGCGCTTGCGCGTCGCACTGCCCTGGCTGGTGATCGCGGTGCTGTCCGCCGCGGCTGTGATGCTCACGTTGTTGCCGGCCGCCTGGATCACGCCGCAGTTCGCCAAACAAACGCGTGGCCACGTCAATCTCGTCGACCCGGCCGGCTCGCTGTGGCACGGCTCGGCAACGCTGATGCTGGCCGCCGGCTCCGACATGAGCACGGCGACTCTGCTGCCTGGGCGGATCGAATGGCGCACGGCGTTCTGGCCGCTCTTCACCGGCCGCGTGCGCATGACCATGCGGCAGAGCGAAGCGATGCCCGAGCCGATCACCGTCGACGCCACGCCGCGCAGCGCCACCGTCACGCCCGGCGAGCTCGCCGTGCCGGCTTCGCTGCTGAGCGGTCTGGGCGCGCCTTTCAATACGCTCGATCTGCAGGGCGACGTGCGGCTGTCATGGTCGGACTGGCGCAGCTTCAACAGGGAAGCATTCGGGCAGCTCACCATTACGTTGAGCGACGTCAGTTCGCGTGTGTCGCCGGTCAAGCCGCTGGGGTCGTACCGGGTGCTGTTTCAGGCGCAGGGGAGTTCCTCGACGGTCGATCTGACGACGATCAAGGGCCCGCTGATGCTGACCGGCAGCGGCACGGTGTCGGCCGTTTCAACCTCGTTTCGGGGCACGGCCAGTGCGGCGCCGGAAGCGCTCGATAATCTCGCGGGATTGCTGAACCTGTTGGGGCGGCCAAGTGGACCGGGTACTGTGACGTTGACGTTCGTGCACTGACACGGGTTTCGGGCGCGGCTGAGCCGGATTCAGCGCTGTAAAAAAAGAGGCGTGGCCGGATTACGCGGCCATGCCTCTTTTACTTTGCCCTTCCCAAACCGTGCGGTTTGCGAGCAGCGCGCCTATTTGCTGCTCTGCGCCTGCTGCTGCGACGGCAATGGCGCGACTCCGCTTTGCGCCACGGGCATAGCCGATGAAGCCGGCAACGGTGCCGGCGCCGCCACGTCACCCGTTTCACGATTCATTTGCGACGCATCCCAGCCGCCGCCCAGCGCCTTCACCAGACCCACCGACGACACCATCCGTTGTCCCGCGATGCTCTTGAGTTTCTGCTCGGCGGTGAAGGCGGTGGTCTGCGCGGTCAGCACGCTGACGTAGCCGACCGTGCCCGCCTTGTATTCGTTCGTGACGATCGCCAGCGCCTGCCGGGCCGACTCCACCGCCTGCTGCTGCACGACGATTTCCCGTTCCAGGATGCGTTGCGACGCGAGGTTGTCCTCGACGTCCTGGAACGCGGTCAGCACCGTTAGACGGTAGGTGGCGACATCCGCGTCGTAGGTTGCGCGAGCGGCTTCGGTTTGAGCCTTGCGCAAGCCGGCGTCGAAGATCGTCGCGGCGAGTTGCGGGCCGAGCGTCCAGAAGCGCGACGGTGCGGTCAGCAATTGCGAGAACACCGAATTTTCGAAGCCGCCGCTTGCCGACAGCGTGAGCGACGGGAAAAACGCCGCAATCGCCACGCCGATCTGCTCGTTCGCCGCCGCGGCCTTGCGTTCCGCCGACGCGATATCCGGACGCCGCTCGAGCAGCGCCGACGGCATCTGCGCGGGCACAGCCGGCGGCGTGGCGGTGAGCGGCGTCGGTGGAATCGAGAACGTGGAGGCCGGTTCGCCGACCAGTACGGCGATCGCGTGTTCGTCCAGCGCGCGCTGCACGCCGTTGTCGATCGCGGACGCCTGGGCCGATTGCAATTGCGTTTGCGCCTGAATCACGTCGGAGCGCGCGGCGACGCCCGCCGCGTACTGGTTTTGCGTGAGTTGCAGCGAACGCTGATAGGCGGCAACGGTCTCGTCAAGCAGCTGCTGGGTGGCGTCGAGCGCGCGCAGCGAGAAGTAGGTCTGCGCGAGTGTGGCCTGCGCGGAGAGCCGCGCGTTCGCCAGATCCGCAGCGGCGCCTTGCTGGCCGGCTTTCTGCGCATTGACCGAGCGGGTGACCGAGCCCCACAGGTCCGGCTCCCAGCTCGCGTCGAGTTGCACGTTGAAACTGTTGCTGACGCCGGAGCGGCTGGTGGTGGTGGAACCCGTGGACGACGAACCGGTGCCGGAACGCGTCGCGCCCGCCGATGCCCCGACTGTCGGGAAATACGCCGCACGCGCCTCACCGACCAGCGCGCGCGCCTGGCGATAGACGGCGGCAAATTGGGCGATGGTCTGGTTCGCGGTGTTCAGCTTGTCTTCGAGCGCGTTGAGCTGCGGGTCTTCGTAGATGGTCCACCAGTCGCCGCGGTCTTGCTGATCGGCCGGTTGAGCGACTTTCCAGCCGGGCGCGGCTTCCTTGTAGGAAGCAGGGATCTCGGCGGCGGGCCGCTTGTAGTCGGGGCCGACAGCGCAGCCGGCCAGCAGGGTGGCAAGCGCAGCGGCTACCGCGATAGTCAGGGCGCGAGGCGCAAGCATCCGCGCGCGCGAGATTCGATCAGACTGCATGCAATGGATTCCTTCTGGACGCCGCGGTGCGGCCGATGACGGCACCGCCGGCCTGGCGAGATCGTGGGTCTGCCGGCATGTTAGCGTATGAGTCCGCGGAGGCGCGGCAAACTGAAAGGGTAATGCGGGGAGAGGTGCGGGTGTGTTACTTAGGGTGTCGGGTTGGTTACGCGCTGTTACCGGGCGAGCAAGTTACACCCGCGAATCCGTCGACGTGGTCTGCCGAGCCAGCTTACCGGCCGCGGCACGGCATGGCGCATCGCCACGCGCCTGGCAGGCGCCGGCTGAACCCGCCGAGGCCGTTGAGCCCACCTGATTTGCCGCGCCGGCAGCCGCGGCGGCACCCACCGCGACCTGCGACGCCGCCAATTCCATGATTGCCGGCTTGGCGCCCTTCAGTCCCCGCCGATGCTCGAACCACGCCAACACCGCAACGCCCACCGACCCGCCGGGCAACACGAACAGCACGGCGAACAATGCCAGCTTCCACCAGCGGTGCGGCCCTTGAAAGCTGCTCAACGCGGAATCGGTCAGGGAGCGGCCAAGGCCGCCGAGGGTGTTTTTCAGGTACAGCATGAGGGAAATCCTTTTGGCGCGCCGTGCTCGCGGCGTGCAGGTACTCGGTCAGAACATGGTCTCGGGTGGCGCGGGTCGCGCGTAACTCGTTGCCTGCAATAATATTGACTATGCAATTAAATTTCAAGATACTTTGCCCGTCGCGTGTCGGGTTGTGTTGTTTTCCGGCCGTCAGCAATAGGCAAAATCGGATTTGACTTGTCTGCTTAGGCAGCTAGAATTCGTGCTGCTCACGATGTTCGCGGATACACGATGACCTCTGGTCCCTACAAGGCCGATGAGATTCAGCTTGAATCGAGTCTCGGCTACTACCTGACGAAAGCGCGGAATGTGCTGGTCGAGCGCACGGACCGTGCGGTCAAGCCGTTGGGGCTGACCGCGCAGCAGATCGGCGTCATTCTGATGTTGTCGGCGGGGCGCGCGAGTACGCCGTTCGAATTGTCGCGGGTCATGTCGTACGACAGCGGATCGATGACGCGTCTGCTCGATCGCCTTGAAAAGAAAGGCTTTGTGGTGCGCACGCGTAGCGACGCCGATCGCCGGATGGTGAAGCTCGAGTTGACGCCGCAAGGGCATGAAGCCGCGCGGCAATTACCCAGCCTGGGTGCGGCGGTGCTGAACGAACAATTGCGCGGCTTTTCCGCTGACGAACACGTCACTCTGATCGACCTGCTCGCCCGTTTCATCGCGAATGGAATCGACGCGGGAGCGAGCGTGGCTTGCGGGATTGGGGCGGACGAGGAACCGGCGGAAGAATCACCCGAAACGTCGCGGCAGGAACGCGGCGAGCGGTAACCGCGAGGCGTTTTTGAGGGCGCCGTCATTTAATAATATCTGTCTGGGCAGAGGATGATGCGGCATGTAAGCGCGTGATTCCGAGCGTGCGATAAAGCTGCCGCGACAAGCTTTCCCGAGTGAGGAGAAAAACACATGGACGTCACGGCTCCCGCCGCTGCCCTGCCCGCCGCCGAACCCGCTCCGCTCAAAGGCGGTGCGCTCGCGTTGCTCACCGTCGGCCTCGCGCTGGGCACTTTCATGGAAGTGCTCGACACGTCGATTGCAAACGTCGCGGTGCCGACGATTTCCGGCAGCCTCGGCGTGGCGACCAGTCAGGGCACGTGGGTCATCTCGTCGTATTCGGTGGCCTCCGCGATCGCGGTGCCGCTGACGGGCTGGCTCGCGCGGCGCGTCGGCGAAGTGCGGCTCTTCACGCTGTCCGTGCTGCTTTTCACGATCGCGTCGGCGCTGTGCGGCTTCGCGCACAACTTCGAGTCGCTGATCGCGTTCCGGCTCGTGCAAGGGCTCGTTTCCGGGCCGATGGTCCCGCTCTCGCAGACGATCCTGATGCGCTCCTATCCGCCGGAGAAGCGCGGGCTCGCGCTGGGCCTTTGGGCGATGACCGTGATTTGCGCGCCGATCTTCGGTCCCGTCATGGGCGGCTACATCACCGACAACTACACGTGGCCGTGGATCTTCTACATCAACGTGCCGATCGGTTTGTTTTCGGCGGTGTGCGCGTTCCTGCTGTTGCGTGGCCGCGAGACGAAGACCACCAAACAGCGCATCGATGCGGTCGGCCTCGCGTTGCTCGTGATCGGCGTGTCGTGTTTGCAGATGATGCTCGACCTCGGCAAGGATCGGGACTGGTTCAACTCGACGTTTATCGTCGCGCTGACGATCATCGCCGTTGTTTCGATCGTATTCCTGCTGGTGTGGGAGATGACGGAGAAGGAACCAGTCGTCGATCTTTCGCTCTTCAAGGATCGTAATTTCGCGCTTGGCGTGTTGATCATTTCGTTCGGGTTTATGGCCTTCTTCGGATCAGTGGTGATTTTCCCGCTCTGGCTGCAGACGGTGATGGGTTACACCGCCGGGCTCGCTGGATTGGCGACCGCGCCGGTCGGGTTGCTCGCGCTGTTTTTGTCGCCGATGATCGGCAAGAACATGCATCGGTTGAACTTGCGCGTGGTGGCGAGTTTTGCGTTTGTCGTGTTCGCGGGCGTGTCGTTCTGGAACTCGACGTTTACGCTCGACGTGCCGTTCAACCATGTGATCTGGCCGCGCATCGTGCAAGGTATCGGCGTGGCCTGCTTCTTCGTGCCGATGACCACCATTACGCTGTCCAGCGTGCCGGATGAGCGGCTGGCCAGTGCTTCCGGGTTGTCTAACTTTTTTCGGACTTTGTCAGGGGCGATTGGGACGGCTATCAGTACGACGTACTGGGAGAACGATACGATTTACCATCATGCGATATTGACCGATTCGGTTAATGTTTATGCGGCTAATACTAATGCTTATACCAATGCGCTTGCTGGTCTTGGGCTTTCGGGGGATGGGGTTACCGCGCAGTTGAATCAGGTCGTTACCGCGCAGGCTTATATGATGGCGACTAATGACTTTTTTCGTATTTCTTGCGTGGCGTTTGTTGTGCTGGCTTTGCTGGTTTGGGTTACTAAGCCGCGGAAGGGGATGGGGGCTTCGATGGGGCATTAAGGTCTGGTTTTTGCCTGCGCGGCGCAGTAACGGTAGTGGTGCATCTGGAATCCGTGCTTTCGCACACTCCGCGTAAGTGACAACGCAGTCATTCTTCCGGCGGCGCTGCGCGCGCCGTCTCCTCGTCTTTCATTGCGCCACTGCTATGCCACTTACTGCGTCACCGTCTCGCCATTCACTCCGGGGACCGATTGCCCTTGGGCGGCATCCGGATGCATCGCCGCCGGTGCCTGTGTCGGCGCCGATGCCTTCCCGCCGCTCTGCGGCCCGCCCGCCATGGTGCCTCGCACATATTGCTTGAAATCAGCGCCCGCTTCCCATGGGTTCGGCTTGCAACCGAGCGAACCGTCGCAATGCGCGGCGAAGCCGATCGTTGCCGTGCCGTCAGGGTTCGCGGCTCGCGTGATCTGATACGCCAACGCGCGCTTGCCGCCATCCGGACCCGAGGTCTGGATCAGCGTGTCCGTCGCGGATTCGACCTTGTACTTCGAATGGCTCGTCACCCAGGTCTGCGCGCGTTGCCACCATGCGTCACATTCAACCTTGTTCGAACATGTCAGCGGCGTTGTCGCGATCTGCATGACGTCAGGATCGACCTGCCCCTGTGTCGAACATCCCGCCGCCAGTATGCATACAGCCAACAGACCTTTTTTCACGTTGATTCCTCCCTGTTCGAAGCCTGTCCTTAAGTTTGGACCGCGACGCCGGTACGGTGTTTCATCTACATCAGGGAATCGTCAAAACGCACGGAGAATTTGCCGATATTGTTTTGCGCCCAACGACGCGTTATGTAGACGTTACCTGCGCACATGAAAAAGCGACCTCGCGGGCCGCTTTTCATCTTATTGACGCTCATCGCTCAGACGCTGAACCGGTTCAACGTGTACGCCCGATAAGCCGCCACAAACGCGTCGAATGACCCCACTTCTTCCTGTTCGAGCTTGGCCTGCTCGGCAAGCGATTGCGCGGCAAGTTCCGTGAACGCTTTCGTCTGCGCCGCATCCAGCGGGCGCGCGCGGAAATACTCGGCGTGCGCTTCGCTTTGCTCGAGTCCGAACGCGAGGAAGCTCTGTTGTTTGTCGCGCATAGTCTGCAGCACGCGTGCCGACGGTGTCAGCGATGCGTCCACCAGCTTCGCGCGCTGAACCGCCACGGCGCGTGCGTGCGCGTTGCCGCCTTGCAATGCGTCGAGCGCGGCCGCCGCCGCGTCGATCTTGACGAGGATTTCGTTTGCCCAATCCGTCATCGCAACCGGGCGGCCGTCGCGCGTGAGTTCCAGGCCGGGCTTGCGGCCTTCCATCGTCACGCGGCCGAAATTCCGGTTGGCCTCGGCGTATGCGCCGGGCGGCAGCAGCGCGCTGTCGTCCAGCGCGCAGACCAGCAGGTAGGCATCGAGAAAGCGCGAAGTTTCCAGCGAAATACCGGCCGGCTCGAATGGATCGATGTCCATGCAGCGCACTTCCACGTATTGCACGCCACGCGCGGCCAGCGCATGCAGCGGACGCTCGCCCGGATACGTAATGCGCTTCGGACGAATCGTCGAGTAGAACTCGTTTTCGATCTGCAGCACGTTCGTGTTGATCTGCACCCACTCGCCGTCGCGCTGCGTGCCGATCGCCTCGTACGGGGGATACGGCTGGCTCACGGCTTTCGCGAGCGCGTCGAGGTAGCCCGGCAACGTGTCGTAGTCGGCGTGCAGCGCGGCTTGCGCCGTGGTGTTCGAATAGCCGAGATCGCTCATGCGCAGGCTGGTTGCGTACGGACGGTACAGCGTGTCGGCGTCGAACGTTTCGAGCGTGTGCTTGCGATCGCGCAGGAACCGGCGATCCAGTGCCGGCGATGCGCCGAACAGGTACATCAGCAGCCAGTTGGTGCGGCGGAAATTGCGAATCAGCGCGAGGTATCGGTCCGACTGGAAATCGACGGCGTTCGCGGTGGATTGCTGGTCGGCATGCAACACTCGCCATACTTCTTCGTTGAGCGAATAGTTGTAATGGATGCCCGCGATGCACTGCATCGTGCGGCCGTAACGCAGCGCGAGGCCAATGCGGTACACGTACTTCAGTTTGCCGATGTTCGACGTGCCGTATCGCGCGATCGGAATGCCCTCGTCCGTGTCGGGCAGCAGGCCCGGCATCGAGTTGTTCCACAGAATCTCGTCGCCCAGCTCGGCGTAGACGAAACGATGCAGCGTGTCGAGTTTCTCGAGCGTGATTGCGACGTCGTGTTCAGCCGGCGTGATCAGTTCGAGCAGCGCTTCGGAATAGTCGGTGGTAAGCGACGGATGGGTGAGCGCCGAACCGAGCGCGCGCGGATGTGGCGTCAACGCGAGCTTGCCGTCGTGCGTCACGCGCAGGCTTTCTTTTTCGATGCCGCGCAGGCCGCTTATCAGCGCGTCGCGCTGCAGGCCCGAGGTCAGCACGGACAGGCGGTGCGAGAACGCGTCGGTCGTGCGGGAGGATGTTGTGTTTGGCATTGATGCGAGTCGGGCGTTGTCGGCCGCCATGTGCCGCTTCACTGCTCACAGGCAGCATTGCGCGGTTGACAACGTTCGGCGGAATTTTCAGGTAGCGGGCACTTTAACATCTCGCCACGGCGGCTGCTTGAGGCCGCCTCGGCGGGTCATCGGAGCATCCAACTGCGCCCATTTTGAAGGACGAATCGGCCTGCCATGCGCGTCGTCATCCTATCCGCCACGCGCGTTGCGCGCGATTCGCGTTTCTCCCCTGCCCGACCGGCGCGCGCGCTCAGCCGCCACGTGCAGCGCCTGCCCGGTCCGCCACCTCGTTCCACAGATGCATTGCCGCATATGCGCGCCAAGGCCGCCATGCGTCGGTGCGCACGCGCTGCTGCGTGGGCCGCACGAGCGACGGGTCGCGCGCGCAGATCGACTGCATCAGCACGAGGTCCCACGCTGGCCACGCGTCGGCGTCGCGCCATGCGCGCATCGCGACATACTCGACGGTCCATGGGCCGATGCCAGGCAGTGCGAGCAAAGCGGCGCGCAGGCTATTTGCGTCGGTGACGCCGCTGTCGAGCGGCACGTCGCCCGACGCGACCGCTTGCGCGAAGCCTTGCAACGCCGCCACGCGTTTCCCCGGCATGCCGATCTGCGCAAGATCGACGGCGGCCAGCGCGGCGGGCGTTGGAAAGCGCCACGCGGTGTTCTCATGCGGATGCCCTTCGATGCGCTCGCCGGCGCGCTGCACGAGACGCCCGATGATGGTGGTCGCCGCCTTCACGCTGACCTGCTGGCCGACGATCGCGCGCACCACCAGTTCGAAGCCCGACCACGCGCCGGGCACGCGCAAGCCGGGCACGGCTTCGACCAATGGCGCGAGCCACGTGTCGGCGGCGAGTTCGGCGCCGATCTTCTTCGGATCGGCGTGGAGGTCGAACATCCGCGCGATCGGCGCGGCGAGCGCATCGGCGTGACGGCTCACGGGGCCTTCGATGTTCGCAACGAGGCAGCGTTTGCGCGGATGCAGGCGCACGGTCAGCGTGCCGCCGTCGCCCGTCCAGTCGATCGCGCGGCGATAGGCGCCATCTTCCACCGTTTCGACGCCGGGCGTCGCGCGTCCGCCGAAAAAACGCAGCAGGCGCGGCCAGTCGAAGGGTGGCTTAAACGGCAGTTCGAGAGTTGTGACGTCGTCAAGCGTGCTCACGCGGCGTGGTCCAGTTTGGTGGTGATTTGAGCGATGGCCGCTTTCTGACGCCTGGATTCGTCCGGCGAAACGCCGTTTGCGTGCTGCGCCTCGTTGTCGAGCAGCGCGGCCTTGCGCGGCAGGCCCCAGCGATAGCCCGCCAGCGCCCCGCCCTTTTGCACGACGCGATGGCAAGGTATCGCCAGCGCAACCGGATTCGTCGCGCATGCGCTCGCCACCGCGCGCACGGCGCGAGGCGCGCCGACGGCTTCGGCGATTTCCGTATAGCTGCGCGTCTCGCCGTACGGAATGCGCCGCAGCGCGTCCCACACGCGCTGCCGGAACGCGGTCGCGGCGATGTCCAGCGGCAGATCGAAGTCCTGGCGGGTGCCGCGCAGATAGGCGTCGATCTGCGCGATGAACGGTGCGAGCCGTTCCGGGTCTTCCAGCAGATCGGCGTTGGCGAACTCGCTTCGCAGTTCGTCGGCGAGCAAGCTTGCATCGTCGCCGAAACCGATCTTGCAGATGCCCTTTGCGGTGGCCGCGACCAGCACGAAGCCGAGCGAGGTCGGCGCGCTGGCGTAGCGCACGGTGAGCCCCGCGCCTTTGCGGCGAAATTCGGACGGCGCCATGCCCAGTTCGGCGGAGGCGCTGTCGTACATCCGCGATGGCGAGCCGAAGCCGGCGTCGAGCGTGGCGCGGGTGACGTCCGAGCCGCTTTGCAGCGCGTCGCGCAACGCGGCGCCCCGCTGCGCCGCTTGATATTGACGCGGCGACACGCCCACCACGCGCTTGAACAGACGCTGCAAGTGAAACGGGCTGACGTGCACGGCGTCGCTCAGTTGCGCGAGCGTGAGGCGCCGTTGCGGATCGGCATCCAGCGCGGCACAGGCTCGATTGACGATTTCCAGCTCGCGCGGCAGGCCGCCCGGCTGGCAGCGCTTGCAATCGCGAAAACCCGCGGCGCGTGCGGCGGCGACGTCGGTGAAAAAAGCGACGTTCTCGCGGCGCGGCTGGCGCGATGCGCACGACGGACGGCAGAACACGCCGGTCGTCTTGACGCCGTAGAAGAACGCGCCGTCGGCTCGCGGTTCGCGGCGGGTGACGGCTTCCCAGCGCTCGTCGTCGGAGGTCCAGCCGGCGGTGTCGGGCGCGATGTCAGTACGGTCGATGGTGCGGTTCATGATAGTCCCCGAAGGCGGTGTCGATGCTCACCAATGTAGGCCGCATGCCGACACACTACGCTCCGGTTCTTGCTCTGTCATTGCGGTTCCTCGTAGGGTTGAAAGCCCCGCCAGACGGTCGTTTTGTGAAAAAGTGCGACAATTTGGCCCGATATCGGGTTTTCCCTTAAAAAGTTATTGCGTCGCACCAGGCCCATGTGTATATTAGTACTTGTCTCCTCCATGTCTCCTCCTGATATGGATTCAGCCCGCTCCACATAGAGCGGGCTTTTTTTCGTCCGTACTTTCTGATCTGCCCCCTCGCGGCGGGTTTCACAGCGCGTTCTCGCACTGCCAAGCTTTCTTCTACACTGGTTATTCCACCCGTTTCTTCGAACCGGCCAAGGGGCGTTCGACATGAAAATCCACATTCGCGAGATCGATCACGTCGTCATTCGGGCATCCGACGTCGAGAAAATGACGCGCTTTTATTGCGACGTGCTCGGATGCAGCGTGGAAAAGGAACAGCGCGATCTGGGCTTGACTCAGCTGCGCGCGGGGCGCTCGCTCATCGATCTGTTACAGGTCGGCGCGAAGCTCGATCATGCGGAAAACGGCCCGCCCGGCGCGGGGCGGAATATGGATCACGTGTGTTTGCGCGTCGAACCGTTCGACGCCGAGGCGCTCAACGCGCATCTCACCGAACACGGCGCGCGGCTGGGCGAACACGCGCAGCGCTATGGCGCGGACGGCTTTGGGCCGTCGCTGTATCTGTTCGACCCGGAGGGCAATATGGTCGAACTCAAGGGACCGCCTGAAGCGGCGCGGCTGACGTCGCTTTAAGCCTTCCCCGAAAACCGTCTAAGCCTAAACCTCAGGCGTTGGCGGGTGCCTTCAACACCGTCCACTCGATCTTCACCGCATCGGCCTCCGCGCTGCCGAGCCACGCTTCGCCGTCCTGCACCGTGCATTGCAGGCGCATGGTGCGTTCGGCGAGCGAGCCGAGCGCGTCGGCCACGCCTTCTCCGAGCGTCCACACCGTCACGTTGCGCATGCGTTCCACCTTGTTCTTCACGCCCTGCCACCAGATTTCCGAGGCGCGGCCGCCGTAGGCGATCACGATCACCTCGTTCGAGCGGCCGCTCGCCTTGGCAATGCGCCGTTCGTCCGGCTGGCCGACTTCGATCCAGGTTTCGATCGCGCCGGTGAGGTCCTTTTGCCACAGATCCGGTTCGTCGACATCCGACAAGCCTTTGCAGAACTCGAGGCGTTCCTGCGCGAACAGCGCGAACGCGGCGACGCGGACCATCATCCGTTCATCGGTTTCCGAGGGATGGCGGGCGATCGTCAGCGAATGGTCGGCGTAATAGTGCCGGTCCATGTTGGCGATCTGCAGTTCCGCCTTGTAAATCGTCGATTTAAGAGCCATGCCGTTGCTAAACCAGGCGCTCGCTCCACCGGAGCGAACAGAAAAAGAATCGTCGACGGCTCGCTGCCGTTTTCGGTGTTTGTTGTACATCGCATGTTCCTCCCGCGCCGTCAGCCGGCTTTTACAACGGAAGGAGCATTTATCGCGCCACCGCCGGCTCGAAAGCCGTGCCGTAGACTTCGGCGGCGGCTTCCCGCAAGGCTTCGAGCACCACGGCGGCTGCCGGCGAAAGCAGATGCGACTGGCGCGTGATGATACCGAATGTATCCATCCTGCACGGCAAATCGATCGGCACCTGTTTCAATACACCGTACTGTTGGTATTGACGCGCCACCTCGTCGGGTAAAACCGCCAACATGTCGCTTTGCAGCAGCAGGCTCGAAATCGCCAGAAAATTGTTGGTATTCACCGCATTTTGCGGCGGATTCAGTCCGATCTGTGAAAACATCAGATCAAACCGATGGCGCAAGACGCTGCCGGGAGGATGCAATACCCAGCTTGCGTTGACGATTCCCCGCAGTGTCAAACCTGTCTCATTTTCGAGAGGATGGCCGGGGCGCGCCACCACGCAGAGCGGCTCGTCGGCGAGCGGTTCGTAGCGGACTTCGGCCTTGAACTGGTTTTGCCGCTCCAATACGCGGCCAATCATGATGTCGAGTTCGCCTTCGGCGAGCCGGGGCAGCATCACGTCCGACGTTTCGACCTCCGCCCAGATCTGCAACTGCGGATAGCGCTCCTTCACGTTGGCGATCGCGCGCGGCACCATCGTCGCGGCCGCGGCGGCGATCACGCCGATGCGCACCTGGCCCGCGAGACCGGCGCGCAACGCGGAAATTTCATCGTGGGCGTGGCTCAGATTGGACAGCACCATGCGCGCGTGGCGGATCATCACCTCGCCGTACAGCGTGGCGTGCATGCCGTGCGGCGTGCGGTCGAACAGACTCACCTCCAGCATGTCCTCCAGTTCTTTCAGCAGGCGCGACGCGGCGGGCTGCGTCATGCCGAGCACGTCGGCGGCGCGGCGGACGTTGCCCTCCTCCTCCATCGCCGCGAGCAGCAGCAACTGCCGCGTCTTGAGTCGCGCACGCACGAACCAGTTCGAGTAGCTGCGTGTCATGGCTTGTCTCCGTAAAGCGGCCTGAAGCCGTCTGTCGCCGATGTGTCACGGTTGAGACACCATCATGCCATACCGGAATTGATATGGGAGTAGTCCAAAAAGGGATTGGAAAGTTATTGGGGCGGCTCATACCATTCGTGGACTTTGTGAGCTTCCTCAAGTTGGCGTCTTCCCGTCGATGAATCGCGATCCGCTCGTCCCGCTCGTTGCCAGTCCGTTCCGCCACTACATCAATGGCGGCTGGGAGACGGGCGCGACCACGGGCATCTCGCTCAACCCGTCGGATCTGGACGAACCGGTCGGCGAATATGTGCGGGCCGACGCGCGGCAGACCGATACGGCGATCGAGGCGGCGAGCGCGGCCTTCCGCGAATGGTCGCTGGGTTCGGCGCAGCGCCGCGCGGATGCGCTCGACGCGATCGGCAGCGAGATGCTCGCGCGCCGCGACGAGCTTGGCCGGCTGCTTGCGCGCGAAGTCGGCAAGATCTTGCCCGAGGCCTTGGCCGAGGCCACGCGCGCCGGCCAGGTTTTCAAGCTGTTCGCCGCCGAGGCGCTGCGCGCGTTTGCCGAGCCCGTGGCCTCGCCGCGCGCTGGGGTCGAGATCGACGTGACGCGCGAACCGCTCGGTGTGGTCGGCATCATTGCGCCATGGAGCGCGCCGCTGGCGATCGCCGCCGCGAAGATCGGCGCCGCGCTTGCGCATGGCAATTGCGTCGTCTTCAAGCCGGCCGAATCGGCGCCGGCTTGCGCGGCGGCGCTGGCATCGATCATCAATCGCGCCGGTTTGCCCGCGGGCGTGTTCAACCTCGTGATGGGTAGCGGCCGGCAGGTCGGCGCGCGGATCGCCGCGCATCCGCTGGTGGCGGCGATCAGCTTCACCGGCTCCGCGGAAACCGGCACGCGGGTGCTGCAAGCCGCCGCCGCCCGCCAGGCGCGCGTGCAACTGGAGATGGGCGGCAAGAATCCGCTCGTGGTGATGGCCGATGCCGATCTCGACGGCGCGGTCGATGCGGCTTTGAGCGGCGCCTTTGGCTTCGCGGGTCAACGCGGTACGGCGGCGTCGCGTCTGATCGTCGAGCGCACGGTATTCGAGCCGTTCGTGGACGCATTGCAGGCGAAGCTCGCCAAGCTCTCAGTCGATCATGCGCTGAAGCACGGCACGGATATCGGCCCGCTCGCGAACGCCGCGCAGTTGGCGCGCAATCTCGACTACGTGCGCATCGGCCAGCAGGAAGGTGCGCAATTGCTGCGCGGCGGCGTTCAACTGGAACGCGCGACTCGCGGCTACTTTTTCGAACCCGCACTT